>JAYVCW010000635.1:0-2420 GCA_043749775.1 Acidobacteriaceae bacterium | reverse complement strand
CGTCTCACCCAACGACGTGGCGCGTTATTACGGATTGATGGGAGATCGCGACCATACCTTCGAGTGGCTGGAAAAGGGTTATGCGGAGCGGGCGTCGCGCATGGAATATCTAAAGGTCGAACCTTATCTTGAATCTGTTCACTCCGACCGGCGCTACATCGACCTGCTCAAGCGCATGGGCCTGCCGCAGTGAATACATCTGTGCCCTTTGGAACGAACAGACATCCCTATTCTGAAAGAAGCAAAAACGGGATAGGCCGAAACGGCAATAACTGGAGAAGTCTGGCCTGCTGGTCACTCTCTAGCGATAGTTGTTGTAGCCCAGGCGTTAACACGTTTTGACCTAGTGACTGAGTGTAAAAGGCGATGTTTCACCGATTGACAAATCGTTTTTGAATTGCCGACTATCCTTCCGGAATCACGATTTCTTGGGATAAGCCGTAAACCGCTGCTCTTGCCGCGACTCGGCTGCTAACATACATCACAGCATCAGCTGTACGCATCCACACCTGCCGCCGTTTACTGAGTCTCTTTCTTGACCCGCTCCCATGTGATCTGGTACCGACGCCGCTCGCCGCCGGGCGGTGTCTCCTCGTCCGAGAGAATCAGCTGATCTCCTTCGAGCCGAAAATTGCGGTTCTGATCGGTTCCGATGTAATGACGAGACCGATCTTTTGTACCAAGTGGATTGTTAGTGTAACGCCTTGTTAGACAATTGTCCGTAGTCTTCGCCGGGGGTGTGGGGATGTGGGAAACGCGGAGCGTTTTCCATATCTCCATGCCCCTGTTGTTTCGGCAAGATAGCTTGCGGTGCCGGCGGCCTGTAGCCCAGCGCCGAGTGCGGCCGCTCCGTGTTGTATTCCACGCGCCACCTCTCGGTCAGAATCTGTGCCTCCTTCAGCGAGTAAAAGATCTCGCCGTTCAAGAACTCATCGCGCAGCTTTCCGTTGAAACTCTCACAGTACCCGTTCTCCCATGGACTCCCAGGTTCGATGTACAACGTCCTCGTGCCCACTTTCCCCAGCCACCTCCGCAACTCCTTAGCAATGAACTCCGGCCCATTGTCTGAACGTATGTGCTCCGGTATCCCGCGCACCAACATTACATCCGCCAACGTCTCGATCACCTGCAAACTCCCCAAGCGCCGCGCCACCCGCAACACCAAACATTCCCGCGTGTACTCGTCGATCACCACCAGTATGCGTAGCGCTCGTCCATCGTGTGTCATTGCCTTCACAAAGTCGTAGCTCCACACATGATTCGCCCGCTCCGGGCGCAACCGCACACACGAGCCGTCCCCAAGCCACAACCGTCCTCGTGGCCGCTGCTTCTGCGGCACCTTCAGCCCTTCGCGTCGCCAGATCCGCTGCACTCGATCCTTCCCCACCGGCCATCCCGCATTCCGCAACAGCGCCGTGATACGCCGATAGCCGTACCGCCCATACTTCACCGCCAGGGCCAGAATCGCTTGCGTCAACTGATCTTCGTCCGTGCGCCGCAGCGGCAGATAGCGTTGCGTTCCGCGCCATTGCCTCACCACTCGACACGCCCGCCGCTCACTCACTTCATACTCCTCGCGGGCATGCTCCACGGCGCACCGACGTCGCTCCGGGCTTAGAAGTTTCCCTCCGCAATATCCTTTAAGATCTGTTTGTCTAACGCCAGCTCCGCGACCAGCCGCTTCAACTTGCCGTTCTCCTTTTCCAGTTCTTTCATCCGCTTCGCCTGGTCCATCTTCAAACCACCGTATTCTTTCCGCCAGCGGTAGAACGTCTGGATGGTGATCTCGGCTTCTTTGCAGGCTTGTGGAGTAGTTTTTCCGTTTGCAATGCTGACTTCAATCTGTCGCAGCATCGTCACGATCTCCTCTGGCTTGTACCTCTTGATTGGCATGACCCGCTTTTCCTCCAAGTGGATTCTCTCTCATTCCACCTGGTACAAATTGTCCCGGTCATGTCACGTCGCGGACTTCGATGTTATAGTATATAATACACTATTAGACACCATTAATTGAACTTAGATGTGGCGGTGTTTTGGAGCTTCACTTCGATTACTTATCCTGCTGTTTGGCCTTGAGGACTGCATCGGCGCGTTCCTGAACGGCACGCGCTACAAAGGTACTTATGCTCTCACCGGCTCGCTCCGCAGCTTTGGACACCATCTCGTGAGTGGAAGCGTTCAAGTATCCGGTGACGGGATGGGGGAATCCCTTTCGCGGCCGACGACGTTTGCTTCGGTCGCCCTTTGGAGGCATGGCATGATTTTAGTACCGCCGCTTCGCAGTCGGGCGAGGGAGGATCATCGGAGTACACGGAAGAGAGGTCGACCGCCTACCAGTGGGTTGCATTGTGTGGCGCAGACGATCATTTATCTTTTTGCACTCCTTGTTTCCATGGCTGCGCTCTGGCAGCGAAGTATCG
>JAYVCW010000634.1:0-3620 GCA_043749775.1 Acidobacteriaceae bacterium | reverse complement strand
GGACTCGACGATATAGAGCCCAGAACAAGGCTCACCCTCGCCAAATACGCTTTCGCCTGTTAAGTAGTGACGCTGTACCGCACGATGCGCAAGAAAACTTAATTCGATCTCCGTCAGCCCGGAAAAGATCGGGACCTTTGCGAGCGTTTGACCAGGAGTGAATGTGGATTCTGACACCATGGCGATTGTACTGAAGCTCGGGGATGGGGGAAATTGGTGTTCTTGTGCGGACCGCTAAGTCGAATTAGGTAGTGTCTGGGACTCGCGTTCGCGAAATCGAAAAGATTGGCCGGAACGGATGCCAAGGTCAAGCGGAAAAATTAACGGGATTGCAGACGCCCTTTAAGGAACTAAGGATTTTTTAAAATAGGAGGAACTTAGATATATTAGCGCTTGTAACGCTTGTCTCTCATATTCGATAGTACGTACCTTCTTCGTCCATCTTAAGTGGATGGTGCTTTACAAGCCGCATCGGAGTCTTGAGGAATATGAAAATTTTCCATTTTCGCAACGTGTTTTTTGCACTTGTTGCCACGATGATCATTGCAACACCGCTTTTGGCGACGCACTCATGGGGCGGCTATCATTGGGCGCGCACCGCTAACCCATTCACTGTAAAGATCGCTAACAACATGAACAATGGTTGGCCTACCCACTTCAACACTGCGGTGTCGGACTGGAACAGCTCTACGGTCATGAATCTTGCTCCGCATATCAGCACAGCAAGTAAACAATGCCCAATGGTGGCCGGAACCGTTCAGGTTTGTAACAACACCTACGGCAATAATGGTTGGCTGGGGCTGGCTTCTATTAACCTCGCCAGCGGTACAAAGCACATCACACAAGGCTCGGCCAAGATGAACGACACGTACTTCAACACGCCCGCATACAACAACCCGAACGAGAAGCAGCACGTAGTTTGTCAGGAGATCGGGCACACCTTCGGCCTAGACCACCAGTCCACCGACGGTAGCTCGCTGAATACCTGTATGGATTACTTCTCAAATACGGGCTCGAACTCAGCAAGTACCCTTAGCACACATCCGAACCGACACGACTATGGCGAGTTGTCGACGATCTACTCGCACCTAGACAGTACTACCACCATCGCTGGTGCCGCTGCGCTGACGGGCACTTCCGAAGTTACCAACGATCCGAACACTTGGGGTCAATTGATCAGACAATCCGAGACCGGGCGCAGCACGACATATGAGCGATCTAACTCCGATGGGTCGAGGACTGTGACTCATGTTTACTGGACCATTGAAGCGGCGGCAAATTGTCGATCTTGCGATCATCGTTTTGACAGCCGCAACTAGATTTGGCACCCGTTCATCAACGTCTGGCTTCGGCCGGGCATTTTTTGGGCGGCGACAGATGCATTACCAGTACTTTACTCACTACGGTGCTTTCTCTCTGCACGCCTGCAGGCTGATGCGGAAGTTAAACCTTAATTCCGGGACGCACGCCGGCGGCATCGACGCTTATTGAAGGATCGCAATGGCACGTATGGGCGAGCCATCGGCGCCAGAAAGCTTTAAGGGTAGGGTGATGAACTCAAACCGATGCCCGAGTAAGCTTTCCAGGTTCGTAAGTCCCTCGATGATTGGAATTTTATTCGATAGCAGGATCTTGTGCACCGGCCAGGCCACTTTCTGATTCTGGGGTTCCGTCCAGTGCTGAGCCACGCCCCGCTTGAAATTTTCAACACCTGGAGTGTTGCTTGCGATCGCCCGGACCTTGTGCAGGACCAGCCAGCGCGCCGTTTCGTCGGTTAAAAAGGACTGGTTTACCTTCCAGTCGTCCTGCGAATAGACCCCCAGAGATTGTCTCTGTAGTTTGGAAACTCGAAATTACCAATTGAGAAGAATGCCAAGTCAGCATTAGTCTGGCTGAGGGCTGCATGGAAAATTAAACTGGCCCCGAGAGGCAAACTCCAGGAACGATTTCACCAAAACATTGTTGTAGTCCACTCCAAATTTGGGGTTGTGAGTGCCCCAGGAAGAGGGAAAAGTGGCAGCTAAGTCGTCACGGAACTGGTGTCGTTCAATGAAGGTCTTCTGCGCTGTGTTGAAGCACCCCCGGTGATGAGACTCGGCAACTTCGTCAGGAATTGATAGCGAAACAGTTCGATCAGGAGAGTGCAAAAGAACATGCAGGAACTCGAAGTTTATTCCATGGTTGGTACGGAAGGTTTCACACGCTTGGTCGCCGCCTTTTATCGACAAGTACCGCAAGACGACCTTCTGGGACCCATGTACCCGGCTACGGATCTTCAAGGTGCCGAGCATCGCCTTCGAGATTTCCTGATCGGCCGGTTCGGAGGGCCGCAGACTTACATCGAACAAAGAGGCCATCCACGCCTCCGCGCGCGGCATTCTCCGTTCCATATAAATCAGGCTGCCCGCGACCGATGGGTGCGCTTGATGGATAGTGCTTTTGGGGAAGCTGCGTTGCCGGCCGAAGCCGAGCTAATCCTTCGGAAATTTTTCAACGGAATGTCCAGCTTTATGATCAATCGGGTAGAGCCATGACGCTATTAGCGCGGAGCTACGCGCCCGGCTGCCCAGGCGCAGAGGAATTTCGTAAAGCAATCCTCGTAGGTTGATTTTGAGGATTGCTTTCACTCTACCCTGCAGAAACAATAAAGAAACTGCTGGATTGTATCGAACGGTGTGCGATGCAATTCCGTAGAGTGTTCCAACAGGCGAAAACGTACGCCAAACTCGCGGTGCAAAGACTTGGCGTCATAGCGAATCACGTCCAGACCGCTGCACTTCGTGGGCCCCTCAAGTCCGAAGGTGCATGACCTCCGGCCTTGACCGCGTTTGGCTACTTGGCGAACATATGCAACGCACTCTTCCGACGATGTCAGAAAGTGGAACACTGCACGGTCGTGCCACACATCCCAGGCGCAGGACTAGTGCGTAGTTTTCGTGATGTCAGCGACGAGCCAATGGATATGTTCCGACGCAGGGCCCAGCCGCTTCTTGTTTGCATCGATGGCAGTCTGCGAAATATCAAGGACACTGATGTTCTGGTACCCGCGAGCAAGCAGGTCGTCGACGAGAGTGGACTCGCCACCTCCGATGTCGATTAAGGACGCAGAGTACTCGGGCGCGGCACGATCTATAAGTTCGAGCGAGGTTTCAAGGTGCCGACGGTACCAGCTGACCGCGTCCGCGGCCTTTTTGCCATAGATATTCTCCCAATGGCGCCGTGCATCCATCGTCTCTCCGTGTAACTCTTGTTAATCATAAGCCGACCGGAAACGAAGCGGCGGTGAAAATATTCGGACGCGGCACATCCGCGGGGCTGGGCTGTTGACGAACCCAAGCGGCATCCAAAAATCCCGATTAGGAAATCGCCTTTATCAATGATTTGTTTGTTGATTAGTGCCTGCGGCCTATCCCGGGACCCCGGGAACGAGTGGGCTTCCCACAACATGATGCCTGTGGTCTCGTAATGCGCAGCATTCCATACGTAGATCACGTTAGTTACGACGTCCCTATCTTTGCTTACGTCCGACGGAGATGCAATAAGAACATTAATGACAATCGCCGTTCGATTCCGCCTACCACGACTGAAGGCTAAAATCGTTGTGGCGCTAGCCTTCGTAG
>JAYVCW010000633.1:0-2146 GCA_043749775.1 Acidobacteriaceae bacterium | reverse complement strand
TTGTTGAGAAAGACGTTCAACGATTCAGCCGGGTCTTCAATTCGCGCGATGACAGGTTCATTCTGTTGAGTGGCGCGAATAGCTTGAATGAACGCTTGAGCCCCGTTTACCGGGAAAGATCGTCTCAACACAAGAATGGAATCGCGAACAAATTCCAAACGAACCTCGGCTTCAGCAAGCCGCTCATGCATATCGACATAAAAGCACAAGGCCAGAATGCCGGAAATGCCGATCAAGGAGATAAGAAATTCGATCATAGCGCACACTCCGGTTACAGGGCGAATGCCTCCATAATACCTAAAATTGTAACTATGTCGCGCAGCAACATGAATGACAGTTAACTTCGCCGGGTTAATGCTCGCCAAGCCCTCTAGGAGGCCCGCCAGCGCCCAAGTCTTGATCCTTGAGCAAAGCCCCGCACCGGTTCTGCGCCAACATACGATTCTCGCTCCGAGTCGAGCCGGTATAACGAACGCAACCGCGTTGAAAATCATACTCCCAAAACCGACAACCGTGTTTTCGATACACACTCATGACGCCCTTACTCGATATTCATGCGTCACTTCGCCAAGTTCCCGCCGCCCGACAAGGAAGCGCGGAATTACTATTTTCTTTTCGGTCGGCTGATCACGCCTCAGCACGCGGATATGCGAGCGCCGCCAGTGCAACCTCTTGTGCGAACCGACTTTATGCTCGCCGTTCGGCGTTTCGACGATGAAGCGTTTCGGAACAATCGTGACGATTGTATGCCCGTTGATTGGCGTCTTCCCGCGAAGTCGCCGGAGTCTATTCGTTCCCGCGTCCGGCATGACCTTGCGCACGTCAGTTGTTTGGGAATTTATCATGAGCGTCAAATAAATCATGAGAAACGGGTTGACTGCATAGCTCATAGCGACGAACGCGGCTTTCTCGCCAACTAGCGTCGCCATCGCGCTCAAAGCTTTTTCGTTGACTGAATGGAACCGTGTCGCGTTGTCTGGCAGTTCGATGTACGTCCACATACCATCAGCAATGACCTTAGGCGCAAAGGTCTTCGTTCCGGGTTGATACTCAACGCGCTGCGTCAACGTGCGCTCGCCGTCCTTCTTGACCAAGAGGCCGGACTTGATTGCATTGATTTTTATCTCATACCAGCAAATAGGAGCCGGAAGCGGAATCAACCCTTCATGCCAAAACCCAAGTTCGTCGGGCGTTAGCTTAGGCGCGTGAAAGGCGAGCTTGTCGCCGTCTTCCGTTATACCAGCCTCAGCCGGCTCAAGGTGAAGGTCGCCGAAGTCAAAACACTCCGCCGCGCGCATATCCGCCGCAAATTCTCGCGCGCTGTCGAGATTGATCAATACGTCATCAATCAATGACGCGAGCGGATTCTTGTCGAGATAATCGATGATCAGAGCATGAAGGGTCTTCTCGCGCACAACGCTTACTCCACAGTCAGAAAGTTGGCTTCATCGCGAATGAATGCCGGCATATGGAGGTCGCTAAGCTTGCGCCCATTCAATCTGTGCATCTGCTCCTTGAACTTCAGCCAATTGCATAGCGTCGCACCATCGGGTTTGAAGACTGTGCGATAGGGAAGCGGATCGTAAGGGCAATCTTGCCAGACTGACATATCGTTCGGGCTGAAATACCCGAGCATGTCGCCATTTGAGCGGCGTATCACGCGACAAACGTTTCCTCGGGTTTTGACTTCGCCTTGGATCGTTATGAGAATTGCCACGGGGTTTACCCTCCCGTTTATGCACATAAGTTCATTTGCGTTCTGCCCTCATTGGCTTCGAACGTATGAACCTTTTCAGTATTTAGGCCTATTCCACAAAAAATCAAGAGCTTTGTTTTGGTAAATAGTTAACCGTCTATGATGATCGGTGCATCCCGCATTCGCTTCACATACAACCCGACCAAATTCGCGCGATGCAACAGCTTCTTTCCTTGCTCCCTCAGAAAGCGCTCCTTGAACGGCCAATCTTCGTTTCCGACTTTGATATCCTCCATGAGCAACAATGAAACGATCACGACAATCGCGCGCGGGTCGCCGAGCAAGGCTTCATCAATCAACGTGAGAACAAACATCGCGACGGAATGAAGCCCGTCAACCGGATTCTCCGGCGAAAGCTCGCGCAACAAATAATTGGCGTGACCGTCAATC
>JAYVCW010000632.1:0-2229 GCA_043749775.1 Acidobacteriaceae bacterium | reverse complement strand
TCGCCATGACATTAAGCAACCACCGAACCCGGACTGTTCCTGAAGAGCAGATAGCAACATGGATCTGCAGTGCTGCGGATTCAAAGTCATGGCGTCCCGGTCTTAACCGTCCTTCTAACCCGGTGACCATTTCTGTGACTGACATTTCTCACGCCGCCCGGATCCAGTCGTCGCTTCACCGAGCGCGCTCGAAAACTTTCGTCAAGCTGGTGAAGCCATTTCGTCGTCTTTTCCGGAATCAAGGTGCGGTAAATGATAGTCTTATCGAAGCGGTCTATCACTTGGCGGTTCAAAACCGGGAGATGATGGAGGAGCTCAGTGACTTGCGCAGGATGATGAACGATCTTCGTAGCCAGGCCCGCCGCGTACCTGGCGGTAGGGCTACTCCTGTTACTCCGAAACTACCCAGTCATGGCCCGAGCAGCGCTAACGACTCATGCGCATAATCGTTGCAACCGTTCGGACGCCTTTCGTTCACGGAGGAGCTGAGGTTCTCGCGGACGAGCTGGTCAAAGCGCTCATCGCTGAAGGTCATGAGGCCGACCTGATTTCGATTCCTTTCAATGCCGATGAGCCAGAGCGCATTCCTGACCAGATGCTTGCCTGTGGGTTGATGGATCTAAGCAATATTCATGCGGTAGCAATTGATCGGCTGATTGCCTTGAAATTCCCAGCTTATCTAATTCCGCACCCGCACAAGGTTATCTGGTTAATGCATCAACATCGCTCAGCCTACGACCTCTGGAAGCATTCCTTGGGCGGGCTGCGAAACGCTCCGAGGGGACAGCTCGTACGTGATATCATTCAACGGGCCGATCGTCAGATCTCTGAGGACGCACGAGCTATCTTCACCCTTTCCGAAAATGTAAGTAAGCGTCTGCGAAACTGCTCGGAAATTGATTCGGTTCCGTTATACCACCCGCCCGCAAACGCCACTGCCTTTTACTGTGCGGATGAAGCAGAAGACTACTTCTTTTTCCCGAGTCGGCTCGCAGCGAATAAGCGGCAGGACCTCGTAATCAAGGCGCTTGCGCTGACGCGTAATCCGGTGCGGATCAGGTTTTCAGGTGTCGCGGATAGTCCGCCTTATGGAGAGGGGCTTGCCGTTCTAGCGAAAAAGCTCGGACTAGGACAACGGTTGGAATGGTTAGGCTTCCTCACTGAATCGCAGAAACGAGATACCTATGCCCATTCGCTCGCCGTCGTGTTTCCGCCATTGGATGAGGACTACGGGTATGTGACCTTGGAAGCCATGCTTGCTTCCAAGGCGGTAATTACGTGCGACGACTCCGGTGGCCCATTGGAATTCGTGCTGGCGGGAAAAACCGGGCTTATAGTGCCTCCGACTGCGGAAAGCATTGCGAAGGCTATGGACTCGCTTTGGCAGGTCCGCGTTCTAGCAAAGGAGTATGGAAGTCAGGGCCGTCGCCAATACGAGAAGCTAGGGCTTTCGTGGCCAAAAGTCGTGAAGCAGTTACTGGCATGAAGCTGAATTGGTTCTCACCGGTTCCGCCGACGCCCTCGTCCATCGCGCTGGATACTGCTGCGATCCTTCCGGCCTTATCCGGAAAGGCGGAAGTGACTGTATGGGTGCATGAGGCTAGCTCGTCACTAACTCTTAATCATCAGGCGGAAGTGCGTCGATATGATCCGCAAGCCATACCTTGGTCGAATATAAACTCCGCCGACGTCAGTGTATATCACTTTGGCAATCAAACGGAGTTCCATGGTCCTATTTGGCAAGTGAGTCGGCAACACCCTGGAATAGTCGTCCTTCATGACCTGGGATTGCAGCATTTCTTCGCGGGACTTCTCGAGCGAAATCAGATTAGCCGGACTGAGTATCTTCAGATGATGGACTTTCATCACCCTGGACTTGGGCGCGATCTCGCGGAAGCATTTTTGGCGGGTACGAAAACGATCCATGAAATCTGCGAAGACGCGCCTCTTACTGGAGCAGCCCTCGAGAACGCCGTCGGGGTTGCCGTTCATACCAAAGACGCTTGTGCTCAGCTCTCAAAGCTGGTCGACTTGCCGGTCGCTTACGTGCCTCTCTTTGCTGCGCCGCTTGGGGTTGATGTTGATCGTCGATGGGGCGCAACCACGGATTGGTATCGAATCATCGTCTTTGGCTTCATCGGGTTAAATCGACGGCTGGAGTACTTAATTGCTGCGATGCACGAGTTCCCCAGTCGTCAGCGCTATCGTCTCGATATCTACGGCACGATC
>JAYVCW010000631.1:0-2349 GCA_043749775.1 Acidobacteriaceae bacterium | reverse complement strand
CGGGTGGCCTTGTCGAGTGCGGCGATGGTCTCGGCACCGGGTGCGGCGGCGGCGAGTATTGATGCGGCGATGATGCGTTGCTCGAAGGAAAATGCCGGGTCCGTCAGGCGTCCGGTGAGATCGGGCGAGTTTGCGAGCATGGGGAAAGTGGCGGACCAATTCCACGCGGCGGTGCAAAGCTCGTTGACGTCGATTCCGGGCTGTTCCGCAAGGGCGGCGAGGTAGTCTGGCGTTCCAGAGTGGTCGCAAGTCTCGAAGCGGGCCAAGTATATCAGCGCAGCCGAGGTGTCGCCTGCGGCGGCGTACTCCGCAACGCGCGCGGCGTACAGGCCCGGGATTTCCAGACTCTCAAGCCGGCGGCGCGCGTTGGGATCGCTCGTCTCCCGCCACGCGGTATCGAGTGCCCGGGAGAGCCCGTCCTGGTCCGCCTGCTTGCGCAGCACCGCAGAGAGAACATCGACAAAGGATGGAGGCAGTGTGTCGAAGCTCGCGGAAGACACAGTCCTTTTCCCGGCGAAGATGCGCACCGCCGCATCCCGCAGGCTGGCGGAAAAATCGGCGCTCAGTGCCTCGAAGACTTCGCCGGGAGCGCGTCCGTTGGCGATGTCGCGTGCGAGTTGGTCGAGTACAGCAAGCTCTGCTCGCGAGTCTTCCGCAGGAATGGATTCTCGCCGCCGCTCTGATGCCGCGTGATCCATGGCTTCGTGGGCGCGCTCCCCTGCGAGTTCATCCGACTGCGCCGTGAACGAGCCATCCTCCGCGGGCGGGCTTGCCCTGGGCGTTTCAACGGCCGATTCAACGGACTGGGATAGGGATTCACACATATCCTGGTGAACCCACAGCAATGCAGCTCCGCTGCTCAACGCAAGGGCGACAAGAGCAAGGTAGTAACGATTGGTTTTCATAGTGCTAAGACCGGTTTGCAACACAGTCCGCAGGGCCCGGCTCCGAGCCGGACCCGGCGCTGCGATGTTCGTGCCTAGAGACCGCTCACTTCTAACATCTGGAATCGATATTCGTGACGATGCACCCAAGTTAGAACAAGATGCTCGTCAGTGGCATACCCAGCAATTAAAACCTGGTTGGAACAAATCAGGACACTTAACCTGCACACAGTCTCCTCCCGAGGCGGGTTCCTTCGGTTTTTCCTCCTTCTTCGGAGGCTCTGGCTTCTTGGGAGGTGTCTTTTCGTCAGCCGCAACGTCATAGGACGGATTCGGAAATGCCAAGGTGCGCTTGCTGTAGTAAATAACCCGGATCCCGCGTTGGAGCGACCAAGAGATATAGCCGCCCTCGAATGCGCTTACACGTTCTCCCGCCCAGTCTATTTCATCAGTAATCGGGAAGCCAAGGCGGGTGCCAGCAGGGTAACTCAAGCTCTTTGCTTCTGCATTCAGAGCTAACCAGCCCGCCCGGATTGCTCCATACAAACAGTGTGCACCAGTCTTCGGGCTCCATAGGATTGTACTGGGCCGGCCATCTATGGTTTTGAACTCGTTGAAAGCTCCCTTGTCGCCGTAAGAACTCACCACAGGCGTTTCGTCGGTTGTCGGATAGCCGAAGCGTTCAGAACCCAAGTTTGCCCACTTGGCGCGGATTTCTCCATGCACCTCATAGGCTCCGGTCGTTCGAGTATAGTAAATCGCTCCGCCATTGGCGTAGTGCTGGTAACCGCCAATCCCATCCGGGGTCATCCAGAATCCCGCTGGGCTTGGTAAGCCGAAAAGGCTCCGGTTTTCGCCGAGGCTCTGATATTTTTGTGCAATCGCATTTGCCGCTTCGAGGGTCGCTGCCGGGCGGGGAGTGAACGTGTTCCGGAGGTAATACCACCCTGTGCCACTCTGTGCATAGCTGCGCGCGCGCACATAATACCTACCGGGTCCAACGTCAGCGGTAATCCGGAAGTTATTGTTTACCCCGGCGTTAATGTCGTCATTTGACGCGAGGACTGCGCCCGTTGCATTGAGCAGATAGCCAAAGGTATCGGTTGAGCCTTCCGTCTGCACCGTAAAACTGCCTGGTGATGGAAAGTCCAGCCGATAGTAATCGTTTTCTCCGGGTACTGCAATGTGGAGACCGCCTCGGGATGTATTCAGCACCAGCAGCTCGGCCGTCTCGATGCGATTGTTTGGATTTGCCCACGCAGCGTCGAGCGTGATAAGGGCCGTGAGCCCAAGTGCCGCCAAGCTTCGGCCTACGTAGAAGGTCTTTGACCTTTTGTTGATGTTTTTCATGGTTTTGTTTTTTTCTGTTGTGCCTGACAGTGTTTCACTGGTCAGGTCAGTGGTGCTGCTGTTAGTGAATTGCCCGCGGTTGCAACATGGCCGCGTGCAAACAGGAGACGCGCGG
>JAYVCW010000630.1:0-4391 GCA_043749775.1 Acidobacteriaceae bacterium | reverse complement strand
TTACGCGAGCTGTAAGGCCAGGCTCTCGCTGCCGCTTTCGTTTTGGCGCTCAAAAATTATCGTTGCATTGTCGCCAACCACAGCGCGGGGATTTGCCGTTCCACACTTCAGCGGGTATAAACATAAAGGGTGAGAGCGCGTAGCTCAGTTGGTAGAGCAACGCCCTTTTAAGGCAACCGGACCCTATCTGCTTCGATAATTTTCAAAGATTTACGGCCATTCTAGAGGGCTAAGATCAGCCCATTCGGACCGAGTTGCCCCCAAAGTTGCCCCCAAGTCTACTAAATCAGTCGGGAACGACTTAACTTAGAATTCAAATAGAAGTTTGCATTGGCAGAACTGACTAGGATCATACGCTCACCGGCTGCATGTAACACCCTCAGCGGGGCTGCAAACGTAAAGGCGGGGCATTCGCGAAGTCGCCCCACAACATCGGACGACCATCAATTCAATTCTCAATTAGTGTAATCGCCTGTTTACAACAGTCTATGATCTAGAATCTTGGACGCGTGGAGGTTGGGTGAGTCCTAAGGGCCACGTTCCCCCGCAAAACCTTCATCAGGCTTCCTTCACGACGAAGGTGTCCGTTTCAGTTTCTTTCGTCAGCCAGGAACCCTTCACTGTGGCAGGCCCATGCGCTTGAGCAGATCCGCATAGCGGGGATCGGAATGCAACGCATCTGCCATATGGTTGGTCTTGAGATATTGAATGGCGTCTGACTTCTCTTTGAAGCCCTTCACCAGCCAGGAGAATGCCTGATCCTTGTCACCCGCTTTAGCGTAAATGAATCCGATGAAGGCGGGATCTTCGTACCGGCGCTTGCTCAGTGCTACCTCCTGGTCTGCCCATTCGCGCAGTGCCGCGGGCAATCCCGCTCGGGCATAAGCTTTGCCAACGTCCTTGTAGATCGCTACATACTCCGGCTGGTGGGCGAGACTGGCGCCATTCTCCAATTCCTGCAGCCATAAGTCGTACTTGCCCGTGTCTAGGTATGCGCCGGCCAGATCAGCATGTACCGACGCGAAGCTCGGATCCATTTCAATCACCTTCTTGAACTGCTCCACGGCCAGGTCGTACTGCCGTCCGATAGCGTATTCCTGCCCTAGATTGTCGTTGTATTTAAGATTGAGCGGATCCAGTCGGATAGCGTTCTTAATTTCGACAAGCCCTTCTTCATGTCGGCCCAGAGATGACAAATAAAGCCAGTACAGCTTGTGAGCGTTGGCGTAGTTTGGGTTGAGTTCCAGCGCACGTTTGAATTCACGCTCCGCCGCGCTCCACTCCCACTGGGCGGCGTAGCCATCGCCCAGGACGGCATGGGCTTCCGCTAACGTATCATCGAGTGCCAGCGCTTTCTGCGCTGCGGCCCGCGCTTTGGGCACCTGCTCGCTCAAGGGGACCGGGGCATAGTCGGAGATTACGTCGTAGTAATCGGCCAGCCCCAGATACGCGAGAGCGTAGTTGGGATCCTTCTCGATAGCCTGGTTGAAGTAGTCCCGCGCCTTGTCCAGGGTTTCGGGCGTTCGCTTCTCCCAGTAGAAGCGGCCTTTCAGATAAAGCTGATACGCCTCAGAATCGTTGGTGCCGCTTTTGGCTACCTGCTTCGTCGTTTCGCTCGATAACCGCTCTCGCAGCCTGAAAGAAATTGCGCGAGCAATGTCTTCCTGCACCGCCAGAACGTCGGAAAGCTTCCGGTCGTATTGATCTCCCCACAAATTGTGATTGGTGCGGGCGTCGATGAGTTCCGCGCTGATGATGAGCTGATCTCCGTGCTGGGCGATGCGCCCCGTGACCACGCCCTCGATTTTCAGGTCGTGCGCGACCACCTGGGGATCGACATCGCGTCCCTTGTAATGAAACACGGAAGAGCGGGACATTACCGAGAGATTCGGCACCTTGGAAAGACTGTTGATCAGGCCCTCCGTGAGGCCGTCGCTGAGATATTCGCTGTTGGGATCATTGCTGCCATTGACGAAGGGCAACACGGCGATGGACGAAATCTCCTGCTGGCTGCCTCGGCTGCGGAACAGAAAAACGCCGGCCGCACCCAATACCAGGATTACAGCCGCCGCTGTTCCTGCGACCCAGCGCCGCATGGGGTTCGCGGACAGAATCGCCGATCCCGTGACCGGCGAATGCGCTCCCGTGCCGCCGCTTATGTGGGTTTGCGGCACTGCGGGCGTCTGCGCCGCCAGCGGCGAGACCTCTTCCACAGCCGCCGGGACTGTGCTCCGGCTGGAATCGGTGTCCCGCTTCAAGCGCTGCAGGTCGGCTCTCATCTCGGCCGCAACCTGATAGCGCAGATTGCGATCCTTCTCCAATGCCTTATTAATGATGTCTTCCAGCTTGGGTGGCAGATCGGGGTTCAGGCGAATCGCGGGCGCGGGAGCGCGGTTGAGGATCGCTTCGAAAATCGTCGCCGAGCTTACTCCGCGGAAAGGCAACGACCCCGTCGCCATTTCGTACAAAACCGCTCCAAACGAAAACAAATCCGTGCGCGCATCGAGTTCCTTATTCTTGGCTTGTTCGGGCGACATGTAGGAAATCGTTCCGACCGTCATTCCCGGACTGGTCAGTGGCTGTTCCTCGATCGTGCGCGTCATGGTGTTTGCTGACGGAGTTGGGCTCGAGGAACCCGCGCCTGCCGTGACCTTGGCAAGTCCGAAATCCAGCACCTTGGCGTGGCCGCGTTCCGTGACAAAAAGATTGGCCGGCTTAATATCCCGGTGAACGATCCCTTTCGAGTGAGCGGCGTCGAGTGCGTCGGCAATCTCGATGGCTAACGATAGGATGGTCTCGGTTTCCATCGGACGCGCGCCGATGCGGTGCTTCAGCGTCGTGCCCTCCAGAAACTCCATGACGATGAAGGGCAGTACGTTTTCTTGTCCGATTTCATGGATCGTGCAGATATTAGGATGGTTCAGCGCGGAAGCGGCCTGGGCCTCCCGTTGGAACCTGGCCAGGGCTTGGGGGTCCTTGGCGACTTCATCCGGCAGGAACTTGAGGGCGACAAAACGGTGTAAGTTCACGTCTTCCGCTTTGTAAACAACGCCCATACCGCCGCCGCCTAACTTCTCGACAATGCGATAGTGCGAAATAGTCTCGCCGATCATTAGGGGCAAATCTTACGTGTGCGAAACTGGCAAGTCAATGAAAGCCGTGGAGTTGGGGCGCTTTCAAGAGGGTAGTTGGCGAAACATCGCCATTACACTAACTGACGCCGGGTCCGGCCCGCGCCCCCGTAAAATCCCCACAAATTCCTAAGGGATTGGCAGTGCGAAAGAATGCAGGAGCGGGAGACCGGGATCGATCTGGCGACATCCAGCTTAGGAAGCCTCCGCGTAAGGCACGCTCATAGTGAGATCATTGGATTAGGGTGGGGTCTAGAGGGTAAAGCAGCACTATCGGCACCAGTTGAACACGTTATTGAACACAACTTTTCAACTCACAAATTGCGCAGCGTACAATCCTGCCTATCCTAGGTTCGGCATCCCAATCCGCCCTTCCTTTCTGGCGAACCGTTTTAGAGATTGCGGGCCTTTCTTCACTAATCTCAACGGCTTTGACGCACTGGCTTTCCTCGCGCAGCGAGCGAGTGAGGTGGATAAACGACAACAAGAAAGCGGAGTGGCGGGAATTGATTGACCAGTTGGATAAGAGCATCGCAGCGATGCGCTACGCTTTTAGCAATTCGAACGTTATTGTCGCTAACGATCCCAGCCACGATCCCGGCATTGGCATCTTCAATGGCAATCGCGCGATTCGGGATAAGATTTTCATCTTAGAAGCCCTCAGAAAAAACGGCCTGATTGAAGAGTGGACAAAGCTCGTAAACTATATTTCCGAGATAGGCAACCCACGCGAACCGTCGCAACGCGGCGGGCTGCCTACTCCGACAGGATTTGGATTAAGAGCAACTGCATTCAGAGACGAACTCGTTCGAGTGGCGCAAAAAGACCTTGGTCTCTAAAAAAAGCTCGGAGCGCAAATGAACATGGACGCAGCGAAGACACTTCACGCATTGCTCATCCTGTTCGTTGCTGTCCTACTAGCATTAGCTGTGGGTCAGGGGGCTAAGAAGTGCGGGCGAAGTGCAGTTTGGTGGACGGTTCTCGCGCTGATCATTAATCCGCTGTTTGCCTGGATTGCCCTTGCCGTCGTGACGGCGAGACAAACTTACAAACAACCTCGACCAGGAAAACTATAAAGGGTGGACAGGGCCATTTATGAAAGAGGTCCGCCCGCAGTCAGGATGCGATGCAACGTCGTAAATCGGCCACAATGAACAGGGAGCAATGACGAGACCGATCTTTTGTACCAAGTGGATTGTTAGTGTAACGCCTTGTTAGACAATTGTCCGTAGTCTTCGCCGGGGGTGTGGGGATGTGGGA
>JAYVCW010000629.1:0-2350 GCA_043749775.1 Acidobacteriaceae bacterium | reverse complement strand
ATTCCGGCGATTCCGGATGCTATGGATACAACCCTCGCCAGGGGCGAGTCATGAAAACGCCAGAAATCAACTACGCTAAATTCGCGAATACTGTTCTCTATCTTCTGGAGGGGGCCGCGCCCAATCGTCCGGGCTCGACTGTCCTTCTCAAGATGCTGTGGCACGCCGATTATTGGCATTACCGGAAGTATCTTCGAAGTATCTCCGGAGGGCAGTACGTCGCGATGGAGCGCGGACCCGTTCTCGACAACTACAAGGAACTTTTCGTAAGACTTGAAGGAGACTTAGTCGTCGAGCGCTGCGACGTTCCTATTTGGGGACAGGATCAAGTCAAGTTTGAGTATCATGCGTGCATGTAAGCGAACGAGAGTGTGCTCTCGGACGCAGAGCGCGAGACATTGAACGAGGTTATTCGTGAGTGCGCCCATAAGTCTGGCAATGCGCTAAGTGAGCGCACGCATCGCGAAGGGCCCTGGATGATGGTTTATCCAATCGCCCCAAACAAACCGATTCCCTACTCGCTGTTCCGCTGGTTCGATAATGTGCCAACCGAGACGGACGTCGCGAGTGCCAGGCAGGCGCTTTCGCGACCGGCCTGCCAAGCTGTGCTGGCTGCGCTCGCGTAGGTCGTCGCTTCACCATCGCAAAGGCCGTCCTCATCCGGGGACGGCCTTTCGTTTTACACGCGCGTTAGTGAGAGCAGGGTGAAGCGGCGGGTCGGACCTTGCATTGGATTGGCGTTTCCGTCCGCCGCATGGTAGGTCACGAGGAATAATCCTGCACCCTCTGCGCCGTGCGGCGGGTAATCTATTTTTTCCGCGAAGACATTCGGAAGTGAATCAGTATCAACCGGAAAGTGCGTGATCGTCCAGTATGTCCTGAGCACGTTCCCAAAGTCCTCAACGCACTCATCAATATCGGGAAAGTCAGCGCGAAGACTCTCCACGTCGGCCACAAATGGCTCCGACAGGGTAACTGTGGAAGCCCACATGGCAGCCATCAGGACACACTCTCCTTATACTTCTTCCACGCAATGCCCATGTCCTTCTTCGGCTTCTTGGCCTTGAACCATTCGCTCAGAAACTGCGAGTAGGTCATGACTGACCCTTTTGTCTGATCCTCCGACGCCTTGGAAGCTGGCGCGCTCGCAGCCTTCGAAGTGCGCGCCTTCTTGGCGTTGCTCTTCTTCCTGCCCTTCCTGATCGGCTTGATGGGCTCTGGCTGCTTCGGCTTATTCGGGTACCATTCGGCAAGGCCCCATCCAGACGGCGTATTCACAATCTCGCCGCGTTCGCGGGCGCGCTTGAGTTCCGTCCACACGTTCGCATAGAAGTTCTTGGCGTTCGATAACACGCCGCCGACCCTCAGCCCCTCTACGATCGCGCGAGGACTCTGCGGCCGCTTCATAATCGCCAGATACTTTCTGATGGCCTCTGAACCGGAAAGCCGGAAAAACTCGTCTGCTCGGATCTGACCAGATAGCGCAGGGTCACGCCCCGTAGAATTTGCCGCAGCCTGAGGCGCCGCCGTGGGATCTCCACTCGACCCTCCGGCGCCCAAGCGGCGCCGGAGTTCCTCAAGCAGAACCTCAGAGCTGAGTTGCGCGAGAATAGGCGAAAAGTCGATAACCATGTCTGCCATAGGGACTTGCCTCGAAATGCGAGCGCCGCCGAATTGCAATCGTAAGCCCGAAAGGGAGCAAGAGCTTCTGCCCGTGCAGGTTCTATCCGCCACCCCGGCGTAGACGCCGACCGGGGTCTTAGAAAGAATTCAAAGTAAATCTACCCGAGGCGAAAGCGTCGGTCGGAGTGACGGCGACGGTTCCGAGGTGATCTGTAGCGCGGATCCCGGAGTCGTCGCTCTGCCTGTTCGACACCCTCATTATCGCACACATGTAGCGCGGATGTCAAGTGTGCGTTCAGTACAGACATGCACGGCGCTTCCCAGCAACAGCCAGCGAATGTCTTATGGCACTCCGCGTTTCATAGAATGCTATGTCCCATATATGCCCTATACGGCTGCCATATCCTGCGCGCCTAATCATATAGGGCGTCTGCCTCATGCCGCCTTATGTTGACAATAGATATCGCGCCAGGCGTCACTAACCACGTCTGAAGGTTGGAGGCGGTGATTGCCGTCCTAGATAAGAAAGAGGATTGAGTTTTCGTGAGTGCCCTTACGCCAGCACTCAAAATCTAGTGGCGCCCCAATTTCCCCTATGCTAAGCCCCAAGCGCCCGATACTCGACGAGAGGTAATTTCGGCAAGTGCGCCGGTTTATCCGAACCAGGTAGGTGGTGAGCGAAGAGGATAGACCACATCGCCTAGTCGTGCGCGGCTCGGCACATTCG
>JAYVCW010000628.1:0-2072 GCA_043749775.1 Acidobacteriaceae bacterium | reverse complement strand
CCCGCGACGCACTGGAAAAGGCGATTCGACTTCTCCAGCGATTTAAAAATAGACTCGAGTAACCATTCCTCCGCCGAAAGCCCAAACCGCAGTTGAATAAGGACTGCGAATTGTATTCAATTATCCACCTGGGTTTTTGCTATCTTGTTTCACTGGGCAACATGCCCAGGCGTAGTCAAACTCGCAAAATTCAGTAAATGGGCGAGTTGGTTCGTTTTCTTACAAGCTCCGCTCAACAATCAGCGAAAAAATGGAAGGCTCGCACTGGCCGAAGTCTCCAGGATCGCTCTGCGCTCTCGATACTTTCGTCGTCAACATCCAAGTGTTTGTCGGCCACCGCAACGACTTCAAAATCGAAATCTTATAACGATTCTGCGGGCATCTGAGACAACTTGACCTCAAAAAGTGAGGCGAAAGCCAGTGAAAATTCAAATTTTTGAGTGACAGCTCAGGCCCGCCGAGTGATGTGATTGGACTTTCTACCGTTTGGGCCCTGAGACCTCATGCGATGCATTGACTGAGACCGGTTGCCGGCAGTCTGTTAGCCGTTATCTGGTGGCTGTATCGGACGTCAGCGTCAGCGGGAAGCCGAGGTAGATTGCTCGATACGCGTCCAGCAGATTATTTCCCTGCTTGCGCATCGTGGACAGGTAGCTGCGGATTCGGCAATAAAACTGAGCGCCGCGCAGGCTTCGGAAGCAGCCCGAAATCTTCTGCTTGACCTTATTCATGCGGATATCTTGTTCGCCCTGATTGTTGGTGAAGGGCACGGAGAAGTCCTGCATAAAGCGTAGCACTTCGCGGTTGAAATCTCTCAACCGGTCCAGCAAGTTCTTGCCCTTACTTTGTTTGGCTCGGCCCCGTGCCCCTCGAGGCAAGTCGGGATCATTTTCGTGGTGTCGAAAGCCTTGTTTTAAAACTGCCTCATAAGCCTTCAAAAACCGAAGTCGAACACGCGCCGAAAGGGCGCCCTGTCCCAGCTGCTGCGCCTTGCGCACGCGACGGCGGATCGTGAGCAAGAGTTTCTTCGCCCTTCCCGCCCAGTTCTCGTTTAGAACCTCTTCCAAGAACGTGAGCTCCCGCAGGATATGGGAATTGCACAGCGCATGTTCGCAATTGTCGAAGGTGAAATAAGGGTCCCAGTGGTCATGAACCGCTATACCGCGAAAAAATGGCAGGATGCCAAATGCGATCATCGCCTCGGTGCCACGTTTTTCGTGGATCCCATAGAAAGTCAGTCGCTCCGTCGAAGCGCAGTGGAGCCAATGTAGCTTTTGGCGGCAGCGCATTCCAGTTTCGTCAAAGTGGGCCACGGGTGACTCCAGCAGAGAGTCGATCAGTTCGCGTTCAAAATTGCTCAACCGATCATAAGCGATCTTGGACCATCCCATGATCGCGCCAACGGAAATCTCTTGACCCGTGATCTCGCGGAGAATCTCAGAAACCCGGCGAACTGGAACCAGGTGCTGGTGTTGCAAGAAGCCTGCAAAAGACTTGATGTTGGGGCCGTACTCGGTGAGCCCAGCACCACTGATGCCCAGCGGAAAATCTGCCTTCGTCGTATGAAAGCAAGACGGGCAAGTCTTGACCTCCGCCTGGTGTTCCACCACGTCCAACTGGATCTTTGGTAAATCGAAGACTTGGCAGTTTCTTGTATCAGAGGATCTCAACCCAGAAAGGTCATGGTCACAATTATCGCAATGGGTGACCTTGTGCCATTCAATGCGGTCTGGCTTTTTTCTCGGTTCAAGCCTCGCGCCTGCGTGCCCCTGTTGCCCGCCAGGCTTTTTGCCAGACCTACGTCGTTGGGAGCCGGGAATCATGGATAGCGGTGGTCCGACCGGCTTTTTCAGTCCATCGCTGGATGGCGGCTTGCTGCTATTACGGCTGTTCTGGGCAAGTTGGGCTTCGAGATGCCTGACTCGTTCTTCTAGATCGGATATTTTTCCGTTTTTATCGAAACAGCCGGTGCATTTATTCATTGCTATTACTCTTGTGTATTAATACACAAGAGTAATGAAATCACAAAATAAAACACTCAATAAACGAAGAACCGTTCTCATGAAGAAGAT
>JAYVCW010000627.1:0-2552 GCA_043749775.1 Acidobacteriaceae bacterium | reverse complement strand
GGTTACCAAGCGCGCCGCATCTCGACGGCGGCGCTTCTCAGCAAGCCACAGCTTGTATTTCTGCTCGTTTCGCAAGACAAGAAGACAGGCATTAACTCGGTTGAAAATCCTCGGAAACTCGCACAGCCGCTTTCGATAGTCTAACGATGCCAATCGTCGAACAAGGTCATCGATCGGTCTAAGAATGCATCCCGGCACGGATGCGCCGAACGTTGACACGCTCGGAATGATTCGAGCGTCAGCGATCGTGCCGATCAGCTGGTCGAATACCTGGCGGCGCCGCCCCGTCTTGACTAGCGACATCACTTGCGGGAGTTCCGTAATGAGACGATCGTAGATGCGAGAGCCGAGTATTGTCCCTGAAAATAACTCGAAAAGAATTGCACCTAGCGAAAAGAAATCCGCCTGGAATGCAATTGACGGCATCTCATCGTGAACGATTGCAAGCATCTCAGGTGCTGAATACCTCAAATCGCCCGGTGGTCCCGTATACGTAGCCAGCGGCGGTGTGACGCCATCGAGCCGCCTGGCGGTGCCTAGATCGGACATTCGAATGGTGCGGTCTGCCATCACTAGAAAGTTCGGTGGCGTGAGATCCCTGTGCGCAATCGACTTCGAGTGTAACCTCTGAACCGACCGACACATCGCCCTGAAGGCAACGAGCAATTCTTCTGCCGACCATTCTTCATCCGCAATGATTGCTCCGATGTCTGTTTTGGCGCGTTCAAGAACATAGTAAGAAAATGAAACTGAAAACTGCATCCCATTGCCCGCGGTGAGAATTTCAGTAAACTGGCTCTGCGGCGCGATTAACTGAATAATGTCAGGTTGACCACGAAGTTCTTCTAGCAGTACCGCTTCTCGCTCGAAGGAGTCATCTCGATACGAGCCGGTCCAGTTGGGCAGAAGGAACTTCAGCGCCACATCGCAATGCATCGCAGAATCGGACGCAGAAAAAAGAAGGGAGAAAGTGCCCGGAGTGCCGTTATCGAGACACCGGAGGTTGGTAAATCGGCCCCCTACTTCAGCTCGCCCTTCGAGAAGCTGAATTACGGCTTCCCGCTGCTCTTGGTCATTCTTCGACACGCCCGAATCGCTCGCGCAGGAAGTCAAGAGCGTCGTCTGGATGATTCTGAAGAATCCGACGGATTTCGGGCGGTATCTTTCCTGCGGCGATCAGCAGACGATCGCAATCGTAATCGAAATACTTAGCCACTTTTTCAACGAATTGTTCGGACGGAAGCACGCCGCTATTTTCCAGCTTGCTGAGATAGCTGTACGTAACACCAAGTTCGGGTGCGAGACGCTTGATACCGACACCAGCGTCATTCCTAAGGCTACGGAGAATTTGCCCGAATCGATGCATCTCTTCAGTGTAGACAGGGTTGACAAGGTTGTCAACCCTGTCCGGGTCACCGTCATCGGCCGGGGCAGGTTCTCAGGAGGGTCATCTTCATACCCGCGCCGGACGGGCGAAACGGATGGTAGGACGACCTCCGCGTTGAAGCCAGGGGTGGTCTTAATAGCCGCGGCCGAACGCAGGCAGGACGGCTTCGAACTCGTCCTCGGCCTGCGCCACGCGTCCTCGAAGTTCTCTGGACAGTGGCGTTCGCGGCCCCTGACACCATTGCAAACCTCACAATTACAGGCCCCTCACTGGCCCAAGTAGTTCCTGAGCGGAGGGTTCGCGACGCCAAGGAAGGAGTTGAAAACCTCCACGAGCTCAACCACGAAGTGATAGAGCGCCTCCGACTCGATGCTGTCGCCCGTCGCACCAGTAAAAAGGCCCGATTCGATCACCAACGCTCCGTCCGGTCGTTCGCTGGCGGGAGTTGCCGAGAGCCTCCGCTTTAGCCCGTCCATCGTGGCGTGACCCCGAAAACCGACGACGTAACAGGGAATGCCCGAGATCTGTGCAACGCGTGGGTCCGGTGCGCCGCTCTCCTCGAGAAGTAGCTTGTCGGACCTTCGCAACTCTCTGCGAAGAGCCTTCACCTGCTTTATCGTAGATACTGCTTCGGGCCAATGTGCCGAAAGATCCGATTTCACTTCGATCACAGCGGCGACCGACTCTGCGAGATACAGACGCTGAGAGCCGGCAGGCATTGGAAGGCTTGGAGCAATGGGAAACTCCAGGACGATGTCAACTTGTCCGGAGGCTCCGCCTGCTGAGTCGATGATCGCGCCTTGTCCGAAGCGATAAAGATGGGGGAAGACCTCGCGTAGGTAGCCGAATAGGAAGAGCTCGCGTTCGGCGCCAATCATGGCATTTGGCGCGCCGGTTCCGCCGCGGAAGAGGGCCATGAGCGATTCACGAATTGCGACCAATCGGCTGTTGAGAAGGATGTTCATCACGTCACTGTTTTACCGAATGTCGGCTAAACGGACCCGAGGCTCACAGACGCGGACCCGCACGCCCTGAAGTATAGAGAGGGGGAGTCTCGGGTGGTTGATTGGGGCAGGAGATTTGATGATGGATGTTCCAGAGGCCCTCGGCCAAATTGATCGGTGGTCTCGTGATGCCCGCGCCGTGAAGGTGGCAATTGTTCCGG
>JAYVCW010000626.1:0-2111 GCA_043749775.1 Acidobacteriaceae bacterium | reverse complement strand
TTTTCGGAGTTTTGCTGAAAAAATATTCCTGCAGCATGATTCCAGCGAAGGCGCAATCCAGCCGAACAAGCGACCACGCCCGACGTCCCGAGTCGAGTATTTCCGCCCGGCTGAGCGTACTGGAATCGCTGTGTGCCGCAAACTGCTCTACATTCAGACGCGGGAATTTGGGAACCTTGCGCGATAGCGCCTTGCGCACAGCATCGACGCGGCGCTTGTTCCAGCCCGGCTGTCTAGCGATGCCCGGGTAACTCAACCCATCCAACCGGAACCGCAGGAACTGGCGCTCCGTGTCCTTTAGCGGAAGCGCAGTCAGCACCCTATCCCACTCGACCTCTGTCGTTTCGTGACTTGCCCGGCGGTAGTCGTGATCGTGTCTCAGTGAAACCGCCGCCCGGCGCTCGGGGCCCAGACGGAGTGGCGCGATCCGGCTCCTCATCCGAGCCTCGTGTGGGCCCGCGTGTTGTCCGCGCACCGACCATACTTCGCAGCGAGTTGGGCTCGCCCGCGATCATCATGCCAACGGGATGCGAAGGCAAATTCCTCGCTGAGGCGCGTCAGAACGTAGCTGCCCAGGTGAGTACCGGAAACATCGCCGTGCTCAAACGTTCTATTGAAATCGGGAGACTGCTCGGGATCTAGAACCGGATACCTTGCTTCGATTGCAAACTTTTCCTCGGCTGAGATCAGTTTTCGATCCAACAAAATGCCCAATTGCTTCCACCATTCGAGCGGTACGAAACTGATGCGCAGATCCCACCGGAAAAACGCATATGGACGTTGTCCCGCGCCCCATCGCTCCGTTTTGATGTGCTCTCCATAGCGCTCCCATGCCGCCCGTTCGTCAAGCTCGCTCCCGAATTCTGGCGCTTTCGATCCGATGGAGAACCCGTATAGCAACCATTCCCGCTGCTCTTGGGTTAGCCCGGTGCGCGAGAATCCCCGACGCATGACACGCGGCATTTACTGCCACCTCGTTTTTTTGCCATCGAGCCGCGCCGCGAATTCCTGCTCCGTCTCACCGTCATACCTGAAATAGCGGAATAGACCGTTCGCGGGTGCTTTGGTGATCGCCGCCGGCGGAATCTGACCCGCTGCGCGGAGAGCCACCAGTGCGCGTCGTTCCTCATCGGTCATGACGCTCCGCCCGCGCAATTCGCAGCGCTCGAAATAGTTCTCGGTCGGCTCATTAACCCAAAGTCGGCCGATGTGTGGAGCATCGTAGTCGAACCATGCCGAAGGACGATGGAATAAACCGAAGCCCCAACTCCCCGCCCGCAGGAATTCTTCCCGGTGGTCACTCCATGCCGCGCGCCGTTCCGCTTCGGACGAAAATGCTGGCTCTCGGTTGCCATCTGAACCGAAAACTAGATTTAGCCATTGGTTTGGCGTCAATTTCTCGCGTGTATTGAATCCTCTTCGGCGCAGTCTCGGCATGGCGGCCTTATTTCCCCCTTGATCCAGCCATCGAGCCAGGCGGAACGACATCAAGCCCGAGAGCCCGAAGGCCGCGCAGCATGGCCATCTTGCTATCTCGCTCAACAATCGTTGCCGGATGCTGCTTTGGGAAACCGAAGCGATCATTGATCGTCACGCCCTCTTTCTCGACAATCTTTCTCGCCAGTTCGCTGCGGTCCCAACACTCGCAAACAAGCTGCAGAGTCATCAGGCTGTCGGGAACCTCGAAAACGTACTCTGTGGTGATGTCCTTCCACCACCGTTTAGCGGCATCACTCAGGTGTGCCGGGATTTTTGGATCAGTCGATTTTTTCATAGGCTTGGTACCTCCGCACGAATATCAAACCGCGAAACGGTTTTTGCGCAACTCATCAAAAGAACACAACACGCCCCCCTGGTGGCCTGGCTCACACTTCCCCTCCGCTTCTGGTTAACCATGACTGACTCGCGCCTCTGGCTGACCGGATGACACGCACGTGCATAGTTCGTCTCCTTAGTTGAGTTACAGGTGTCACAACCGTCACAACTGTTCGTTTCTCTATGTCTGTCACAAGTCACAGCAGTGCATCTCGCTGTGCCCGTAAGGATATTCATATACTCACTCTCTCTGTGACTCTGTGACTTACAGAGAGAGAGATGGCGGTGTACTTTGA
>JAYVCW010000625.1:0-2020 GCA_043749775.1 Acidobacteriaceae bacterium | reverse complement strand
AGAACTCTACTCGTACCGCAGTGCTTCAATGGGATCGAGCCGGGACGCTTTGCGCGCTGGATAGTATCCAAAAAAAACGCCTACTGCTACGGAGAACATGGCGGCGACCACGACGGCTTCAAGAGACATTTGTATCGGCCATCCCAGAGTTTGGCCCACCAGATAGGATCCGATGAGTCCAAACAACACCCCGGCGGCGCCTCCGACGAGACTGAGCATGATGGATTCGCCCAGAAACTGAAGTTGGATTGCTTCTTCAGTCGCCCCGATCGCCACGCGTACCCCAATCTCGCGCGTGCGCTCGGTCACCGAAACCAGCATGACATTCATGATTCCAATTCCGCCGACGATGAGCGAGACCGACGCGATCGCGATCAGCAGTATTTTGAGCGTCTTGCTGGCGTCGAGTTGCGCCTGAATTACGTCTTCAGGATTTCGGATATTAAAGTCGTCCTCCTCTTCCGGTCGTAAATGATGGCGATCGCGCAACACCGCTGTGGCCTCCTGTCCAGCCATCTTCACCGCGCTCTGTGATACGGCGGAGCAGAGGATGTCGTCCAGCCAGGTAATACCCTTCAGTTTTCTCTGGGCGACGGTATAGGGCAGGATGATGGTGTCGTCCTGGTCCTGCCCGGACAGCGAGAGCCCTTTCGGATGAAGCGTCGCCACTACTTTGCAAGGGAGACTATTGACGCGAATAACTTTTCCAATCGGATCTTCCACGCCAAAAAGTTGGTCGCGCACTGTCCGTCCGATCGTGCAGACATCGGCTGCGCGCTCCACGTCATCCTGCGAAAAGATCGCTCCCTGGTCTACATACCAGCGCTTGATTTCGAAATATTCGGGAGAAACACCGCGGTAGGAAGTATGCCAATTCTGATTACCGTAGATCACCTGTACGGGATCATCCACGTTTGGCGAAACGGCTTTAATCAGTGAAACCTGATTTTTTACCGCCACGGCATCGGCCATTACCAGCGTCTTGGTGTCGTGCGTGCCGGTGCGGACACCGTTAACGGCGCGACCGCCGGCTTCAATCCAAACGAAATTGTCGCCCAGGTTGTTCAATTGCTGCTCGACGCGCGATTGTCCCGCTTCGCCAATCGCGACAACGCAGATCACGGCCGCAATGCCGATAGTGATACCCAGCACTGTGAGAATGCTGCGCATCTTGTTTCTTAGCAAAGCCACCAACGCCGAACGAAAGATTGCACCGTAATTCACAATTCCTGATTTCTATCGGAGTACGTTGCGAACGCTAAACAACTTCGCCTAAGTTCTCACATCAGAGCAGCGGGCTGAAGTTAGGCTTTAGAACCTGAAGGAAACCTTAACGGGCTAACCCCGAAATGCTGTGGAGAAGCTGCTAATTTCTCCGCAACACGCCGCCCGCGCCACTTTCAATCAAGTCTGCTTGCTTTGTGAACTGCGATAGAGATCGTGTACACTGTGCTTCGCCCGCCCCCACGCCCGCGACCCTAGAACGTCCCGCGCAAACTCTCAAATCCATTTTTTAGGGTGTTGTGATGAAGTTCGTTCCTGTCTTTCTCTTCGCTCTCATTTCATCATTATCTTCTTCCTCGTCATTCGCCGGAACGGTGGCCATCGCCAGTCCCGCAAACGGATCGACCGTCGCCTCCCCAATTAACGTTCATGCAACTTACAACGGCACCGTTCCTGCAACTTATATGAAAGTTTGGGTAGACCATGTTGCGGGCACGGTGCAACACAGTACCAATGTTTTCGATGCTGCAATTGCTCTTGCCAACGGATCCCACCTCATTGAGGTTCAGGCGAAAGATGCCGGCACCGGAACCGTCTTCACCACGTCTTCAAATATTACGGTTGCGAGTGCGGCCGTCTCGATTGCACCGCCGTCTCTCAGCCTGCCGCCGGGGGGCACGCAGCGATTTACCGCCACCGACAGCGCTGGCCTGGCTGTCACCTGGTCTGCCACCGGAGGATATATAACCAGCAGCGGACTTTACACCGCAGGCTCAAGTAACGGTAACTTCACGGT
>JAYVCW010000624.1:0-4261 GCA_043749775.1 Acidobacteriaceae bacterium | reverse complement strand
TTGCAGGCCACAATCCGGGTTCTGGGGCTGGAGTTGCTTGTAGTTCAGGAATTTGGACGGCTAATCCGGGCAGTAGCGGTTCCAGTGCAATTACAGTGGACTTAACTCTAAACACTAATAGAGCTGGCTTTGGTGTATGGGTCTTTCGCAGTTCGCAGGGTGTGGGTAATAGTTCCGAGCAGCATACTGCTACCAAAACCGTGGCTTTAACTCCAGTCGCTGCGGACGGCGCAATCGTGTGGGGAGTGTTCGATTTCGCTGCAACTGCGACAACCGGAATTACTATGACGCCAACGCCGACGAACGTCAGGCAAAGTGCCCTGATCCCAGGGGCCTACACAACTTACGTCGGCGATTTAACAGATCAAACCAGCGCAGGGGCAACTTCTTACGGCATTACTGGTGGATCAGGCACAGGGCCATTCTCGATTGTCGCTTTAGAGATCAAGCACCAATAAAGCATCTCAATGCTTTTAACTCTTCGCTCTCTTCTATGGCATAAAGTTTCATCCATAACGGGAACCTGCGCGACACAGCAAGCGCCGCAGTTTGAGGATTTAGTTGGTTCAATCCCAGTCGTTGCGACTGTAGGCGGATCGCTACCCGCGAAGCGACGAAGGGCTGGCGGCGGGACTCGCGTATACCCAAGAGCGCCGATACCGCTCCCCGAGATTCAGATTCCGGCGATTGTCGGAACCTCGGCAAGCGTTCAACTTCAAGGATCGACAAGTTCAATCGCGAGCCTGAATTTCAAGGGCTTCGTAATTTCTTACCAGCAACCTCAATTTACAGAAGCAATCGGCGATGTTATCGACGTGGATTTGGAAATGATTGCCGCGTTGTTTATGGAATTCGCCTAAAACCAGGGAGCGTGCAACCGTGAATAAATCTTCTTTCAAATTAGAAATCAAGGAAATGGGCTCGACCGAAGGCACGTTTACCGGACTCGCCTCAGTGTATGGAAACAAAGATCTCGGCGGCGATGTCGTCATGCCAGGAGCTTTTGCCAAAACTCTCAACGACAAAAACGGCGAGGTTCCCATTCTCTGGCAGCACGATACCAGCGAACCGATCGGACTCGGCAAGCTGAGCGACTCGTCCGACGGACTGCAAATCAAGGGCGAACTGGTTCTCGAATCTTCCGTCGCACAGAAGGCTTATGCGTTGATGCGTCGCGGAGTGCTCAAGGGATTGTCGATCGGATACGACACGATCAAAGAGGACATCAAAGACAGCACTCGCTTTTTGAAGGAACTGAAGCTCTGGGAAGTATCGCTCGTTACCTTCCCGATGAATCAAGCGGCTGGAGTCCAAAGCGTCAAGCGCGTCGAAGAAGAATTCCGCGCGGACCTAGTCGAATTCATCACCGCCGAAAAGGCACAATTTAAGGCACTCAATCAGGCACTTGCCGAACAATCAGCCGCCGAAGTTCAAGCACTGATTGATCGATTAGCCGCCACGCTCCAAAAGGAAGCGCCGGAGTTCTTCCACGCCTCTTTCGATCGAATGAACACAATTTCTGAACTCCTGCGAGGATAATCATGGAAGTAAAAGATCTGGAAAAGCAGCTCGGAACCATTGAAACCGAGCTCAAGAAATTCATCGATAAGCACGCCGACGAAGTTAAAGTCTCGGGCGCTGCTTCAACCGAAACCAAAACCGCGCTGGATAAACTCAGCACGCAGCATGCCGAAGTGGCCTCGCGTCTGCTCGTCATTGAGCAGAAGATGGTTGCTCCAAATGCTGGCGGCGGCGAAGAAGTGAAGTCGATCGGGCAGAAAGTCGTTGAGTCCGACGCCTTCAAATCCTTGCCAGGAAGAAACTCGACGGGCAAGATCGACGTCGGAAGCCTTGAGCAGAAAACAACGCTGGTCAACGCGACCGGCCAGAATCAACCGCTCGTCGTGCCGTACATCAAGCCTGGAATTCAACAGCCTGGACTCCGGCGCTTGACGATTCGGAACATCCTGCCAAGCACTCCGATCTCGACCAACCTCGTCGAGTATGTCAAGGAGACTGGGTACACCAACAACGCGGGCATCCAAGTGAACGAAGGCGACACGAAGCCTGAGTCCGCTATCACGTTCTCGCTGAGCTTCTCTCCGGTTCGAACTCTGGCTCACTTCCTGCCAGTTTCGAAGCAGTTGCTCGAAGACGCGCCGGCCATCCAAGGCTACATCAACAATCGTTTGGTTTACGGTCTCCAGCTCAAAGAAGAGAACGAATTGCTTCTCGGCTCTGGAGTCGGAAGCGAACTGAGTGGCTTGGTGACGAACTCAACGACTTACGACCTCACCTATACCAACACCGCAACCGACACGTTCATCGACATCTTGCTGCACGCTAAGACTCAGGTACAGCAGGCTTTCTTTGAGCCGGATTTCTACATCCTCAATCCGCGTGATTGGGAAACGATTCAGCTCACCAAAACAACCGGCACGGCGTCAAGCGGCCAGTACATCTTCGCTGATCCGCATTCCGTCAATTCCCCGAGCATTTGGGGGATGCCAGTTGTTGCGACTCAGGCGATGCCACAGGGACAGTTCCTCTGCGGCTCATCTCAGGCAGCAATGATCTGGGATCGAAGCAATGCGACTGTCGAAGTTTCGCGCGAACATGCGAACTTTTTCATTCAAAACCTTGCCGCCATATTGGTCGAGGAGCGCCTTGCATTGACCGTGTTTCGCCCCGAGGCCCTAATCTACGGTGGATTCCCATTTGGTTCGTAATCAATGACTTACAGAGGGTTGGTGAATGTGAATCAACCCTCTGTGATTTTAAACTTTCCATCTTCTTCATTAAGTATTAGCATGGGGAATGGCCAAGAAAACTCAAAAAGAACTCGAATATTTAAAGCGATGGCGAGAGAAACGAAACAGCGATCCGGAACTCGTAAAGAAGGCCCGCGACTATCACCGCGAGTACATGCTGAAGTGGCGGAATATCCCAAAGAATCGAGCCAAGTCGCGCAAAGCTTCGCTGGCCACTTACTACAAAAACAGAGAAGTTCAGTGCGAGCGTTCACACTGGCGAAACGTTAAACGCAAATACGGAATCACAAAGGAGCAGTACGAGCAACTTCTGTCGTTGCAAAACGGGCGATGCGCAATTTGCGGGAAAGAAAAGCAGACTTCCGGTAAACGCCTCGGCATTGATCATTGCCACAACTCGGCGCTCGTTAGGGGAATCTTGTGCGAGTCATGTAACGCTCTTCTCGGTAGCATCGAGGCGCGCGAGGACTGGATGAGTAAAGCCCAAAATTACCTGACGAATCCGCCAGCATTTTCACTTTTCAAAGCGCAATGCGCGGAAACGCAGGCGACCGGATTTACTGGCGAATCGAGATGGAACGTTAATAAATGAAAGTCGTCCGCGTCAAGATGCTAAAAACGCTCGATCAATTACAGGCAGGAACTTTCTACAACCTGCCGCGCATCACCGCGCTCTATTTGATTGGGCAGGGAATCGCCGAAGATACCTCACCGCCGAAGATAGGGCCGACTGAGATGAAGCCTGCCGCGCCTTCGGAAATAAAAGAAGTTCTCAAAAAAAAACCGCGAAACGTGAAGACGGCCGGAGAGTTTTAATTGCAATCAAAACCTGCCACAAATATCGGCATCGCGCTGAAGCTCAGCGACAGACCTGGATTCCAGAAGTTGGCGAAGGCGCCGACGTCCGATTCTTTCTGGGCAAGGCTGATGGCTATATTCCGAAAGATGACGAAGTTCTTCTCCCCGTCGAAGACAGCTACGAAGCCCTTCCCTCAAAAGTCCGAGCGATCTGCCGCTGGGCGCTCGAGCACGATTACGATTTTGTCTTCCAATGTGACGATGACACATACGTGCAGCCTTACCGGCTTCTTTCCTCCGACTACGACGCGCACGATTACGTTGGGAGATTCCGCGGCCCTTCCGGCGGATACCCAGCGCCGTATTGTTCAGGATTCGGATACTGGATATCGAAGCGAGCGATGCTCATAGTTGCAAATCAACCGCTCACCTCCGATACAGCAGATGACCGCTGGATTGGAAACGTCCTGCATGACGCGGGAATACAAGGCTCGATGGATGAGCGTTATCGAGTAGCAAAGTGCGACCCGACTTTAGTCGCAGGGAATAAAGGGAACGATCGCGAAGATTGCATGGTCGGAAACGCTTTACATGCCGGGGGATTAACTGGACACGCAGATCACCGCTACGTGATCGCCGCTTCTCCCTCGGGAAACAATACAGTGACCGCGACCGAAGCGCCGATGGAAGGA
>JAYVCW010000623.1:0-2705 GCA_043749775.1 Acidobacteriaceae bacterium | reverse complement strand
AGTTAGCGCGCGGCAACGCCCGTCCCGACCTTCTTATGTTAGTGGGTCGTCTCCGGTGAATGGCACTGGGACCGGTGAACATCGGAGGAGTTCACCGGTTCTGTTCTGTGGTTGTGTGCAGCGCACCGATTCGTAGTAGTATCTCTAAGTAAGCTTTGACCTGTTAGCGAGGTATGTATGGTCGCCAGGACCATTTCCAAATACCGGACGCAAGATGCCGCGTCTGCGCGACCGTGCCGCGAGCACGTCATGGCGTTTCTCTCAGCCCAGGAGTACAGGAATCACGGTGCGGGATAGCTTTTCGCATTACCGAATTCTGGGCGAGCTTGGCAAGGGTGGCATGGGCATCGTTTATCTTGCGCTCGATACTCACCTCGGTCGGCAGGTAGCCCTTAAATTCCCGAATACGGGTAAAGCGTCCCCTGAACTGGCCGCACGGCTGCGCAGGGAAGCGCAAGCGGCCTCCCGTCTTCACCATCCGCATATCGCCATGATTCATGCCTATGGTGAAACTCCGGAAGGCGAGCCGTTCATCGACATGGAACTGGTGCACGGCGATAAGCCGACCGATGCTTGCCGGCAACGTAATCTCACTCTTTGCCACAGAATTGAAATCATCGAAGCAGTCGCCGACGCGCTCGGCGAAGCACACCGGCAAGGTGTCATCCACCGCGATATCAAGCCATCCAACGTCAAGCTGGATGAGCGCGGCACCGTCAAAGTGCTGGATTTCGGGCTTGCGAGGGTGATGAATCCGGCGGCGTTGCCGCCGGACGGCTCCGATCCGACGATCCTGGTGGCACTTAGCGAACACGGTGCGGCTGTGGGAACACCTCGTTACATGTCACCCGAACAGGCACGGGGCGAGGATCTCGACGGGCGTAGCGATCTATTCTCCCTTGGCGCGCTCCTATACGAATGCCTCGCGGACAGGCCGCCCTTCACCGCCAAAAGCTCAGCGGACGTGATGAGTCAGATCGTCGGCGACGATCCAGACCCGCCATCCCGGTTCAATGCTGCTATCCCAAAGGAGTTGGATCGCATCACGCTCAAAGCACTTGCCAAGTCGCGCGACCGCCGGTACCAGTCCGCCAGTGAAGTGATCTCGGATCTGCGTAGGGTTCGCGCAGCCTTGGAGCAAGCCGGACACTCGGAGGGCCGCAAGCTCGCGCTCGACCCCGCCGCCACAGTTACGACGAGAACGCTTTCGGCGATCAGGCAGCGCCCACGGATGACCGCTGTTCTTTTAATTGCGGCGCTCTTGGTGGCGGGGTTCGGCGCAGTTTGGTATTACTTGGCCGAGGGGAGACACCAACCACCTCCTCAAGCGGAAAGACTGTACCGGGACGGTATCGAAGCGCTACGTGACGGCACGTTCCTGACAGCGAGAAGACGGCTTACCGGAGCGGTAGACACGGACAAGACCTTCGCCCTCGCGCACGCTCGGCTCGCGGACGCGTGGGCGGAACTGGATCACGTGGACAGAGCAAAGAATGAAATTGTGACAGCGTCCACCCTAGCCGTTGGCAGGTGGCTCTCGACGCCTGACATGGCCTACTTGAAAGCCATACAGCAGACGATCACTCGGAACTTTGCGGCTGCCGTCACCCAATACGAAACAATCGCGCAAGATGCCCCGGCAAGTGACAAGCCTGGCGCATATTTCGATCTTGGCCGGGCTTATGAGAAGAACGAACAAGCTGAGAAGGCCGTTGAGGCCTATCGTGAGGCGCTTAAGCTGAACCCTCGATATGCCGCACCTCATGTCCGGCTAGGAGTGCTTTACGACCGTCAACAAGACAACACGCACGCCGACGCTGAACTGCAAGAGGCGGTGAAGCACTATGAGGCAATGGGGAATTTCGAGGGCGTTACACAAGCGATGTATCAGCGCGGTTTGCTGCTAAATCGTCCCGGTAAGTTCGGCGAAGCTCAACCTCTACTGGAAAATACTCTAAACCGCGCGGAAACAGATGGTAACTCGTATCAACAGATCTTAACGCTTCTGCAATTGAGTAACTTGAGGCTAAAAACGGGTAGCAGCGCCGACGCGATTCGTTATGCAGATCGCGCTCTGGAATTGGCGAAGGCTAATCGTGTAGAGAATCTAATCACGCGAGCGCAAATCACACTGGGGAACGTGCTTTTTACAAAAGGCGATTTCACCGCAGCCGCGGTTTTTTTTCACGATGCGTTTCAGTCGGCGCGAGAGTACAAGGTGGGAAAGAGCGAGGCGACAGCGCTCTTTATGCTCGGCAGTGTCGATCACATGCGCGGCAATACAGAGGAGGCGCTTCGCAAACTCGATTCGGCGCTAGCATTTTACAAATCCGGAAAATACCTACTCGATATCGGGTTAGTAGAGACGGCGCGGGCGCGCATCTTACGCGACCGAGGCGATCTGGATGCGGCAATCGAAGCCTTTCGGCAACTGGGTCAAGCCGCGAACCAAATAAAGAATCGGGAACAGATCGACTTGGCGGAAGAAGGTATCGGTAGCGTGTTGCTGATACAGGAAAAGTACTCCGGCGCACTTTCCTCTTTTCAGACAGTAGTCGCAAGCCGTAGACAGACCGGTAGCTTGCTTGCACCCGCGCTTTGCACTTTGGGAGAAGTCTATTCGAGATTGGGGCGCTACGAACTCGCTGACAAATTCTTGAGAGAAGCTACAATATTGGCCAACCGAGGGGGGCCTGACAAGCGAC
>JAYVCW010000622.1:0-2468 GCA_043749775.1 Acidobacteriaceae bacterium | reverse complement strand
TGGTTCAAATCCAGCCCCCGCAACCAACGAACTCATAGAAAGCAAGAGGTTAAAAGGGAGCCTGGGAAAGGGCTCCCTTCCTTTTTTGCTCAAACTGTCCGTGAACTGTCCGGGTTTCTCGTTGGGTCTGCGATTCACTGTATAGTGGCGGGCCTCGTCGAGAGTTGCGCTTTCTCAACCGTACCCTTGAGGTAGTCTTGCGTCCGCCTCATAGCGAACCGCAGATCAGTTTCGGAGACGATGTTGTATCGGTCCAACATGGATGGCGTCTTGTGGCCGCTGACCTCCATCGCCACTGTCTCTCCAACTCCCGCCCGGATCATGTTCCTCACAGCAGTGCGACGCAGGTCATGGAAGAGTCGATGGATTCCCGTCAATTTGCAGGCGGTCTTCCAAGCCCTGCGGATGTCCCTAATTGGGCAGCCGTTGCGATGAAAGATGAGGGAAGCCAGTGCAGTGGAACCCTGAGCAGTTATCGTTTGGCTGGCAAGTCTGCGTCTTTCGATCAATTCTGCCAGTTCGCCCTCAAGCACGATCAAACGGCCCTTACGATTTTTTGAGTTCTTCGCCTGCAGACGGATGACATCTCCGTCTACGTCCGCCCAGGCAAGCGAGGCTATTTCGCCTTTACGCCAGCCAACGAGATAGGCGAACAAGGTGAAATCCTGTAAATAATCGGGAAGGTTGCCCACGATGGCGCGGAGCTCGGCGTCACTGAAAAAACCTTGTCGAGCGTTACCCTTTTCAGACAGGTGCCGGATAAGAGGTGCAGTTGAGAGATGCTTGCGGTCAATGGCGAGCTTAAATCCTTGGCTCAGCAACTGAGTGCCCCGATTGATGGTCGCCGGGGCTGCACCGGTTACTAGGCGCTGTTCGATGTAGGTATCCACCATCTCGCTAGTGAGTTGAATCGCACGCACAAAGCCGAACTGCTCACGAATGTGAGCGATGTGACTGAGAAATTGGGGACTCGCTTTCCCGCGCAGCTTGTAATCCGCCTCCAGAGCGTCCAGCAGTTCTGAAATTTTGATGTGCTGCTGCTGCGGGCCGACGAAGTGCTTAGCACCTATTTGGTCCGCGCCAACTTCTTTGAGGCGCCGTTTCAAAAATTTGTCCGCCTTCTTGGGATCCGTTTCGCCCGTGCTCTCGCGGTACTCTTTGCCTCTCAAGTAGTATGCACACCACCAGAACCCACTGCCCTTGCGTCGGAAAATCCGGCCTTCGCCTCTGGGCTTCATTGCCGCCCTCCCTTCAAGATTGCTTAAGCGCCAGGTATCCACCTCCTGCAACGCTTTCCATTATTCCGCGATGTTTGGCGGCGTTGAGCAGCGGCAGTTGCAATCGAACAGTCGTTCTGACAATCGGGTCAGTGTCAGCGCGTAGCATCTTCATACCTACAATCTCCGATCACCCGTAACGACGTGTCGAAGGTACTTTCTCGCCACTTTGCTGTCAACACTCTCTTGCTGTCTAATGTATCTCTCGATTCCTAAACTTGAAAACAGCAACCGTCTTCCAACTCGGCGCGTAAACGAAAATCCGCAGTGATTCCGATACAGAAAGTCTTTGCTGATGCCCAGCCGATGGGCTGCCTTGTTAGTGTCCAGCAGTTCGTCGTTTTGCAGGGGTTGCGCAGATGCTGGGGCAGTCAAGCGCGCAAGTGCTGTAGCACGGATTTCTTCAAGCTCACCCAGCAAGCGTGGCAGTTCTTCGATCGGCAGCTCGTTAGCTGTCATCAGCACGAGTTCGAGTTCATGCCTCATCTGTTTACGCCCGCATACAAGCGCACAGCGATGTTCTTCGCCTGTTGTCATCCCTCAGTCGAACTGGCCGTACTGCGCCACGTCCCCAAGCCATCACACGGAATTCTGCTGCACTAGCTCAACGAAGCCGGGTTTTGCACATCAGCGCCTGAACATCTCCATCGCATGGCAAGTTCGAGAACGAGATGGAAGTCCTGCTCGCCCGGCATTTTCTGCTGCTCCGCCGATCCATGGGCGGTTGCCCCATTCCGACGCCTACTGCGACGTTGCGAACCCTGCACAGATTCACCCGTCGTAGGTTGCTGTCCGTCTTCATCGAGAATCAATGGCGTCGCTGGGTAAAGCAAAACATTTGCGTTGAAACAGACCGGCCACGCGCGTACGATTCCGTGCTGGTTTTCAATCCTCTCGTGGTCGCGATCACTAGTGCCTTACCGGTGGACTTTGAGGGACGTGGCTTCTCGAGCGGTATGACGATGGTTACGGTTTTTCCTTTTGGTCAATGTGTATGATGGTCGTGTCATTCATCCTCCTAAGTTAGGGTTTCAAACCCGCTCTTCGTTTTTTTTTCTTCAGATTTTATTGGTCGGATTCTGATTCGTTTGTTCCGATTGGGCGTATCATCCCGGCTGAATTCCACCGCAATATCACCTGTTCTGAGGACCGTAGCCAGACGTTTCACCATGCCGGAGATCACTTTTGGGC
>JAYVCW010000621.1:0-2689 GCA_043749775.1 Acidobacteriaceae bacterium | reverse complement strand
GAAGTCTGGCCGAAGGCCATGCCCGCAAGCAACAAACAAACGCAGCTAAGATCACGCATTACTCAAACTCCTCCACTTATCTGTTCACGTCCACTTGCTTTTCACGTCGCATTGCTGTCACGTTCCAATGATTCGCTTAAAATTGAAGAATCTAAAGATCGATTTCATCGTAGCATGTCGCAATGTTGCTCGGGGAACACCGGAAGGGGTTGGCGTCGAACGAATCCAAAGCGATAATGACGGGTATGTCTGAAGCACAGGCGGCGGCTAGAACCGGATCAATGCGCAAGGAAAAGCGTGCCGTTGCCGGCAACTCGGTGCTGGCGGCCGTTGTCGTCACTACTCTCAAGATTGTCGTCGGAATTTCGACCGGTTCCCTCGGCATTTTGTCCGAGGCTGCGCATTCTGGCTTGGACCTGGTAGCCGCGCTGGTGACGTTCTTTTCTGTCCAGGTTTCTGACAAGCCCGCAGATGCCGACCATCAGTATGGCCACGAGAAGTTTGAAAACTTCTCCGCGTTCATCGAGACCGCCTTGCTTCTACTCACCTGCGTGTGGATCGTCTACGAGGCGATCAAGCGTCTGTTTTTTCAAAGTGTGGAAATTGAACCGAACATCGCCGCATTCGCCGTAATGTTCCTGTCGATCGCGGTGGATGTTTGGCGTTCGCGTGTGCTCGGGCGGGTCGCGGCGAAATACGATAGCCAGGCGCTCGAGGCCGATGCGCTTCATTTTTCGACTGACGTGTGGTCGAGCTCGGTCGTGATCGCAGGCCTCGCCCTCGTGTGGCTTGCGAGAAGTTATCACGTTCATTGGTTGTTTCGGGCTGACCCGGTCGCGGCGCTCTTTGTGGCGGGCGTGGTGATTTCCGTTAGTTGGCGCCTCGCCAGGAAAACGGTCGACGCCCTGCTCGATGCCGCGCCGCCGGGAGTTCGCATCCAGATTCTAGATCGCCTTCGAACCGTCGAGGGCGTGCTCGATGTCGACCGTGTGAGATTCCGCAAGGCTGGCAATCGTTTCTTTGCAGACGTATCAGTTGGATTGGAACGCAATTCCACCTTCCAGCGGTCGCAGCAAGTATCGGATGCGGTGACATCGCGAGTGCGAGAAGTTCTTCCCGGCGCGGATGTTGTCGTGCATTCCGTTCCCCGGGCGGGGCGGGGAGAAAATATTTTCGATCGCATCCGCGGAGTTGCCACGCTCCACAACTTCAACGTGCATGACGTGAGCGTGCAAGATCTGAATGGCCAATTGCATGTTGAACAGCATCTCGAATTGGACGAGCGCCTCAGCATGAAGGAGGCCCACGACGAAGTCACGCGCCTGGAAACGGAAATGCGCCTTGAGGTGCCCGAAATCTCGACCATCCTGACGCACATCGAAAGCGAGCCGGCGACCATTGAGCGCGGCGAGCAGATTGTTCGTGAACCAAAGCTGGAGCAGCGACTCAAGAAGATTGTGAAAGAATTTCCTGAAGTGATTGATGTCCACGATTTTCATTTTAAAAAAGTGAGGGCGCGGCTTTACGTTTCTTGCCATTGCACTTTGCCTGACGACATGCCACTTTCGCGGGTTCACGATGTGCAGACGTCGCTTGAAACACGCTTCAAGCACGACGCTCCAGAATTATTCAAAGTTCTAATACATCCGGAGCCAGTCACCGATAATCGCCGCTAACCGGGCCGCGAGCCGCAGCGACGATGCGAACAGTAACCGCGACGGACGAAAGGGAAGTTCATGATCGCAGCATCCGTAAATTGGAGTGATAACGAGCGCTACGTCGGAGCCGCGACATCGCGGCACGCCATTGTGTTAGACACGGCGAAAGAGAAAACGGCCAACAGTCCCATGGAATTGGTCTTGATTGGTTTGTGCGGGTGCACCGCTTCTGATGTGGTCGGAATTCTGCGCAAGAAGCGGGAGAAGTTCACCGCACTCGAAGTCAGGGCGAGCGCGGAGCGAGCTGATGGCTACCCCTCCGTCTACACTTCGATTCACCTGACGTACGTCGTGCGTGGCGAGGTTTCGAAGAAAGCGATAGAAGACGCGGTGAAACTCTCGAAAGAAAAATATTGTTCTGTTTCAGCCATGCTCGAAAAATCCGCGACGATCACTTATACGATTGAGCAAATGGTGTGAGCGGAACGCGCGATCCGCTGAGGGGCTACTTATTTATCGGCGCCGCGACATTTCTTTGGGGAGTTTCGGCCGCTATGGGGCGGGCCGCCTTTACCGGGCATTTGCCGGGTTGGCTAGGTGCCTCCCTGAATTCCTCGCTGCCCAATTCACTCAAAAACATCGATCCGCTGATCCTGTCGCAGAGTCGTGCGACGTTGTCTTTAGCCGTTCTCTTTCCGATCTTGTTCGTACGAAGAGGACCGACGCAACTCGCTGTCCCCGCTCGTGACGTCTTGAGATTCCTTCTGCTTGGAGTCTTCGGAATCGCCGCTTCGAACTATCTTTACTACCTCGCGATCCAGCGAACAAACGTGGCGACAGCAATCATTTTGCAGTACCCAGCGCCGGTTTGGGTCTTGATCTATACCGCTTTGCGTACCAGTCAACGCCCGTCGTGGAGCAAGATATTGGCAGTTGGATTGTCCGTCGCCGGATGTGCGCTTGCCGTCGGGCTCGTCGGCTCTGGCGGCCTACGCCTGGATGTTGTCGGAGTGGTCGCCGCATTGCTGGCG
>JAYVCW010000620.1:0-4144 GCA_043749775.1 Acidobacteriaceae bacterium | reverse complement strand
AGATTGCGGCTGCCCTGGTTTCGCACCGTGTTCACCAACATCGGGGACGTTTTATCTCCAGAATCACTGCCACCGCTCGAACTGGAATCAAGGCCGGTGGATGTTGGCGAGCTGATTACCGATCAACTGAGCCATTTCTGGTGGGGCTCTCTCTTGCGGAGCCTGGCTGATCGCGTGGCCCCGGAATCGTTGCCAGCTCTCGATCTGACCGCGAAGCCAATTGACGACATCATTCCAAAGTCCTGGATTTTGTTGCCGCTATGGTCGGAGGTCGTGGATACCCCGAAGGTGTTTTATCCGGATAAGCCGAAATCAGTTGAGGCTTCGAGACCGCTCTCGATGCAGTCCCCTGAGGCGATTGCTGTAAAACCGGAACGGACGGTGGTCGAACCTACGGCGGCTGACTTACTGCGCGACATCAGGCGATCAAGGGTTCGACAACGCATTTGGGTCAGTCTAGCAGCGGCGCAAGTCGTCTACATGATCTTGGCGGTGGCCGGAAAACTATAGGCCGTAAAAATTATCGGCCGTAAAAAAGATAGAAGCGTGGCGACTGGCCCGTTCCGGTTCGGCTGGGTCGCCCTGAAATTCCTACCGCAGTCCAACCCAACCTTCCGCGATCACCATTGAATTACCAGGATTGCGCGTGTCGTATTTCACCGACGTAGGAACGCCGAGCCGGCAGGAGTGCAGATTTATCCATTGCCGCAGGTAGGTAACATCCTGCGAAGCCTCGTAAGAAACGCCAGCCACGTCATACTGGTAGATCAGCATAGTCGCGGGACGGTTGAGAGGGCTGGTAATTTCCTGAACGTCGATCACCGTGCCGTCGGTGATACGGCCAATCGTGTTGAGCCAAGTACGACGCGCGAGCTCAATCTGGTCCGGATCTTTAGGCTTGCGGCGCAACATTGCGTAACTGGCAAGAGCCAGTCCGATGGTGCCCAAAGCAATGGAATAAAGACGAATCGATATCATCGGAAAGGTAAGAATATAAAAATTATTCTAGTTCAGAATAAGCTCGAAGCTCGGTGGACGCAAAGGGCACCAAGGTGCGGAAATTTTTCCGCCGCAGTAGACAGATACCTGCGTCTAGTGCTTTGGCAAGTACAAGGCACCGGCGCCTGGCGATCGGACGGGGGCGACATACAGTCAGCGCGGTTCGCTTCTGCGGCGGTAGTAAATATTGAAATCGAAGCCGGGGTTAGGCGGAAAGATTTCAGCTATTTTTCGCAGCCGTTCCGCCATGGCTGCCGGCGCCAGCAGAGGGTAGTCCCGCTCGCGCAGATCGTAGTAATCCACATCAAGATAGAGTGACAGTAGGTAGATGGAAATGGAGTCGGCAAACGACGCCGAAAGGTATTCGTTCTTGAATTTCTCGGCATCCAGACCATTAGCGGTGGCGAACTTGCGTGCCTCCCAGGCGTCGAGCGAAGTCTCGCCCCGTGCTCCAGCTTCGACCTGCTGCCAGGCCAGTTCCGAAAAATTGTGCGAGACGCCGGCTCGCTCCACGAGCGCGTGCCCCACGTTGATATAGAACTCGAACGCCACAGAAAATTTGTCTTCCATCAGGCGCGTAGAGATAAAAACACACTGCGCATCGCCTAAAACCAGGTTGCGATGGCAGACGGCGTTGTCGCTGAGGGCAACGTCATAGCGATCGGCGATCACGGTATCCTCGCCCTGCGTGACCGTGAGCGGAACGAAATAGTAGGCCTTGCGGCTGAGCGCGGAGGCAACCGCCGTTGGAACAGCGGCGATCATGCGGTCAAGGTCCGCTTCCGCGATCGTGATCTCACCCGAACGCGCGTAGCAGATGCCGTTCGGAGCCTGCGAAACCGGATTATTCTGCACGATTTCCGCAGGACTGCGCGTGATCGCGGAGGCCGCTTGCGACATGGCGCTATTGTAGCTCACCCTTAACCAGCTGATTACCCACGGCCCAGCAACCTGACGCGACCCGCTTTACCGCCCTCACCCGCAGCCGAAATCATGTAGCCTAGAAAACATGGCGGAAACAGTGACTGCAAAGCCGCGGTGGATTGGAATTCCGGTGCGGGCGCTTGCCATGACATTTCTTTTTACCGTGCTGACGTTTGCGATCGCACTGCTTCTTAGCATCCTCGGGACGGTCGTTTATTCCGAGGTCAAGCACGTCGCGCCAAATCTCACCTTCGCTTATCGTCACATTGCATTTCCCGTCGCCATTGCTGCCGGTTCCGTTGTACTGATCTTGTCGCTTGCGATGGAAATTAAGAATTCTCGACAACGCAAGGCGCTGGAAGGTATTGAAAGGGCCAGCTAAGGGAGCAACGTTAGGCAGAGCAATTATGATCTTTCAAAGTTCGCGCAAAGTTGGCGGCGTCTTCCTGCAGGCCGCTGGTTGTTCGTCCTGAGGATTTTCCACAAACCTATCCTCTAAAATTGTTGGTGGTTTCATCCGGCAAAATTGCCATCCAGAATTTCCACTTGCCAGACGGTACCAGTCTGGTTACTATGCACAAATCTTTTCTCGCGGTCTGGTGCGGCATCCAGCCTTGGAATTGAGCAGTCGCGTAATTATGAATATCGGCGAGACCATTCGAAGTTTCCGGCTCCAACGCAGCATGTCCCAGGGAGACATTGAGAAGCGCACAGGCTTATTGCGGTGTTATCTGTCCCGGGTTGAGAACGGCCACACCATTCCCTCGCTCGACACACTCTCAAAGATTGCCGGCGCGATGGATCTTGCGCTCTCCCAGTTTTTTTCGGAAGGGAGTAGCAACGGCCACAAAGGGCTGCCGCAACTGTCGGACGACGAAGTGCGCTTCCTTAGCCAGATTCGGCGTTATTCGACCAATTTGAACGATAGTGACCGCAAGTTGGTTCTGGCCATGGTCAAGAAGATGGCTTCGAACATGTCGAAGTAATTTTTAACCTGACGTCGGGATTTGTCAGTTACTTGTCAGTGTTAAAGATGTCGGCTTCCGCTTTCCACTCTCCGCTTTTTTGTTTCTTCCACACCACCACATACTTACCGGGAATCGTTGAAGGCGTTCCTTGGGCGTCGTTCAGCGTTAGTGCGAAAGTTCCCACGTCATAGGCGACGTCTTTCGATTTAGACACCTCGATTTTCGTTGGCGCGAAATGGAGCGAGAATCCCGGCTTGGCCATCAGCTGCGTCCATAGCTCCAGAATCTTTTCTTTGCCGGTTGCGATTGGTGAATTGAAAGGCAAGGCAGATGCTGTGTCCGAATAGAAGGAGGCGCATTTCGCCGCGTCCTTTGTTTCGGCCGCTTGCGACCAAGCCTTGTCCAGATCGCGGATTGTCTGTTCATCATTGGTTGCAGCGTAGGCGATCACGGATATAAAGCCAACCACTGCGATGGCCGTTGCCAAAACCAGAAGTGACTTAAGCCTTGAAGTCATGGGCGAGCCTCCTGAATAAGCGGCTGGATTATACCCCGGCCGAGCGCATGGCGACAGGATTGCGCGGCGTCCCGACTGCGCCTTTTGGGCGCTGCGAAGCTCCGATTACTCGCCCTCCCCCAAACTTTCGTACTATGCCTGAAGTGTCCGCCGGGAACCTCGCCTTCCCCACGTCATGCCCGTACTCTATGGACTGGGGAAAGATCGTGACTACTGACGAAGAATTGAATCTGCTCGATCAACAACTGCGCCGGTTGAAGATCGAGTATGAAATATTCTTTAACAATCCTTCCAAGCGACCGCCCACCGACATTGAGTGGAAGGTGGTATCGCTGGTCCGCAAATTCAGCGACAGTAAGAGGCTGAGCTTCTCCCAGCGCTTTCGCTATAACGAGATGGCGCAGCGTTATGCCATCCAAGGCGACCTCTGGCGCAAGAAAATGCGAATTCGCGAAGAAGGATACCGCCGCCCCGCCGATGCGATCCTGTCGGTGCAAGGCGTCCGACTCACGGAGAGGGAGCCACAACATAATCCGGTGTACGGCCTCAGCTTAAAAAATTCGTCAGACGCAAATGGAAGCGAGGGCGAGGTGAAGCCCTTCGCCATGAATGTTTCCGGAGGCACGATAGAGCGCGACCAGTTGGCATCGCTCTATAAAGCACTGAGCGAGGCAAAGCAAAAGTCTGGAGAAAGAGTGTCTGGCAACCTGGATTCGTTCGCCGCCTTTGTGAAGAA
>JAYVCW010000619.1:0-5484 GCA_043749775.1 Acidobacteriaceae bacterium | reverse complement strand
GTCGTCCAACGTCGTCACCTTCGTCACGACATCAAAGAGCGCCGACGCGCCGAACAGCAACACGCCCAAGGCAACATTCCTCTACCAGCAGGACGCGCCATCGTGCAGCGACTGCGGATCGATCATGGTGAGAAATGGGGCCTGCTACAAATGCCTCAATTGCGGCTCGACGAGCGGGTGTTCGTAGGAGCCTGATGTGTCGCATCCTGGCTCGGGGGGAAGCCCTGAGCCTTTCTTTTTGCCGGAAGGCTGGCATGACGCTAAGATGCCGTCATGGAAGCTGAACCGGTATCGCTAATTTCTATAGCTCACTTCTTTCCGCGGACGCCGCCGAACGAAATAGTTCGCGACAATCTGCTGGATCTTATGGAAGAGACGCTTAACGAAAACAATCTCATAGTCATAGAGGGATACCAAGGCGTAGGGAAGACGACCCTGATGTCGCAGTTCGCGAGGAGGAATTCCTCCCGCACGCTGAGTATATTCGTTTCTTCCGGAGATGCTCTGTCTGCCGATCTAGGAGTTATACGCACGGATCTAGGGAGCCAGATCAACTTTGCATTGGGCCGATTTGAGCCCGTCGAAGACGTCAACCAAGGTACGCTAAACCAGCTCTTGTTTCAAATGAGCCGACTCGCGCGCAAGAAACACGGTCCTTACTATCTGGTGGTGGACGGGATTGACGACGTTCCGAAGATAGCTGACGCGCTGTTATCTAGCTTGCCGATTGGTTCGTCAGCGTTCAAACTCCTCGTCGCCGTTCAGAAGCGCGCGACACTGCCTCGTCTCGAGCGCGCCCCGCCGATTGCGATACCCGGATTCACAGTCGATGAAAGTGACAGATTTCTGTCGGACGTCGTTCTCGACAACAATGTGCGTCGCGACGTTCATAAGCTGCTACGTGGAGTACCTGAGAGGCTAGCAAGCTTTAAGCGGCTTGTCGCGACGGGCTCAGACCCTGAAACCCTCTTACGAGAACCTGCCTCCGCGAATGAATTGTTCGAGAAAGAGTGGGCGGGCGCTGGAGAACTAACGGGAGATGAGAGATTGCTTGTGGCACTGCTGGCACATGACAACCAGAGGCAGACCGTTGCATCCGCGGCCGACCTCACTAACCTTGAGGTTCGCGAAGTTGAGCGGCTCGTAAATAGGTTGTCATTTCTTGAGATCGACGCGGAAAATCAGACTCTGACGTTTGTCGCAGAGCCGATCAGATCGTTTGTGCGTGGCAAGCTTGCAGACTTGGCGACCACAGTCAATGATCTCTTAATATCCAAGCTACTTGAACATCCTGACGCCGATGAGACCCTTCGGCGACTTCCTGGTTATTTGGAACAGGCCGGGCGTCTCGAACAACTCTTGCGCTATCTGACTCCGGAACGATTCGAGCAGCTTTTGGCAAAGACGGAGACCCTAGCATTTCTTAAAGATCGAGTGGCCGCGGCCAGTCGCGCCGCTACTGCGCTCGGCGACGACTATGAGCTAGTCCGCACTACGATCCAGCGGTGCGTCATTCTCGACATCGATCGCGGCTCGCGGACGGCCCGCCACGAGGTCGTAGCTCGGGTCGCAGTGGCCGACTATGAGGGCGCGCTGCGGATCGCCCAAACGGCGGTTCTGAAAGAGGATCGCCTTCAGCTTCTGGCGGTTATTGCCAACGGCAAGCGTGAGAGTGGCCTCACACCTGAGCCTGAAATCGTCGAAACGATCCGCGTTCTCGCTGAGGAGGTCGACGGTGCTGGCCTAGGCGCCCGCGCGGTGTCTCTTGCAGAGGACCTAGTCCACATATTGCCGGACGCTGCCGCGCGTCTTCTCCAAGCGGCCCGGGAGGGAGGATCAATGCCGGGTCGATCGTTCGACTTGGCGTTGACTCATATGACCGTCCAGGCGTCGCTGGCACGCGAGGGCAGTGATAAATCACTTGACGTCGTCCGGGGACTCATCAGCGACCACCAGCTGCGCCGGTTCTCATCGCATGTGCATACCATGGCCACCGCGTACTCTGCCGACGAAATGCTCGACGCCTTTTCGGATCTTGACCGAGCAGAGGATCAGCTCTTCTTCATGAAACATTGGCTCCGCCATCGCAAGGATGCAAAAGGCGCCCACTTAGTGGTCAAAGCTGCTCTTGATATGCTAATTCGCACAACTGACTATGTACCTACGGCGACTGACTTTAGGGAGCTCGCGACACCTCTGCAGTACCTTCAGGATGACGATGCGATCAGTGTGTTCCTGCAGCGCTTCGATGCTCAGGCTACGGCAATTGAGAATGTCGGCCCCACCATAGATTATGTCCGCCTTAGACTGCTGCTCGCCCTCGCCACGCGCAGAATTTCGATGTCGCAAGCGCAGGATCGATTCCTGGAGGCATATTACTATTCGACTACCATTGCAGGCGCATCGGAGCGGGCCGCTGCTCTTGCCTGGATTTTGAAGACATTGCCACAAGTGGATCCCACGGGCGAGTTCGAGTCACACGAAGGGGTCGGCGCTGTAATCGAGACCGACCTCCGAACGCTGATCACAGAGATCCTAAACGGCACCGCCAACCATGAAGTTGCAGTCCGACCGGTTATTCTCGCTCTGGCTAAGACTAGACTTGATCTAGCCCAGGAGATCGCGAAGTCGCTAAACACCGAGCCGAGACGCGATCAAGCACTTCTTGAAATTATCGAGTCCGCCATCGACCGGCGGTCCGACGATGTCCAACTGGCGCAACTCATCCAGATGCTTGGCACTTTTGCCTCTCTCGACCTGCGCGACGCGGCGATTTTGTTACTGATTGAGCGCGTAGCACGAGATCCTCATGAATTCGCGGGCCGACGGCGAGACGCTATGTCTCTGTTCGGAAGAGTGGGCGAGATTAGAGATGGTGTGGCACGCACGAAAGCCTTTGCCCTTGCGAGTCTATTTGCGTCTGCCGAACCAGACCTCGCGTCGTTTCGTGCTACATGTGTTGAAAGGGTTGAGGAGACGATCGGTCAACTCGATGACGTCTTGCGCAAGTTGGATGCGGCATATACGGCGATTCCAATTCTCCGGCGTTCAGACCTGGAAGACGCCCGACGCATTCTGAGGCTGGTCGAAGAGATTCGCGACTCAGCACCGCTTTACGACGAACATACCAGTGAAGTTATGTCGCTCTCGATTCGTCTAGCCGTTAGGGCATTAGGAGGTGCACTGGTCGCACGGATCGATGTGGGCAGCGATACTGCGCGAATAATCAGTCTAATAGGCGTTGTCCCGTCTGTGCAGGAGAGAATCGATCTCCTCACGTCTCTCGTGCTGAGATATATCGCGGCGCGCAGAACGGACGAGGCCCGAACCATGACAGCAACGTATATTCGCCCGTTACTCGGAAGCGGTGTGAAGAATGACGTATCGTCCCGCATCGCCGCGGTGGTAACAGCTTTGCCAGCGCTATTCGCACTTAACAAGACTATTGGGCTCGATTACTTGGAGTCCTTGGACCCGTTGGCGCGCGACGAGGCATTGAGGGAACTCGCACGCTACGCCGTATCAAAGCTGCCATTTGAAGATCCCTTTGACGGCGACAGTGTTAGCAACGTCGATTTTGATACGGCACGAGAGCTGTTGGACATAGCTTCGCGAATGGACCATGATATTGATGTTTACACTTGCATTCGCACTGTTTGCACCGCGGTACGGGGCGATCGAGTATCCGGCCAACAGAAGCAGGAGCTGTTGCAAATCGTGCAGCGGCTCATTGCTACCAAGTTTCCAAACCCCCGCTACATCACGCACCAGGGCTATGCACGTCTGGCCGAAGCGCAGCTGTTCAGGTCCCGCAATGCGAAGGCTCAAGAGTGGCGCGAGCTCGTGGATGCGTCGCGATCCATTCCAAACATCGCCGATCGGTCCTTTGTCCTTGCTGGAATTGCCGGCGTCCTACCGCCGCGTGAATCCGAGCTTCGAGATGACGTCGCTAGAGAATCGCTTGCGGTCGCGGAAGACATCCCATCGATTCTCGACCGCGCAGAGCACCATTATTGGCTAGCGAGCGAATTGGCCGAGATCATGCCGAGCCTCGCGAAGAAGGCACTTCAACAGTGTGCTAAGGCTGTTGTCGGCCCCGAGTCCGAGAAAATTCGCCTTCGCAGACGCGTTGTCGATCTCGCGCACTCAATGGATCCAAGCTTCGCAACGTCAGTTGCGGCGATCATGGACAGCGACGGCGCGCGGGTTGCGCGGCTAGACGTGAAGAGACAGATGGCTGCGCTCAAGATGAAGTCACAACTCGTGGACTCACATCTGCGTTTGGAAGACGAGCCTGAGAATAACGATGCTTTCCCGCGCACCGCTTGGTTGCTGTTACGCAGTCTTAACGCCGGCACTATTGCGTCAGAGCGGCTCGACAACATGCGCCGGCTAATTAGCATCGCTGGTGAGTCTACGCTAACCCACAGTTATCCAGTGTTGGCCCTGGCTATTCAGAGCGTTGTGCGGAAATACGCTGAGACGGATCAGGCCGTCAAGACAATTCGGCCAGTGTTAGACAGCGCTCTCTCTGCAGCGGAGTTTGCTGGTCGCTTCGCACAGGTGCTGGCACATCGGCAGACCGCTGCAACTAGAAGCACTCCCGTAACGGAGAATCAAATCGTGATACGACCCGGCGAGCGCGAGCGAGGACTTCGTTGGATTTCAGATTGGATAGCAAAGTCTGTCCGAACTTATCTAAAGATTGCCGACCCGTTTTTTGGGCCGGCCGATCTCGAGTTGGTTAAACTCGTGGGTGAGATTCATCCAGAATGTCTATTAAAGGTGCTGACCGGCCGCAAGCAGCAGGTTGAGGAAGTCGGTCGGTTGGGGTCAACAAGCGTTGAGGACGCATACCGATCCTCTTGGTCCCTTCTCTCGGAGCAGGCACCACCCTCAACCGAGATTCTGGTTGTGGGCATTGAGCCTTCGGGTGAGGCGCCTATTCATGACCGATGGTGGCTCACAGAATCAGGGGGACTTCGAGTTGGAACCTCGTTCAATGGCATCGGCAAGAGTAAGGTTTCCGAGATTTCAGTGCTCTCGGCGTTTGAAGCACAACAACTCGAGCAGGAGCTAGATCGGTATTGGTCGAGGCAGCCGCAAGAGGCTGGCGCGCGGCGACTCCAATTCACGCAATTCAATTTGTAGCCTCGATCGAGCCATACCCCGTCAGCCCTTATGTGTCAGCTTTACTGGTCACTATCACTTCGATTCTCCAACAAGCATGTTCCTCCCCATATCTGGTTGCCGGCGCGCTGTTTTTCCGGGAAGAGGGCGAAGAAGCGGAGGTAGAAGGGGAGCTTGATGACCTTGGCTGCGTTTTTCAACGAGCCGCGGACGTCGATGACTTTCCAGCCGGACGGCTCGAAGAACCACGGGCCTTCCTCGGGCGCGAACTTGAGCGGAGCGTTGGCGCGTTCGAGCGTGGCGCCCACCTGCTTCTGCAGCATCTTGAGGAGGCCGGGGGAGGCGATGTCGAGG
>JAYVCW010000618.1:0-5802 GCA_043749775.1 Acidobacteriaceae bacterium | reverse complement strand
CTAATCACAACTGCTGCGGGGATGCTCGTGACCATTCCAGCAATCTGTTCGTACAACTACGTCTGCACTAGGCTGAACTTGCTTAATAGCGAAAAATTCGATGAGCTACAAAAGAGTCGTTTTCGAGCCGACAAATTTCCGTTGAAGAAACGATTGTCGCAGCTTCCGCCATTCGCGCTGATTGCATCGACCGGCTTATCCATCTTGGTCGCGGTATATACGCCATTCTTTGACTCGCCCGAGCCAACGGGCTTCGGCATTAATTTAGTATCGACTCGCTGCGAATACGATCACAATGATCGAGTCACCCTGCTGGATGTCACGAATTCGAGCAAACTCTTCATTAACAACGAAGCGGAGGGCTGGAAAAATCTGGCGGGGCGCTTGTCAGAGATTTACAGAAAGAGAGAGCACCGCACGCTTTATCTACTTGGAGACGCGGAAGTCTCTTTTCAGACAGTGGCAGATGTAATCGACATCGTAGGAGGTGCTGAGGGCACTACGAGTACAAAACCACTAGACATCGAAGTGCGCCTGATAACCCCAGCCGCAGCGAAAGCTGGCTGCATGCCATCCCTTCGAGTTCGTTCCGATCTGCATGGCCCGACGTAGTTGTCGAAAAATCCATAGCACTCAACATGGCCGGAGCCGGGATTTTGATCGCTATCGGCCTGATTTCGTCAACCTTCAAGAGGCGGTACACTACGGCCTGAAATGGCGACGCCTGACGCTTGGGATGAATATCGAAGGAGAAGAAACCTCGCTTTGTTCGCCTTCTTTGGCTATGTGCCGGTCGTGTTTTGTGTCGGACTGCTTTCGACGCGATTGTTCTCTACGTTCGCTCCCGCTTTCGTTGTAGCCGCTGCGTGGATGTTGTTCTTTGTCGTCGCTGGAAATCTGTCGCTGCGGTTCCCGTGCCCGAGATGTGGCAAGTGGTTTTTTGCGAAATGGTGGTATCACAACAATTTCGCACGACGATGTCTCCACTGTGGTCTGCCGAAGTGGGCCGACGCCAAGGCGCCAAAGGGTCAATGAGCGCTAAGGCCTTGTTTGCGACAGTTATCATTGACTAACTATGGGCTACTACATTCGCGTGCTCGGCAAAAAACTCAGCATCCCTTTAGACCAACTACGAGAGGCGGCCAAGCCCGCCCTTCTACAAATTTCTGAAGGAGACGGCGGTGCATGGGAGCAGCTCACGCTATCGCACAAGTCTGGACAGGAGATCGCCATCGTCGAGAGAAATCCCGTTATCGAGGGGCAGCTTGGAGCAGACGAACTGCGAGAATTCATCGACGAAGTTTCTCGCTACAAGCCCGAAACCGCTTCCACTTGGTTGCAGCAGTACTTGCCTAACGTGAAAGTCATTTACGCTTTCCAACTTCTAGGCGGCACAGATGCCGACGATGGTTGGAGTCCGCTACATCGTCTTTACGGCGCCGTATGGAAATGTGCTGGAGGTATTCTCCAAGCCGATGGCGAGGGGTTTTCCGATGAGGATGGCTTTACCATTCTGTGGCAGTTCTCAAACAAAGCGACTGGGAAGTGGAATGTAGGGGTACTAAAGGATGATCGCTGGCTTCATTTCGAAATGGACTTAGGTAATGAGCAGCATCGAACTGCCTTCTTGAGCGGCCGAGTGCCGGACGGAGTGAAGATGTTGTGATTGAGGGGGAATAGTTGTCGTAACATCAGTCGCCTCACTCGTAGACCGACCGGGTCAAAACGTGGAATCGCCTTCCATGAGACCGCCGGTGAAAGGGTACCTCCCCCGCCATGACCTTCGTAATCGGAAGATTGGTGAACGCGTTGCCGGGCTGAGGCGCGAATCCTAGAATCAAGTCGGAACCACTGTCGAACCGACCCATGCCCGAAATCCCTAATCGTGCCGAAATCGCCCGCCGCGTTGAAAAAGCGGAGAAGCTTTTACAGAAGGGCAAGACGGCCGAAGCCTTGACCGAATACCTGCAAATCCTTGAAAGCGATCGGCAAAATGACAACGTCCGGCAGATGGCTGCGGACCTCTGCCTTTCACTGAATCGGGGAGCGCAGGCGGTCCAGCTTTTAGGGGAGCTGTTCGACCGGCAGGTGGCGGCGGCCGATGCCACGCGAGCCAGCCTCACCTATAAAAAATTGGCGCGCTACGCGAACCCTTCCTGGGAGCAGAAGATCAGGTTTGGGCAATTGCTCGAGCAATCAAATAAGAAGCTTGCGATCGGTACCTACGAGAACGCGCTCGAGGAACTGCAGAAGCAAAGTCGCAAAGAAGAGGCGCTGCTGGTGCTGCAGCGGATCGTCAATCTCGAGCCCTCGCAATCGAACCAGATGCGGATCGCAGAGCTTGCGGCCGAACTAGGCGAACACAATCTGGCGTCGAAGGCATTCCTGCACCTGGCGCAACTGGCGGAAGCGAACGGGGGCAACGGCGGGGCGTGGTTTGAGCGCGCGTACTCTGAAAATCCGACGGACGCCGACATCGCCATGGCATATGGCAAGAGCCTGCTCAAGCGCGGCGAGGCGGGGGCGGCAATCTTTATTTTTGAACCCTTGGTTCAAGTCGGCGACTCATCGCTCGAATTGAAAGACCTGTATTCGCAGGCCCTGCTCTCGGCCGATCGCTGCGTAGAGAGTGAAGCGCTCATCTGGCAACTGTTCGAACAAAATCCGGCGCGCATGCACCAGGTGGTGAATCTGATCGGCAAGATGATCGACTCCGAGCTTGATGCCGAGGCAGTGGAATTGGCGCGCAAGCTTGAGGCGTTCCAGCGACGGCGCGGCGAGCGTCGATCGTTTATTACAACTATGCAGGAGTTGCTGGCCACTCATCGCCCTTCGGCGGAGATGCTGGAATTTCTGGCCGAGCTTTTCAACGCCACCAATCGCGAGAGCGACTACGCGCAGGCGCTGCTCAAGCTGTTTGATTTGTACTGTTCGAAAGACGACTACCAGAAGGCGGGAGAGTGTTTGGATCGGGCGGCGGAAGTGGACCCTTACGAGCCGGGGCACAATAAGCGGCTGGAATCTTTGCGCGGAAAAATCGACGATCAGCGCTTCGACGTGATTTCATCGCGATTCAGTCCGCAGAAACAAGAAGCCGAGCGGCAGCAGGCGGTCAAAATACAGGAGCCGACTTTGGGAGCGGCGGCGCTGCAGGACCTGATGCTGCAGGCTGAAATTCTTGTGCAATACGGGATGAAGTCGAAAGCGGTGGAACGGCTGCAGCGCATCCAGGAACTTTTTCCCCGCGAAGAGGAACGCAATCAGGAATTGCAGAAGCTTTATATCGCTGCCGGCGTCGAGCCAAAGTATTCGAAGATGGCGGTGCCCGCGGCGACTCCGGCAGTGGCGAGCGAGCCCTTCTCAGCGCAGGCTTCTTCGGTTGCGGCGGTTCAAACGCAGCCAAGTGATATTGCCGACGTCAGCAGCCTGGCGAAGGTGGCCGAAATCACCCGCAAACTTTATCACCAGGGCAATGCGGAAGGCGTCTTGAAAACAGCGGCGAATGAAATCGGTGCGAACTGGAAAGCATCACGCTGTATTACGGCGCTGCGTAAGCCGGGATTGCCGCCATCGAACGTGCAGGAATATCACATGGAGGGCATGATCACTCCCAGTTCGTCCGCGCTCGTAAGCCTGGTTGAACCCTTGCAGGATCTCGCGGTCGCGCGGGGAACTGTGACCATTGTTGACGCGCAGACTGCTCCGGAATTAGTCAGCGTTCGAAGCGCGCTCGAAGAATTGCAGATTGAGTCGGTGCTGGCCTTACCACTTACCGAAGGCAACGATCAAATCGGCGTGCTCATCCTGACCCAGAACAAGAGCCGGCACTGGCAGCCATCGGAAGTCTTGGTCATACGCACGCTAAGCGATCAGGTCTTGATTGCTCTTAATAACGCTGGATTGCGGCGATTGGTCAAAAATCTTTCCGTGACCGACGAAAAATCCGGGCTGCTCAAGCGCGCTTCCTATCTTGATTTGTTGCAGGCGGAAATTCGTCGTGGATTGCAGCAGGGGACTTCTGTCACCGTGTTGCTCATGAAGTTCGGCAAGCGCAGCGCTCTCGTCCGTGAATATGGGGAACAGGCCGTGAGCGCAGTGATGGAGCAGATTGGACAATTGTTTTCAGGCAACATCCGCTCGAATGACCTGGCGTTTCGTTATGAAGCGACGACCGTGGCGCTGGTTTTGGGCGATACGGGCGAAAAAGAATCGTTGCTCGCGGTGGAGAAGTTAAAGCGATTGCTGCGCGAAGTGCGCTTTCCGGGAAAAGATGAGAGCGTGGAGTTCAGCGCGGGGTTGGCGCAGGCAGTGATGCGCCAGCATTTCGATCCCATCGACATCGTCACGGAAGTTGCCAATCGCGCCGATCAGGCAATGGAGCTCGCCGCCGCAAACGGGGCGGGAGAAGTTGTCAGCCAGCCTCCGCAATTTGCCGCCGCCGCGGCGATGGCGTAACGCGATTTTGAATGTCTGATTGAGAATCTGTTATTCGCCGGGTCCTACCCTTCCCTCTTCTGAAGAGGTCCTTTGCAACTCCTTCCCTCCTGATAAACTCACAGGTTGGCCTCGGCCAGCGCACTCTTCCTGATAAGTTGGATTCATGTTGAAGCCCGGAGACATCGCAATTGTCAGCGCCGCCCGTACTCCATTTGGCCGTTACTGCGGAAAAATCAAAGACTACACGGCTCAGGAACTGGGAGCAGTCGCAGCCAGGGCGGCGATCGAGCGCTCTGGAATCGCGCCCGAACATTTTGAACACGCGGTGTTTGGCAATGCGCAACAGACTTCGGGAGACGCGCTTTACGGGGCGCGACACGTGGGATTGCGCGCAGGGCTTCCGATTGAGACTCCCGCGCTTACGGTGAACCGGCTTTGCGGATCGGGAATGCAGGCCATCGTTAGCGCGGCCCAGATGATCCAGACGGAAGAGGCGAAGATAGTGCTCGCCGGCGGGATGGAGTCAATGTCGCAGGCTCCATTTTCGATTCGCGGGCGCGATGGCTTTACCCTCGCTCCCGGCGGCAAGCTCGAAGATTCGTTGATGGTGGCGTTGCTTGATTCTTATTGCGGCTTGTACATGGCGAATACGGCTGAGTTGTACGGCGAGCAGCAAGGCATCACGCGGCAGGCGCAGGATGAATTCGCGCTGCGCTCGCAGCAGAAGACGGACGAAGCCTACAAAGCCAAACGCATTCAGGAGGAACTGACGCCGGTACCGTTACGCAATGCGAAGGGCGAAGCTACGGGAGAGTCGCTGACGGAAGATGATCACAGACGTCCGCAGACAACGATCGAAGGCTTGGCGAAATTGCGCGCGGCATTCGGAAAAAACGGTACGGTCACGGCCGGCAACGCGAGCGGAATCGTCGATGGAGCTGCCGCGGTCGTCGTGATGTCGCTTGACCAGGCGCAGCGGAGAAATCTCAACCCCATGGGAAGAATTGTGAACTGGGGGATTGCAGGCGTTGATCCGAAACTGATGGGGCGCGGTCCAGTTCCGGCGACGAAGCTGGCGTTGCAGCGAGCCGGGCTCACGCTCGATTACATCGATCTCATCGAAGTGAACGAAGCCTTCGCGGCGCAGTACCTGGCGGTGGAAAAAGAGTTGGGGCTCGATCGCGAGAAAGTTAACGTCAATGGTGGAGCAATCGCTCTCGGGCATCCGCTGGGCGCGACCGGAACACGGCTTGTGACTACGCTCCTTTATGAGTTGCGGCGGCGGAAGAAGAAGTATGGGCTGGCGACGGCATGCATTGGTGGCGGGCAGGGGATTGCAATGGTGGTCGAGAGCTTTCAGTAGTA
>JAYVCW010000617.1:0-2473 GCA_043749775.1 Acidobacteriaceae bacterium | reverse complement strand
GCAGGGACGCGAGTATCAACTTTCCGTGGGTAAAGCGGTTGGTGAACCCCGTTGCCAGCTAGGCGCGCTGCGACGCACCGATCCACGGCGTCATAAATGAACTCTGCCAACGGCCGAACTAGGTGCGACAAGGCCGCGGATTGAGCCGAGACGAGCGAATCACATGAACTGGATTGCCAGTTCGTGTGCGCATTCACCACGTGAGTCCTATTCGACTCCAGTTGCTGGTTCCTTACATCGTCAGCGATCACTCCCCTGGCTCCCAACTGGTTACCATCTCCTCTTGTTCCATGGTTTCCGGTGAAGGAGTGAAGAGACCATGTTCGTATCTCAGCTCAACGATATGGTTTAAGGCCGCAACTCCCGTCGCGACGCCATGACGAGCAATAAGACATCCCGCTACCGTGCCCGACCTCCCTCTTCCGCCATAACAGTGAAGATAAACCTTACGGTCACCACTTAAAGCCTGGTCAATCGTATCCAAGATTTGCTTCATCAGCGGAACGCTTGGAGCGCTGCCGTCGGAAATCGGAAAAGAATTCGACTCGAATAATCCCTCGATGCCGAAATCGCCCGTGGTTCTTCGTAGGAACAGAAGTTCTGGGCGATCGAGCAAATTGACGATCGAAGTAACTCCCATTTTTCGAAGGGCAGTAACCCGGCGCTGACACTCGTGAACACCATTAGAGGTTAGGGCCGGTCCAACGACAATCTTCTTACCAAGCCCGTAACATCTTCCGAAGGGCATCTCAGCGATTAAGCGGAGATCCACTAATAGTTCCCGCAGAGGTGCCTCGTCTCCCTCGACCACCTCAAATACGCTTCCTCCTCGTTCCACAACAACTGCGACTGCTTGGGACAGAAGATTGAAACTTAGCGCGTCCTCGAAGTTCGATTCATCAACTTCGTTGCCTTCCGTCTCGGGAAGTAAACGAGTGAACCCGTCGTCACGCCTGCCAACTACATAGCGTTGTGGCCGAGCTTTGTTCGTAGTGTTTTTTTCTTTAAACATAGAATGAACAGATCCTTGATCTGACGCCCACGGGTCGTAGTCGCCTTCGGCATTCAGGAATATTGCGACCCTGGCGGCGCAACGAAATTTGTAACCGAAAACGGTGCCGAATGGACCGTCGTAGCGATAAATAGAACGTCGCTTTTGTACTGCAGCGCGCGCTTCCACTAACTGTTGTTCGAGAGATTTGGTCTGAATCTGAGCGCCAAGCTCGACCGAAAGAAAATAGCTGTAGTCCACTGGCAATATTGGGTGCGGGACACGCCTCCGGGTAATGACAAGTAGGTGCGGCTGGAAGTTGTGATCTGTCGTCATCCTTTCTTGGCGAAGGCAATGGGTAACCCAGCCTCACTTAGTTCGGTTGCCCTCCTCGTTGTGTCTGACCGGCTGCTTTAGGCGAAGACCCTCTACCGGAGCGAACGGTAGATCCATGAAGCGAGCGAGGCACAGATTCGAGCTTGCCCGACCGGAAGTGGAAGATTGTAGGGTGATGCGCATGATTAGCGCATCAAGAGTTCAGATCAGAGACGTCCGACGTCTTTATCTATGGAGAACTTCAAGCAATCCGCTCGCACATACCACCAAGGCACCGTTGTTCTCCAATCGGTAGCCGACCCGCCTCTGCAGGTACTCTTAATGCACTTGAAGTATAGCACGTAGAGTGATAATCCGCAACTAGGTCTAGGCAGCTCCTGCCTTGTTGACGAGCGATTAGAACCCCCACACGCAGGTTCCACCGCAATCTCATAGGGGTTTGCCCTATTCGAATTCTCGAAGGTTGCTTACCACACTGTTTCCCGATCATCCATCGCACTTCACGCGGTGGCTGATCTTGTGCCTCGTTAGATGCGATTCGCGCATTGTGGATTACACCGCGCGTTCTTCGATGCACATTGTCTCGTGACACGCAGGCCCGCCGTCGCTGACGCGAACTTTGGAAACGGTTCCCTCCCCAGAGTTCGTAACCCAGATGCAAGTGACGTCGAGAACGGCACCCCGAGGTCCCGTCCCAACGGAAACCGGCTGCACGACATTTCCGATCTCATCTAGCTTCCTCACAGTCCCGTCGCCATACAACGACACCCAAACGTTAGATCCCTCGAAGGCAAGTCCTTGCGGTTGGTGCGCGACGGGCATCATTCCTTCGTTCGCTCCGTCGGTCACACGGAATTTAGTCACGCAGTTCCCCGCGCGATTCGGACCACACGCTACCTCCATCAACTCCAGAGCAATAGGGTCACCGCCAACGGCATAGCTGCCCACGAATCCACCTGTTCCGGCATTAATTTTTGTAACGCGTTACTAATTCGGTCAGCAATCCAAATGCTTGCAAAATCCGAATTCCTATTCCGCGTCCACGTTGATTTTCTCCGCGAGCTTCGTCAGCTTTTTATCGGTCGCGCCTTCTTCGTCCAAGGTGGTTTGCAGAAGCTTTTGACCCTGGCGATCACCGAGCAGCCC
>JAYVCW010000616.1:0-3107 GCA_043749775.1 Acidobacteriaceae bacterium | reverse complement strand
ACTTCGGCCAACTCATCACCTCCAAGAAAAATAACCGTACACTATAACTTTACTCTATCGGTGCCTGAAAGCCGGGGAAAGACGCAATGTACCCTATTTCCGGTCGCAAAAGGTGAATAGATAACCATGTCGGCCTCGGCGGCGCGTGCGCTTGGGACGCTCACGCCAAGGTGGCCAGTGGTTCAGCCTTTCAGACTAAATTCAATACTCCATCCTGAGAGTGGGTGCGCGGTCCTGGCGTTTTTTGCAAGGGCGGGAAGCCGACCGCTGATGGCAAATCCAGGCAACCGCCGGTCCTACGAGCACGTGATAACGTGCAGATAGTGAGCGCCATAAAACTGTGCAGGCGGCTGCATGACGATCATCGTACAGGCGGCATCATACCCCCTGCAAAGAACGCGAGAGCAGGAGCACTCCGTCCGTCCCGTTTGGGAAAACCAAAATGACCGGCGTCAACAGGTGGGCAGACCGGCACCGGCGGACCTAACAGACATGAATGCGGCACATCGGTTACCGAAAAGGGCATGAAGAATTTAGGTCAGAAAACGCGCGGCAACCAGTTGGAGAGCCGAATTCCAGAACTTGACGGAATTCGGGCAATCGCCATTTGGATGGTTCTTTTGGTGCACGTGATCACGGCATTCCCGAATCCTGGAGGGGGGCTTAGTTTTCTACCCTGGTCGGTGCAGGTGGCAATCGGACACGGCTGGCTGGGAGTTGACCTCTTTTTTATGTTGTCGGGCTTCCTCATTACGGGAGTCTTGCTCGACAGTCGAGAACGGCCGCATTACTTCCGGAATTTCTATGCGCGACGGTTCTTGCGCATCATGCCGCTGTATTTCACGCTCGTCCTGGTATGGGCGTTGTTCTACCATCACTACGGACGCTATCTGCTATTGAGTTCCGTCTTTGGCGCGAATCTCGCCCCCTTGTTCCACGTCGATGTGCCACATGGTCCCACGGTGCTGTGGTCGTTGGCGGTGGAGGAGCATTTTTACTTTCTCTGGCCGGCAATTGTGCTGCTGGTAGATCGGAAAAAACTTCTCTGGCTTTGCCTGGCGATTTTTGCAGGGTGCCCGATCCTACGCGGACTTTTTGCCTTGAAGGGAATGAATCCTGGGACCATCCACGTGCTTTCATGGTTCAGGTTCGACGGGCTGGCCACGGGAGCCGCAATCGCCATTTGGGCCCGTTCTGCAAGGTTTGACCGCAAGACCGCTCATGTGATCGCCGCCATTTGCCTGGTGATGTTGTGTGTAGTCAGCGTTGGCGGCGCCCGTTTTGGCATCTTTGGCACAAAGACACCGGCAGGTGTGGCCTTGAGTTACACACTGGCATATTTTGCGTTTGCGATTCCGTTCGTGCTTGCCCTGGTGTATCGCGGGAGCATCTGGACAGGTGTCCTGAGGAATCCGTTCATGCAACTGTCCGGCGCCCTGAGTTACTGTCTCTATCTGATCCATCTGTCGATTGGCGACGGCTATCAAGCTGTGTTCGCAAAGCGCCTTCACCTGGGGCCGACGCAAACCGTGCTGACCAGGGCGACAGTAATCCTCATGTTATCTTTTGCGCTCGCTGCCCTATCTAGAAAATTCCTTGAACAGCCCTGCCTGGCGCTGAAATCGAGATTCGAAGACGCCAGAAAGCGAAAAGACGTGAGCGACAGGAACTCGTTTGAGAATGAAGCAGTAAGTCCGCTCGCCACAAAAGAATTGGTGCAAGACGACTCCGCATCGAGTTGAGGTTGGCACAAAGGCGCTCATCCGATAACGTGTCGGCTTCTCAGCGCCGAGTACGTGCCGAACCTTGCGCAGCAGCGCAGGTGTTCTCAGCCAGTCAACATTCTTCAATTCGTTTGCGCTTAACTTGGCTGATGCGATAGCTTTCGTGCCGCTTCATCTCCTCATATAGTTATTAAGTAAGCAGTTTGCATGCCCGCGATCGGCAAATTGGTGGGAGGGTGCGAGCGCGCGTGTAAGTGCTGGTTGCAAGGTGCACAGAGAAGACCCGAGTGAGCAATATTGAACAGATTCTGCCCGCGGAGTTTCTTAAACTGTATTGGGAACGTTGCACTCAATGCAAAGACATCGCGCTTTGAGGTTTCAACAGGGAATGCTCGAGGCTTTGGGTACACGATTCCGACGGTTTGGCCAGCCCAGTTTCCGGCGGAATCGCGCGAAGCAGCCATCATCGGGACTTTTGATGCGTTACATGTTTTGATTTTTACTCCAATAACAATGATGCCACCTCCCGTCCGACTCTTCACCTGGCCGGTTGTCCACCGAAACCTCGGAGATTTTGAGCGGCTATATCCGTCTCGACTCATTCCGCAACACTCTTAGCGATCAAGAGGAGGCGTCATGCATCTATCTGATTTCATTTCCGACAATATGGAGTCCATAGTTCAGTCTTGGGAAGACTTTGCGCGGACCATCGAGCCTCCGGCGCTTACCATGGACAGAACAGCGTTGAGGGATCACGCATCTGCCATGCTGAGAGTAATCGCCAAGGATCTTACTGCAGGACAAACGGCTTTGCAGCAGTCTGAGAAATCGAAGGGCCACGGACTGCGTCACAACGATGACACGGCGGCTGAGTCACACGGTGATGCACGTCACCTTTCGGGATACACGGTTGAGCAAATAGTGTCAGAATTTCGGGCGCTAAGGGCGAGCGTGCTGCGACTTTGGTCACACTCTGCAGAAAAACGAAGAGATGTCCATCCCCTGGACATCATTCGCTTCAATGAGGCGATCGACCAGGCGCTGGCAGAATCGGTGGGGCGCTATGCACGAGCGTTTAAAAAATCGCAGAACTTGTTTCTCTCGATTCTTGGCCACGATTTGCGTGACCCGCTAGAGGACTCAATTAATGGCGCGAGCCTCATCATGAGTTCTACCTATATCGACAGCAACCAGAACGAGCTGGCGAGACGGATTTTCAAGAGCGAAAAGAGGATGCTCAAACTGGTTAACAACCTGCTCGATTTCACGCGCAGCCAACTAGGGTTGACCTGACCGATTTTTTGTACCAAGTGGAATGTTAGTGTAACGCCTCGTTCGACATTTGTCCGTAGTCGCCGTCGGGGGTGTGGGGATGTGGGAAAC
>JAYVCW010000615.1:0-2023 GCA_043749775.1 Acidobacteriaceae bacterium | reverse complement strand
CCCTCGATAAGAACGAAGGCGGTGTCAAGCACAAACGTATCCTGCCGGTGTTTTGGCACCGTTGTTTTTGCCGCCAGAGAGGTTTGAGGACCAAGACTCTGGAAAAGTAAAATCTCACGCTAATCACTTGCGGTGGTGATCCTGCTTAGTAAAGATCGTTCCACCAACCATCGATACGGCCAGAACAGCGACCATGATTCTTCTATGCGAACATCCCGTCCGCTACGGGATGCGAGAGCGCCCAATCAATTCAGCGGTCTAGCTTGCGCTGACCAGGGGCACCCGCGGGCTGCTCTCGATGCGAACGATCTCCGGATATGGTGTTTGTGTGCGTAGCATCCAGTAGAGTCGTACCGCCAACTTTCTTGCCGCTGCCACTTTGGCCACACCTTTCGGCTTCTGATGACAACGATGTAAATACTGCTTCTTCATTCCAGGATCGAAGCGCACCGCAATCTGCGCCGCTTCCACCAGCAACGATCGCAGCAGCCGGTTGCCCTGCTTGGTGATCGCTCCCAGTTTCTGCCTGCCGCCCGAACTTTCCTCGCGCGGAATCAGCCCCAGATAACTTGCCACTTGCTTGCCGCGTGGAAATCGACCGACCTCCCCGATGGTCAGCACGAACGCTAACGCGGTGTTTGGACCAACTCCCGGTTGCGTCATCAGCAGCCGCGCCTGCGCATCTTCCTCGGCCGCCTTCTGTACCGCTTCATCCAACTTCCCCACCTGCTCGTTTAACATTCCCAGCAACCCGAGTAAGTCTTCGCGCCGGCATGCGGCCCAGGGTTTTAACGGCAACTCGCGTAACATCTGCTGTCCTGCTCGACTCCACAGCTTGCACTTTTTCTGCATTCCCTTATTCAGAGAAAGATGTTGCAGTTCGTTTTTGACTCGGCTCCGTATCTCCACCAGCTTGTGCCGATGCCACACCAACTGCCGCTGGTCGCGCTGCTCGCGGTCCGGCGTCCACAACTTCGGAAACCGCCCTTCCACCACCAGCTTCAGAATATGCGCCGCATCTCGCTTGTCGGTTTTCTGCTTGCGCACATAACTGGCCCGAATCTGCGCCGCATCGCCGATCCAGATCTCGTGTCCCAGATCCTGCACCAGCTCAATGAACCATTGACTGTTTCCCGTCGCTTCCACGCCGATCAGCATCGGCTCCAGCCAGCGTTCATAAAACTGCCGGACATCGCCGCTGGCATGCACCAGCTTCTGCTCCCCGGTCTCTCCCGTCTCTGTATCCAGCCACGCAATTTGTTGCCAGCTGGGATGAAAATCACATCCTATAATCATCATGAGCGAAGGCTCCTTCCTCCCCAAGAGCCTTAGTCCTCAAACCAAGACTACACAGGGACCGATCGAGCCTTCGTTCTTATCCAATCACTTCAAACGTCGCGCCTTTTGCGACGTTAGAGTGGGATTCACGAACCGATGCAGCTTGAGTTTTTCGCACTTCAAGAAAGCTATTGCGTGGTCGAAACGTAAACAAAAGTGTCGCCAGAGAAAAGCAAAGCAGCTAAGAGATTTCCAAGTGCGACTACAAGGGCGCGAACGTCACCGAGCCTGTTTCCGCTCATAGCTCGCCGGACGGGCGCTGCTCGGCGGCCGTTTCGCCCCAGCGCGCAGTGGGCGCACATCAATCTTAAGTTCTTCCATGGTTCGGCTAAGCGTATTACGGTGCATGGCCAACTGCCGCGCCGCCTTGCATTGATTGCCGCGATTCTCTTCCAGAACCGTGATGATGAAACGCTTCTTGAACTCGCGCACCGCTTCCGAATAAAGAATGTTGCTCTTGTACATCTGGAGGACAAGAGCTTCCAGTTGATCTTTCACCTAATGCCTCGATTCCGCGCTTCTCAATCAAACGATCTTGGAGCGATTCCGTTTCCGCACTAAAGCGGCAATTTCGAATTACTTGGCCGGACGCAACTCGCGCCGCGGCCCGTCCGCGGAGTAATCACCGTGCCTGGCATAGTCTAGCCCGCGATAAAAACGCTGCCGCAATTCCGACGGAGCCAGC
>JAYVCW010000614.1:0-2169 GCA_043749775.1 Acidobacteriaceae bacterium | reverse complement strand
CGAATTCGAACTGCTTCAAGTGGCGTTTTCGCCGGACGGCCAGACACTTGCCGCAGGTTCCGCGACCGGCAAAGTGAAGTTCTGGGACCTGGCGCTGGGCCCGAACGATCGGGCTGGCGCAAGGGGGGACTTCAGCGCTGACAACCGGAGGACCGAAGCGGCGGAAAACGCCCGCCTCGAACGCGAACGCCAGGAGTTCCTCGCGAAACTGACTTTAGAGCCGCAGGGAAACGCCCGAGCGGACGTAAGTACCGTGAACAGCGTCACGAAGGTGAACGTCACGGCCGTGGATGGCACCGATTGGCACGTGCAACTTCATACCACTCGTGAGGGCTTAAAAAATGGCGACACCTGCACAATACGTTTCAAGGCAAAGTCCGACAGCCCGCGCTCCTTCCTTCTGAACACCCAGGCGGTGGGCGGGGATTGGCACGCCATCGGATTAACAACCGCCGTGGCTCTTACGACGGAATGGAAAGCATACCAATATCGGTTCCGAGTCCAAAATGCCGACCCGCAGAACCGCGTGCCGACGTTTGTCCTCGGCAAGGAGACAGGCACTTTCTGGATCGCCGACTTTTCCGTAACTTGCGCGAATAGCCGACCTTTCTCGGAATCCATAAAGGGCGGCAAAAAATGAACTCTGTGACAACCGGATCGCGATACGCTTTCTACGTCGCTGGCGGTGCACTGCCGCCAGACGCTTCACCCTATGTCGAGCAAACGGCGGACAACGACCTGCTCTCATCCCTGCTGGCCGCAGAGTACTCCTATCTGCTGAAATCGCGCCAAATGGGTAAGTCATCGCTTTCGGTGAGAACCAGGAGCCCAGCAATTGCGCGACCTTCACGTCTCACGGATCGCTCATGGCCGTCATAGTTGGAAATCAGTTGAATATAATTGAACTGGCCACCAGATGCGTGGCCCTTACGGTTCCCATTTCCCCAAACTCATCCGGAAGCTCGGCGTTTTCCCAGAATAACCGCCGTCTCTTCATAACCGACGCCCATTCGAGGGAGCACCACGGGGCAAACATACCAACCAATAATCTGCGCAGCGGTTCTGATTTCTCTTAATTGTTCCTAACATCCCAATTCTGCACAAACTCCACTTTGCCATCGTTCTCTAAGGGCCAGCATCATGAACTACCTGCCCTTAGAGAACGATGCGTTCGATTTCATCAAGGCTGATCTGTTCACTTCTTCTATCACATAACTTCGTCGTCCGCGGACTCTCGTGCGCCCCGATCGCCTAAGCCTTCTTGACCGTTCCGCCGTTTTCTAGATAGGCGTTAATGCCCGTCGCTCTGAACGTGTGGTTGCAAAGCTCAGATGAAAACCCAACATCTTTCGAGCGCCGCTTTATCATGAGCTACGCTTCGCTCTCCTGCATTCCATTGGCCGTGAGCTTGCGGCTGCGGCCGCGGGTCGTCCGGAAGAGGGGAGTCTTCTTCGCGTCTCGTGTTTCGCCAGCATCGAGGTGAGCATCCAGGTATTCCTCTGCTGTATGATGCACCGGCACCTCATGGAATTTCCCGCCTTTTTCGTGCAAGCGGATCCACCAGCGCTTTCCATTTGTATAGTAGTCGTCGACCTTCATCCCCAGTCCGCCTGCGCCTGCTGCCCGGGCGGCGTCTCGTAGCGGACCGTCAGCGTCTCCTGCAGACGCTTCTGCGGTGCAAGAGTAGCCAGGTAGCGCCGCACGAGATCGACGGCGACGCGGTAGCCCATGAGGGTGATCTCGTCAATGAGCCGCACGGCGGAAAGCGAGCAGTCTTTGTAGCGGCCGGCGAGGTATTGCTTCTAAGGGTCCAGCTTGCCTGGACGCGGGGCGCGCGCGTAAGGCTTGGGCGTCGCCTCGCGCAGTGTGGCGCGCACGGTATTTGCGCCAATGTCCGGTGAGCCGTGCGATCTCTCGCACAGAGCGTCCCGGCCAGCGCAGGTCTTTGATATCCATCCACTCCTCTCCTCCATGGTAAGCATCTTTTGCATCCTCCCATCTAAAGACCTATTGCATAATAAGCGTCAGTGACAATCTGAGCGTTTTAGCTCAAAACGAGGTGACCAAAATGCCACTGACAAGCGTCGAGGCACCTCACAGGGCAACGTGGAGCGCCATTTCTTGCAAGACTGCCCTGTGGCCGTAACAGTTCAGTCTTGTCAGTGTGAA
>JAYVCW010000613.1:0-3286 GCA_043749775.1 Acidobacteriaceae bacterium | reverse complement strand
GATTAGCGCGGATTCGCCCCAGCTCCAAATCATTTTTATATGTGCATGTTTTAAAGGAACTTCGCCGTCGAGGCTTTTCCAGAGTTCTGCAAGAGGCTCAGGACACTGGGTTTTGCTTTGATTCAAGATCGGGTTGCGGGCGAGTAATCTGGATCGATTTAGGTTCCTGCGACCCTAGCCCGTATTTCTCACACTACCCATAACCAAAGCCCGCTTGCTGACGCCTAAACATCCGTATAAAGAGATGTTTTGGTAAGAAAGAGAGGGGCCCTTGCTATGACAGAGTGTAACCAAGATCGGTTCGAGTTTACCAGCCAAGGAACGCGCCAGATCGTGGCGGAGTTCAGCGGCGGAACGATCACCACAGACGCGGGAATTCTTCTGCTGAAAGAAACCGACACGAAGATGGGTCTGCTGGCGCGGTTCAGTCAATGCTTCACGGACCGCCGGAACCCAGACTTGATCGAGCACAGCGTGGAGCAGATGATCCGGCAGCGAATCTATGGTTTGGCCCTGGGCTACGAAGATCTCAACGACCACGACCTGCTGCGGCAGGATCCTTTGTTGGCAGTGATGGCGGGCAAGTCAGAACCGGGCACGGATCTGCTGGCGGGCAAGAGCACGCTGAACCGGATGGAGCTGGGCACCGGAACTCCGTCGCGCTACAAGAAAATCACGTTTTGGCGCGACAGCGTGGACGAACTCCTGGTGGACGTATTTCTGGAAGCCCATCCCGCGGCTCCAGCACAGATCGTGTTGGACATCGACACGACGGACATGGCGATTCATGGCAATCAGGAAGAGAAGTTTTATCACGGCTACTACAAGCGCTACTGCTATCTGCCGCTGTACATTTTTTGTGGCGATCATGTGCTGTGCGCGCGACTGCGGCCCAGCAGCATCGGGCCGGCGGTGGGAAGCCGGAACGAAGTAGAGCGCATCGTGAAACAGATTCGCCAACGCTGGCCGGACGTGGAAATAATCCTGCGCGGCGATTCGGGGTTCTGCGCGGACGAGCTGTTGACGTGGTGCGAGAGCAACCGTGTGCATTACGTCGTTGGAGTCGCTCGGAATCAACGATTGGAGAAGCTCATTGATGGCCCGTTGGCGGAAGCCAAACAGCAATTTGAAGCCACGCAGCAACCAGCCCGAATCTTCGTCGAGTTTGAACACAAAACACTCAAGGGGATGTGGAATAAGGACCGTCGCGTGGTGGCCAAAGCCGAGCACATCAACGGCAAGTCGAATCCACGGTTCATCGTGACCTCGCTGGAGGCTGAGAGTTGGGAGAAGCAGAAGCTCTACGAAGAACTGTACTGCGCTCGCGGCGACATGGAGAACCGGATCAAAGAGCAGTTCGTCTTGTTTGCCGACCGGGTGAGCGTCTCAAGCATGCGAGGCAATCAACTGCGGATCTATCTGTCCGTCATTGCCTACACGCTGATGAACGGCCTACGACGATTGGGACTGCGGGCGACCACGATGGCAACGGCGCAGGTTGGCACGATCCGATTGAAGCTGCTCAAAATCGGAGCGCTGATCCAAGTCACTGTTCGCAAAGTCTGGGTTCGCATGGCCAGCAGCTATCCGTACCAGGCGCTCTTCTCTCAAGTTCTCCAACAACTCCGAACCTGAATGTTGCGGCCCGTGGGGCCACCGATCTTTGACAACTTGATTCAAGTCCGTTCCCCACCCTGTGAGGATCGGTATGTCTCCCCGCGCCGATTTCTCTCGCATCTGCATCCCACCAGCTTGTCGCCTCCCTCTCGACTGTCACCCTGGGCCGGAAACCGAGGATCGCTCTGGGCTGTGAGACATGCGGGTTAGCCTCGCGCAAGACGGGAATGTCGGGGTCGGCACCTCTCCATAACTTGAGGAAGTCCTGATACGCACCACGCGCGTGAGCGATATCTTTTTGAATAACATAGGCGCGTGCAAGGCCGAGATGGGCCAGCGCCCCGATCGGGAAGTTGAGCACAATGCCGCGATTGTCGATGATCTTTTGAAACTCCGCCGCCGCTTTGTCGCCCTCGCGCGATATCAGGTAAGCTTGGGCACGTAAATGAACCGGGTACAACATGCCATATGTGAAAGGTTGGGATTGTCCCAGTTCATAAGGCTCCGCTGGTTTGAGAAACCCGACTGCGCCTGGGCCATTGCTGGACGCAAGCGCAAGTGCGGCCCGGATCGAGGGGAGCCAATAGCCGTTAACGATCGTGTGAACGGGAAAATCCCGCTTCAGGCTCTCGGCGACCTTTTGTACTTGAGCGGCATCTTGAGCTCGCGCAAGGGCCAACGCCGCTAAAGCCTTGATGTCTCTTCCAGACACAAGCTTCAAGGCTGCTAAGGCGCTTTGCCTTCCCAAAGCCGCGTTGCCGAACTCCGCCTCCACTAACGCTTCTTGGACTTGCCACAACGCGGCGGTTTCCTTTGCGTCGGCTCGTAACGCCGATTCCGCTGCTTGATGTGATAATTCCCGGGATTTCGCCAACCGGCCATAATACGCCTCGGTGTTGGCCTGCGCCGAAAGCAGCAGGTCTTCCTCGCCTGATTTGCCGGCGGTCCCAGTCAACTGCCGCTGCATCGCCGCCTCGTCGTTGCTCAGAAACGCAGCGTAGTATTGCGCCAAACGAAGTGGAGGGCCATCGAGCTTGCGGTTCTGCGCTTCCTCGACAATGGCCTTTGCTTCCCCCGGGTGATTCAGAGCGAGATATGTGGTTGTTAAATTAAAGATCGCAACTTGGCTGTTCGGCTCCAGCCGAAAGACCTCCTGCCCCTCCGAAAGCGCTTTCTTCCATTGCCCCACGCACATGAACACATTTCCAAGATTGGTATACGAAACGGGGTCTCTTGGATAGCTCTGCTTCCACAGCTCGTAAGTCTGGAGAGCTTTCTCCAGTTCCCCAGTAACGAAGTTGTGATAGAAAGCGGTAATGCGATAGTTCTCCCGCTCACTCACGTGATCGCGTAATTCGTAAGCTTTCTTAGAGTTTTCGATCGCCAGACTCACCTGTGCGAGGTTAGCGTAAGAAACGGCGGCGGCAGCGTAGGCGACCGCAAAGTTGGGATCGAGGTCGATGGCCCGTTTCGCCAAAGGGAGCGCGGCGGCATCCCCCTTTTCCCGCCAGATTTTGCGGCACTGGCTATAGGCTTTCAGCGCCTCCAACGACGAAGTGGTCGCCTCCTCGATCGGCGTCCCGAACTTTTGCACGGAGCCAATGGATTCACCCAGTTTGGTGCGAATGTCCCTGGAGGCCTTGCCCAGGGCCTTCAGCACGTCTTCTTT
>JAYVCW010000612.1:0-3885 GCA_043749775.1 Acidobacteriaceae bacterium | reverse complement strand
CGAAGTCTTCCTTATCGCAAAGCGTGTTTCCAAGGTTGTTGCGAACGCTGGCTTCAGTCGGGTTCAAGCGCTTCGCGGTGCGATATTCGGCGATTGCTTCATCAAGCTTGCCTTGATCGTGCAGCACGACGCCCAGGTTGCTATGCGCTTCCCAGAAGTCCGGGCGGATTGATAGAGCGTGACGATAGGCGATTCCGGCACGGCGCAGGTCGCCCTGATCGCGCTGCGCCAATCCAATATCAAAGTAGACGTCGGCGTTGGCGAGCGACCCTTCTGGCTCGCGAGTCAGCGCCTCGTTGAATGCATGAATTGCGGCATCATAATGTCCATTGGCATAAAACGCGAGGCCCAGGGCGCGGTAGGCTGCGGCATTGGCCGGGTCCATGCTCAAAGCAGTGCGAGCCTCAGCCAGCGCGGCGTCAGAATCATCGGACTTGTAGAAGACGTAAGAAAGCTCATTGTGGGTTTCCGGTGAACCGGGCTTCAGACGCGACGACTCAGTCAATTCATCGAGAGCTTCGTCGAATCTTTCCTGCCTGCGGAGGAGAGTTCCCAAGGCAAAATGGATGATGGCGAGATCCTGATCTGAAGTGACAGAGTCAGTTGCTTTGGCGTTTGCTTTGGCGTTCAATAGGGCGCGCAGTTTCTCTTCCGCAACGTCAAATTTTTTCTGATGAATAAGGATCGCGACTTGAGCGGCGGTGGTGGAGCTAGCACGACTGGCATCGACGCTGGTCTTGGCGACAAGTGATTTTGGGCTCAAATGAGACAGGGCGTCGATCAAGGCCGTATCAGCTCCGGCTTTTTGCAGTGCTCGGCCGCACGCCGACGAAGCCCGACAGTTGATTTGTTGGGTTGAGCCGGGCACTTGAACGAGTCGCTGGATCCGTGCGCTCGAGACTCCTGCAGCCAGCCACCAAAAAACCGAATCGCACGTGGTCACGGGCGAAGCCGGCTCAGCAAATAAGGAAGCTGCCGTAATGAGTATGAAAAGCGAGCCCAAAACACAATTCTTCAAGAAGCCTCCGGCGGGTCGCGACCGACTTGTCGCTCGATTGCCTTGCATCCAAAATAGCTCGCCCGAGGTCACTCCAAAAGGTCACCGAAGTAATTCAAAAGGACAGGAGTAAGGGCTGTTCCGTTGCCGTTCGTCGCTCGGTGGGCCATGTCCTTAAGTAAGCCGGGGGAATCAATTGCGGTACACTGTAGGCAAGCCGAGACGGCCAAGGCGTGTCGCATATCCGGAGGGATTATGTTTGAAGGACTTTTTCAACCCATGCATCTGCTGATCATCTTTTTCATAGCGTTGCTGGTTTTTGGGCCGAAAAAGCTCCCCGAACTGGGCAAGGGCATCGGTGACGGCATACGTGCGCTTAAAGAAGGAATGAAGTCGGACGAAACTAAGATCGCGGAAGCCAAGAGCGAAGTAAAGTCGCAACCCCCGCCGCCAGAGGCCAGGCCGGTGATTACGCCAGAAAATAATCCCGAAAACAAGGCTTAAGCCCTCGACTTACAAGTGTTTTGCATCAAAGTTTGCAACGAAATCGCGTGCCCGGTTGAGCGCGATTCTCAGAGTAACTTCCCGTCTGCAGGAGTGTTTACAACTTTCTGGCAGAAATTTCACGCAATGGCTTATCACTCAGGAGGATTTGTGCGCAATAGGTTCGGAGCAGTGCTGCTTTTGCTGGCAGCGATTCCCGCGTTTGGCGATCAGGTTGTTCTGAAGAATGGCGACCGGCTTACCGGTTCCATCAAGAAATCAGACGGCAAAGAAGTCGTGATGAAGACGGACTATGCCGGAGAAGTCACGCTGAAGTTCGATGCCATCCAGTCCATCAGCTCGACCACAAACATTACGGTCGGCCTTGGCGGAAAAACTGTAGCCGGCGAGAAGGTTAACGTCGAAGGCGACCGGGTAACGGTTGAGACGAACAGTGGGCCGGTTGAAGCGCCACGCTCTACGGTAACGATGGTGCGAAGCTCCGACGCACAGCAGGCTTATGAGAAGAGCCTGCGACCGGGCCTGTTGGAAGGCTGGAACGGCGGCCTGAACCTCGGCTTCGCGCTGACTCGCGGAAACAGCGAGACCAAGAATTTAAATATCGCGTTCAACGCGGTTCGCACCGGGTTCCACGACAAACTACTACTCTACGAAACCTCGATTTACGCAGCTAATGATCTCCCCACGGCAACGCCGCACACGACTGCAAACGCGGTGGGCGGCGGGGTGCGCTACGACCACGACCTGACCCCACGTCTTTTTGCCTTTGTAAACGGAGATTTTTATCACGATAGTCTTCAATTCCTGGATTTGAGAGCCATCTTCGGCGGCGGTCTCGGCGTGCACGTGATCAAGAACGATGCCACTATTCTCGATCTGCTGGCTGGGGCGAACTACACCCATGAGAGTTATTCATTGTTTGTTCTTCCGACCACTCCTCCAACGGAGGTGGCGGCGGTGACGCGCAGCCTGGCTGGTCTCACCTTGGGAGATTCGTTCGTCCACAAATTCGGCAAGGGAACGGTGCTGACCCAGGGCCTCTTGTTCTATCCCGATCTAACACAGACCGGTGAGTATCGCGGGACCTTCGATTTGGGTACCGTGACCAAGATCAACAAATGGTTTGGCTGGCAGAATTCTTTCGCCGACATCTATGTCAGCGATCCTCCCGGAGGAACGAAAAAAAATAATCTGCAATTGGCGACCGGATTGAATTTTTCTTTTACTCACTAAAGCTACCAGGGACTTTTGTGTTTGATGGCTTGACTGCATGATTTGAATAACTTTGTGTGAATAGGTTTGCTGTGATAGCGCCGGGCGAGAATGCCCGGCGTTCCTTTTTTAACTGCTTGCTTTGTTATGCTAGGCAATCGTGCCGCAGACGTTCCTTATCGATACCGATACTGCTTCCGATGACGCGGTCGCGCTTATTATGGCTCTGCTATCGCCAGACGTGCGCGTCATCGCCATTACGACCGTTGCCGGTAATGTGCCCGTAGTGCAATCCACCCGTAACGCGCTTTACACTGTCGAACTCTGCGGAGCTGATGTTCCGGTTTATATTGGCGCCGATAAACCTCTGTTGCGGACCTACGAAAACGCAACCTGGTTCCACGGCCGCGACGGTCTCGGAGATCACAACTACCCCGCCGCGAAACAGTCCGCCGAAAGTCAGCACGCGGTTGAGGCCATCATCGCTGCAATCGAAGCGAATCCCGGAATCGTACTCGTCACGCTCGGCCCACTGACCAATGTCGCGTTAGGTATGGCCAAGAAACCTGAAATCGCCGGCAACGTTTCGCGCTGCGTGGTCATGGGCGGCGCGCCGTGTTGCGAGGGCAACGTAACTCCAGCGGCGGAGTACAACTTCTGGGTCGACCCTGAAGCGGCGCGCATCGTCATGAACAGCGGCCTGCTGATTGAGCTCATAGGCTGGCAGCTCTCTCGCGGAGAGGCTGTGCTCAACGAAAGAGAGATTGCGCATATTCTGGGCTTCGACAATCCGATCGCGAAGTTTGCCATAGAATGCAACAGTCGCGCCCGCGAGGCTTACAAAACTCAAACCGGAGAAGACGGCATCTCGCTGCCGGACCCGGTTGCGATGGCCGTGGCGCTCGATCCCTCTCTAGGGACGGAGCGGAGCGAACACTATCTCGACGTCGAAACCCAAAGCGAGCTGACACGCGGGATGAGCGTAGTTGATCGCTTAAATGTGGCCAATGACGAGCGGAACAAATCCGTCTGGGCCGGAGTCATCCACAAGAAAAACAAGGCTAAAATTTGCTGGGCTTTAGATAATAGCCGGTGGAAAGAATCTTTAATCCGCTCTTTGCAGTAGCGACGGGACTCGCCAATCTCCGATGTCTACCGCCACCGACGCGCGC
>JAYVCW010000611.1:0-2176 GCA_043749775.1 Acidobacteriaceae bacterium | reverse complement strand
GTCCGGCGCCTTGGAATATAAAATCTTCTTCAAATTGACAGGAATTTCTTTTACTCCATCCGGAGTCTGGCGGAGAATCTTCGTCTTGCTTAGCGAAGAAGTGCGAGTGCTGCCGCCTGCCAAAGCAAGAGCCTTCAAGACGCTTAGATTCGTATCTTCAATCATGAAGCCGCTGGAGTGCGCCACATCTCCGACCACGTAAATGATTCCGGCACGCGAAACAATGATGATATCGCCAGGATAAATTTCGACGTTATTCTTGGTGTCGTCCGCCAGGTTCTGAGACATCTGCAGGTCGATGCGCTCGCCCGGCGAACCGCGACGTTCGATCGTCACCGCACGACCTGCTTTATCGGTCAATCCACCGGCAGCCGAAATCATATCGAAAAGCCTGCGTTCGCCGATGGCCGGAAGCGGGCCAGGATGAGCGACCTCGCCCATTACAGTCACAGCCTGCGATGCTGATTCAGCTACGAAAATTGAAACGTGAGGATTTCGGACAAAGCCGCCATCTTCCAGTCGTTTTTGAATCACGTCCTGCGCCTCGTCGGTAGACAACTCAGCGACGTGCACGTAGTCGATCAGTGGGAGATAGAGGTCACCGGAGCCGCTGATACGGGCCTTCGTCGAAAGGTCGGGAACGCCGAATACAACGACTTCAACCAGGTCGCCAACTCCGAGCCTGACGCTGGAATTTGGGAGATGCCTCGCGCCCGACGCCGGGGAGTGAGTCGCTAAATCTGCAGTCGCCGCGGGTGATTGTTGCGATTCTCCCGGGATTGGAGCCTGCGCAAAAATCTGGAGACTCCAAAAAATCAAGAAAATCGCATACAAGCTCCGCGATGCGAAGCCCTGATTTCGCCTGGGCATGCAGCCACTCCTGGGGTGAAGGTGTGAGGCGATTTTAGCATAGCGCTCCGCCGAATCCTGCGTGAATTCAGACGCTTACCGCGACGCTTACAACCGCTTACAACAATGAGAAGATGCCCACAGCGACTCACTGAATCGAGTCAGACGCCCGATCAGACACACTCTTACTTCGGGGCGTACAACGTTACAAGTCTTCCGGAAGGCATTGCTATCGACGCCGCTGATGAAACGATCGAAGCAGCGCGGTAAGGCTTCCCAGCGTATGACAAGCAAGCCTTCCATATCTGCGGAAGCGTTGCCGACGAACCGGGAGTTAACTGACGACAAGTCACGGCGACCAGTGTGTTTGACGCGAACGTGAGCGCTCTCGCTGCGGCGCGCTTTGCGGCTGGCAAGGATCTATGCTCCTGCGTTCGTCGGGCTTCTGATAGGAGGAATCTATCTCGCGTGGCAGCTTGGAAGTCACGCGGCATGGATCCCGCTGGCTCTCGGCGCAACCTTACTCATTGCAGTCGCCGGAGGACTGATAACCGGCAGAAAAATGTCCGCCCTCCGTAAAATGCTGACAACCGAAACCGATTCGCTCGAACTGCTCTTACCTTCGGCACAAACCAAAGCACTCGTGGTCTCGTATGGGTTTCGCACGGGTCTGGCTGTGGGAATTGTGTTTCTGATGTCAACTAGGCCTTCGCTGGCACTTTCCCTGGTAGCGCTTGGCATCGGCTCGGTAGCAGGAATACTGGTCGCGCTCAGCTTGCAGACTTTTTCTCTACGACGTTACGGTGCCTGCGATTACAACACCGCTGGGACTTCGCAGGTCACTCAAAGGAGTTGAATCCATGACACCCACGGCGAGTTGCTCAATCTTTCATTCCGGATTGCCGAATTAGCAATAGCGTTCACCCGAATCCTGGATGAGCAGCGCGGAGCGGGAGTCGCTCGCCAGAAAGTTTCCAATTCGATGCACAGCGCGAACCGCGCGATTGGCCTACGGCCGCGCTACTCTTTGCGCCGAGGCGTCTTCGTGGACTACCGGCATAACGAATGACATTGCAGGTGCAAACGTTATGGTCTGAATCGCGCAGAATGGAGGAGACGATGAAAACACTTCTTGGGTTTCTGATGATGGCGAACGCGGCGCTCTTTTTCTTCGGCGCGGTCCAACACATTGGGGTCACAATTGGGCGCTTTCACGAACCCCGCATTATTCCGGCGGCTATCGTGGAGACAATCTGTGGAATTTCTTTGGCCTGGGGTGCTGTGATCGTGTTGAGCCGTGCCGTGCTGCCCTATCGCACGCCACTCG
>JAYVCW010000610.1:0-8685 GCA_043749775.1 Acidobacteriaceae bacterium | reverse complement strand
GGGGTTTTCAGGTTGCGTTGAATGCTCGCAACGTTGAAAGGAGGTGTAGGTGCGCCCGTGCCGAAGATAGCAACGCCAACATCGAACGGAATCGGCGTGTTCGGTACGATCGTGAATCCCGCGGTTGGGCCGACAGGATTCTGCGCGAGTCCTTCCTCGAAGTTGGTCAGCGGAATCGTATCGTAGTAAATGCCGAAGCCTGCACGGAAGACGGTCTGGCGTCCTGGAATAATCGACCTCGTCGGTGCCCAGGCGAGGGAAACGCGCGGACCGAAATTGCCCTTTGGAGCATTGTAGAGGTGCGATGTCTGAATCAGCTCCTGACTCGGATCAAAAACGGAGAAGCGTCCGCGCGATTCGTTCACCGTCGTAAAAAAATCGTAACGTAAACCGGCCACCAGCGTTAGCCGGGGCGTCAGCTTGTACGTATCCATTGCGAAGCCGCTGATGATGTTCTGATCGATATTGGCGCGGGGACTGCCCACTCGAGTGATTTGCGTGAGTCCGGAGCCCGGCGTCGGCAGACCTGCAATCAGGTCGACAAGACTTGCGAGAGTGGTGTCTGAAGTAAGACTGTCGCCCAACTGTGAACCGGTGAAAGAGAAGATCCCACGTCCACCGGCAAGCGTGTAATTTGAATAGTTGTGCAAAAAATTGAAACCGAATCTCCATGCATGCGCGCCATGGGTCCAATTTACGTCGTCCGCGACTTGGTAACTCGTTGCGACTCGGCCGCCAGCTCCGTATTGGAGACCCAAATTCGTAAAGCCGTAGGTGTCGATTTCAGGAATGCCATAGCTTGTAGGTCCAACTCCGGTATTGAATCCGATTGTTGCGGGGTTGACGCCTGCATCGCGGCCTTTTTGGAATTGGCTGAATCGATTCCAGCCCAATCGAATCGTGTTAATCAGGCTTGGGCCGAATAAGTGAACTTCGCTGATCGCGAAATTGTCAGCCACGGTAGGGGTCACGCCAAACCAGGGATTCAACTGCGAACCGCCTCCTGGTCCGGGCCCGCCGCCGGGATATTCGTCTTCGCCTTGGCCGTGCAGATATCGCGCGGACAGGGAATCGGAATTTGATATTCGGTGATCAAACTTCAAAACCCCGCTGTTCGGAGATTGCTGTCCGCGATTGTCCACGACGAAGGGGCCTGACAGGCCAAGTGGCGAATACAGGCCAACAATATTGAGCCCCAGTGGATTTGGCGTCATGCCTTGCGACTGGACTAAATTTGTGGCCGTCTCAATTTGGGCCGGAGTTGGCGCGTTGCCGTTCAGGGTTGTGCCCAGCTGCAAGCGACTGCCATCGTATCCGGCAAAAAAGAAGGTGCGATTGCGGCCATCGTACAAATGGGGAATGCTGATCGGACCGCCTACAGTTCCACCGAATTCATTCCACACGAAGTGGGCTTTTGGAACGCCACCGAGATTCTCGAAGAAATTGGCGGCGTCGAGCGCGGCATCGCGATGCATCTCGTACACGGAGCCGTGAAGATCGTTCGTTCCGCTGCGAATCGTCACGTTCATGACGCTACCGGAGTTCTGCCCGCTGTCCGCGCCAGCGTTCGCTGAGACGCTGACTTCTTCGATTGCGTCCAGAGGCAGACGCGTCGCCGCCGTCGCGGAATTGCCGCCCTCGTTGATCGATGGTAGATAGGTCGATGGATCCGTGTCGGATGCGCCATCGATATTGAACCCATTCGACCGCGATCGCGAACCGTTAATGGTGTACTGCGCGAAGGCAAAATTGCTGTTTTGAGTCACGCCCGGAAGAACCAATGCCAAACGGGTGTAGTCGCTATTACCGATTGGCAGCGACTGGACCTGGACTTCGCTGAGTTGCCCGCCCGTAGAATTCGTTTCTGTCTGGATAAGCGGGGGCGTTGACAGAACCTCGACTTGCGAATTGACCGAGCCAACTTTCAGAACAGGATCGATGGTGTTGACAACTCCTTGGGATGTTTCGATATCGGTGATGATGGACGTTCCAAAGCCTTGTTTGGTGATAGTCAATCGGAAGGTTCCGATCGGCAACTCCAGAAAATGGAAATTTCCGGCATCGTCGGTTGTGATGGTGCGCTCCAGTCCCGTAGTTGGATTCGAGAGCATGACCGTGGCACCCGGGATGACCGCCCCTTGAGCGTCGCGGACAGCTCCAGTTATGCGGCCCGGAAAGAGCTGTGCGACCGAACTCCCAACAGCCATGATCACCAGTACGACAACCACCGAAGTGAAGCGAAAAAATGTGGTCTTGTCATTGGCCATGATTGCTCTCCTTAACCGAACGCGGGCAAAAATACCCCCCTCCGCTGACGATGTCAAGAGAATTTAATTGATATATCAGAGTTGGGAATTTGCGTGTTTCGTTGTCTGTATTGTGCAAGCAAAGCGCTTCCAGTAACGAAAGTCGTTCCGCGATGTTGTCTTGAAAAGTCACCCAAAAACGCAGCACAAACGCTTTAGTAGCGTTTCGTTATAAAAGTGGCCACTGACATACCCAGTGAATATCGGATATTAAAAATACTCTTGACAGTCTGCCACCGCTGGCAGTAACTTTGCGCCCACTACTTGGTGTCGGATCTCCAACGACAACTCTACAGAGCGTCAAATGCAAGGGGCACGTTGACTCAGAACATGGAAGACTTTCGCAAACGCTTCCCGGTTTTAGCGGACAAGATCTACCTCAATAGTTGCTCTCAAGGTGCCCTCTCTCACGATGTTGAGCAGGGCATGCACGAATACCTATCCAGTTGGCACAAGCATGGTTCTCCCTGGGATCTTTGGGTCGAGGAATACGAATCCGCACGCCGCCTCTTTGCGGAATTGATAGGGGCGGAACCGGAAGAGGTCGCTCTGGTGGCCAGCGCGTCGGCGGGCGTCAATGCTCTTGTCAGCGCTCTGTCGTTCAAAGAGCGGAATAAGGTGGTGATTGGCGAATTTGATTTTCCCACCATGGGGCACATCTGGCTTGCACAACGGCCCCGCGGAGCTGACGTAACCTTTGTCGAAGCCGAGAAAAATCGAATTCGAGTGGAAGCCTACGATGCACTGGTCGATCGCAATACCCTGATCGTTCCTTTGACTCATGTGTGCTTCATGAATGGCTTTCGTAGTCCCGTCGCCGAAATTACGAAAATCGCGCACGATCGCGGCGCTCTCCTGCTGCTCGATGACTACCAGGACAGCGGAACTCGCCCGATCAATGTGAAAACAATGCAGCTGGACGTCTATGTGAGCGGCACTCTTAAGTATCTGCTCGGCCCTCCAGGCCTGGCCTTCATGTACGTGCGCAAATCGCTCGCTGACTCTCTGGTCCCAACCGTCACCGGCTGGTTCGGCCAGAGAAATCCATTTGCTTTTGATGTAAGGCTTCTTGATCCTGCCCCTGGCGCACGGCGATTCGAGTCGGGAACGCCCCCGATCCCCACCATTTACGGCGCAATCGCGGGTGTAAAACTCCTGCAGCAATTCGGATTACAGAACGTGGCCGACCAGATTCGCATCCTGACGACGGCTTTGATCGGCGGTGCTTCGGAACTTGGGATCCAGATCAAAACCCCGCTCGACAGCGTGGGGCCTCTCGTCGTACTTCAGTCCCAAGACGCCGAAGGTTTGGTACGAATATTCGCTCGAGATGGAGTGATTTGTTCCAGCCGGCATGATGGGTTGAGGATCTCTTTCCACGCCTACAACACCATTGACGACGTGAAATTTGTGCTCCGCTTGTTACAGCAAAACCTGGAGATGCTGGTGACGACGGCCCCACCTGCGATTGTTGCAGGAAGGGAGTCATAGCAGAAAACAAGGGCGGGAGAAACAATCATGGGCTTCGACATCAGATGCTACGGCCGATTTTGTCGAAACATTTTCGCGGCTTGCGTACTTATTTTTGCGGTGGCAAGTCCCTTCGCCCAGCGAGCCTTCCCCGACGAAGCGAAGCCTGGTCAGACCGTCGTCGTTCGAGCCGGTCGCCTGTTCGATCCCTCAACCGGACGCATGGTCGACCGCCCCGTGGTCTTCATCGTTGGGAACAAGATCCGTTCGGTATCGAGCGGCACACCTACTGCTGTTTCCGGGGCAACGATTATCGATCTCGGAGATGCGACACTCCTGCCCGGATTCATCGATGTCCACACTCACCTGACGTCCGACGCAGGTAGTGGCGGGTACGAAGGCCTGGGCATTTCCTCTCCGCGCGCCGCACTCACCGGTGCAAAGAACGCGCGCCTCACGTTGCTTGCCGGATTCACCGCCGTGCGCAACGTGGGAGCGGAAGGATACTCAGATGTGGCCCTTCGCGACGCGATCAATGCTGGCGACGTGATCGGCCCTCGCATGCAGGTATCCGGCCCTCCTCTTGGTATTACCGGAGGGCACTGCGACAACAGCCTGCTGCCATTTGAATTTCATTATTCTGCGGAAGGGGTGGCGGACGGCACCGAAGCTGTGATGCACCGTGTGCGCGAGGTGATCAAATACGGTGCCGACGTGGTCAAGTTCTGCGCATCCGGCGGGGTCTTCTCGAAGGGCGATAACCCGCTGCTCGAACAGTATAGTCCCGAGGAAATGAAAGTCCTGATTACAGAGTCGCATCGGCTTGGCCGCAAAGTGGCGACTCATGCTCACTCTGCTATTTCCATAAAAGACGCGGTGCGAGCAGGAGTGGATTCCATTGAACACGGCATTTTTCTCGACGACGAAGGCATTGCCCTGATGAAAGAGCACAACACTTATCTCGTGCCAACTTCATACCCGCTGTTCTGGTTTGCAGAAAACGCCCCCCAGATGCACCTCCCGCCTTGGGTCATGGAAAAGGCCGCAATCATTATTCCCGCAGCGAAGAAGAATATGGCGAAGGCGTTTCACTCCGGCGTCCGCGTCGCACTCGGAACCGATGCCGGCGTTTATCCTCACGGTCAGAACGGCGGCGAATTCTGGTCCATGGTCGAGCTTGGGTTGACTCCGGCGCAGGCGTTGCAAAGCGGCACCGCGAATGCTGCGGACTTGATGGGATGGTCGGACCGCATCGGAGCCGTTAGGGAAGGCATGTTTGCCGATATGGTTGCAGTCAAAGGCGATCCGCTAAGTGACATTCGACTACTGCAACATGTTCAATTCGTGATGAAGGGTGGTCTCGTCTACAAGAACGAAATTTCAGAGACTAACCCAGCCGCGCAAGCGCGCTGAGGACAAGTTCAAATGCCCATGAGGGGGTGGCGGTATGTGGACATCAAGGTTGAACCGAGCACTCTTCGTTGTTGCTTTTGTCGCTGCGCTGCTTGTCAATGAAGTTCATTCGCAAACCACGCAAGGTGGAATCGTCGGAGACATTCGAGACCAGAAAGGCGCTCAGATCGTTGGCGCGACAGTAACGGTCACGAGTCCTTCCACGGGTTTGCAACGTGAAACCAGCACCGCAGACAACGGAATCTTTCGCATCAATGCCCTCCCGACTGGGGTCTATCAGATCAAAGCCGAGGCAACCGGATTTGCCACCAGCACAATAACGGAGGTCCAAGTCGACGTTGATCAAATTCGTACGATCGATTTTATGCTGCGCGTAGGTTCAAAAGCCGAAGTCGTCGAAGTAAAGTCCGACGCCGCTTTGACCCAGACCGAAACGTCGAAGCTCGGGCAGATCATCGACAATCGGAAGGTTGAAGACTTGCCACTGAATGGGCGCGATTTTGCGCAACTGGCGCGCCTTAACCCGGGAGTTGCCAGTTCCGGCGGAGGAGGAGGCCAGCAAGGCGGAGAGGGTGGCGTATCGGGGTTCTCTTCTAACGGGCAACGGTCGACTTCCAACAACTTTCTGGTCGACGGTATTGATAATAACGACTCGTTCGGCGGAACCGCGGCGCAGATACCTTCCATCGATTCCATTCAGGAGTTCGAAGTTCAGACCAACACCTTCTCGGCAGAATATGGGAGAAATACTGGATCCGTTGTGAACCTGGTCACAAAGTCGGGATCCAATCAGTTGCATGGATCCGCCTACGAGTTCTTCCGCAATGATGCATTGGATGCGAGGAATTTTTTCAATGACGCGAACTTCGCTAAGTCCGCGTTGCGCCTGAACCAGTTCGGAGGGACGCTGGGAGGACCGGTCGTCAGGAACAAGACCTTCTTCTTCCTGAACTATGAAGGCTTTCGCCGCCAAGCTGGAATCACTCGGATCACCAATGTACCTACGTTGGCCGAACGCCAGGGCCAATTCCTCGATCAGAATGGCAACCCGATCACAATTGCGGTTAATCCAATTAGTGCCCAGATTCTGAATACTCTATTTCCTGAACCAAATTTGACAGGTTCGTCGGGCAACTTCATTTCGTCTCCCTCGCAACACGACGCCACCGACCAGTTTTTAGTGAAAGTGGACCATCACCTGCGAAGTTCCGATACATTGTCGGCGCGTTACAGCAGAACTCGAGTGGATATTTTCTTTCCTTTCACCCCGGGACAGAGCGGCACGAATATTCCCGGGTACGGGGTGAACGACGGCGGAGCCAATCAGCTGGTCGCTCTGTCGTATACCCATGTCATCAACCCAACAACATTAAATGAGGCGCGCTTTGGATTTACCCGCTCCAACATCTTGCTCACCACCGAAGCCGGACCACAGGCCGATACATTCGGTTTCAATACCGGATGGCCAGCAAATTCAACACTGAACCTGGGGAACATACCGCAGTTGGCTTTCGCCGGCGGTTTTGTCGGTGGCAGTTCGTCCATTTCCAACCTGGGCGGCGCAATCGACCAGCCCGGTCGTACCGCTACCAATACTTTCCAATTTATTGACAATCTTTCGCACACCACCGCGAGACACTCCTTCAAAGTTGGTGGCGATATCCGCTACCAGCAACTCAACCGCCTGTATGACCTCGCTTTCAGTGGGCAAATCACCTTCAGCGGATTGGATAATCTCGCTGGCACCGACAGCGGTGGCAATCCTGTAAACATCCCGAATGCCCTGATCGACTTTGCGCAGGGACTCCCTGACGGCGCTCTCCAGTTCGTCGGTGACTCTCACCGCAACTTCAGCAACAGCAGCTATGGAATCTTCGCGCAAGACACTTTCAAACTGCGCCGCAACGTAACACTGAATTACGGTTTGCGCTATGAATTGAACACCGTGCTGCACGAAGCCCACGGGCGGCTCAGTTCCTGGCGACCGCAGAACTACACCACTTTTCTGGACCCGACCAATCCGAATATCCAAAACGACGTGTCGGCCCTTGAGGCCTCTGGGGTAGTCACACAGGGCAAGGTGGGCGGCATCTACGATGGCGATCACAACAACTTCGCTCCACGTGTCGGAATTGCCTGGGACCTGTTCGGCGATGGAAAAACCGTGTTGCGCTCGGGATATGGTTTGTTCTACGAAACTATCATCGGTAACATTCCCGGCAACGTGATGCTCAACCCGCCATTCCTGCCTGACTTCTTCACTCCGTTTCCTTTCGCGAGTTGGCCAAATCCTTTCGGCCCTTCGGGATTTCCAGTACTCACGGTCACTGCGCAAAAGCTGCGAACACCCTACGCACAGCACTTCAACTTTGGCGTCCAGCATCAACTGCCTGGGCGCATACTGCTGGACGTGGCTTACGTTGGCACAACTGGGACCAAGTTGCCGCGATTCGTGCAGATCGATCAGGCATACATCACCAAGCAGCAGATCGATAGCCTCCCGCCCCTGCCAGGCAATCCGACTGTTCCCGCCGTGGTCGGGCGTATGGAACTCCTTGGCATTCCTCCGTCGGTTGCGCAGTTCCTGTACGACAACCAACTGTGGGGGAACATCCCGAGCATCGTGCGGACGCCTTACTTCGGCTTTGCCCAGTTATTCCAGGCCCAGGATTCTGTCAGTTCGAATTACCACAGCTTGCAGGGAAAACTGGACAAGCGCTTCAGCAACGGACTCTCCTTCCTGGCTTCTTACACTTGGTCGCATTCGATCGACGGAGCTTCCGTATTTTTTGGATCTGGGGCAAATGCCACCACCATCTTTCCGCAAGACAACTACAATCTGGCGGCGGAACGCGGAAATTCGGACTTCGATATTCGTCACCGCCTGAGCTGGAGTTTTAATTACGATGTACCCGCGATTCGGAGCCTTCCAAAATTGCTCGGTGAAGGTTGGCAGGTAGGCGGCATCCTGACATTACAGACCGGGCAACCATTCTCGGTTCTGACCGGTAAGGGGCTTAGCGGCACGGGACTCGGCAACGACCGGCCTGACCTGGTCGGTGATCCTAACGCCGGCCCCCACACCGTCAGCAAGTGGTTCAACACGGCAGCTTTCGTTGACAACCAGCCCCTGACCTTCGGTGATGCCGGGCGAAACATCGTCGTTGGACCGGGATATCGTAATTTCGATTTCTCAATTCTCAAGAACTTGAAGATAGGCGAGAAGGCTAACGCACAATTCCGCGCTGAATTCTTCAACATCACCAACCATCCCAGTTTCGCCTTGCCGGCTAATATTTCCGCGGCGCCTAACTTTGGAGCGCTCTTCACGACTCCGGATGCCGCGCAAAATAACGTCGGTCTCGGGTCAGGCGGTCCAAGGCTAATTCAGCTCGCACTGAAGGTAAGTTTCTGATGAAAGTTGGATTTGGAAAAAAGCTTCGACGAATACTGCTTCTCGTATCCATCTTTTCTACCGTGGCCACCGCTGAACCCA
>JAYVCW010000609.1:0-2845 GCA_043749775.1 Acidobacteriaceae bacterium | reverse complement strand
CTTGAACTACTTGTACTGTCAACGAGCGCTTGGCTCGAGATCAACTCGTTGCGCAAGCTGGCACAGAAAGACCCAGGAGCGCCACAGGCTGAAAGCCATGCGGGTGCTGCGCATGCAAGCGTGACCGCACCCGCGGTACACGGTGCCCCAGCTTTTAACGATCCCTTTGGAGCGCATAATCCTGGGCATGCCATGGCAGCGGCGGCATCCGCTGCCCCGGCCCCGCACTTCGACGCGCCTGTTCGAGTTGCGGAGCCTGAGCCTTTGCCGATCGCGCAGGCGCAGTCTGTTCCGGTGGCAGAGATTGAGCCCGTCGCGGAAGTTGCTCCCGGAGCATCTCCGGAAGATCAGGAAACGCACCGCAAGGCGCAAAGATTCTCACGACTGCTAGTCGACGAGATCAAGCTCTATAATCAAGCGAACGTCGCGGAAGGCCGCAAGAACAAGGACCTCTACGATCGGCTCAAAGAGGTTATCGATAAGAGCCGGGCAACGTACCAGAAGCGTTACGGGAGCACGGTTGCAGCTTCTGGAAACTACTTTCAGAATGAAGTCGTACGAAGTCTCGCAGAAGACGATCTGTCGATCATGGGTCCGAATTTTCGGCAGTAGGTAGGGGTTGAGTGCGTCGTTTCGTGGTTGCGGTATTCGCTCTAAATCTTCTTATTCTTCCGCTCGTTTTCTTGGCGAACGCTGTCGGTCAATCGCAACCAACTTCAGCATCCGACAATTCAGACGCTTCGCCTGCAAAAGCTGCAACCAAGAAAGCCCCCACTAAAAAAGCCGCAAACAAAGCTTCTTCTGCAAAACAAACATCCGCATCAGGTTCGGCGAAAGCTTCGAACAAGACTGCTTCGTCGAAGGCGGGTGTATCCGCAAAAACAAAAAAGGCGGGCGCTAAAAAGAAACGCAAGCCACCCTCTCCGCATGTGCGGCGGGTGAGACAAGCCTTCGTCGCCTCTTCAAGCCTGCGCCCGATGGCCCAACAGTTGTTGCAGGATCGCACGCCCGGCGCGTATGCCGGAGTCGAAGGTTACGCCCGTCGGAACAGCAAAGAAGACGCGGGAGCGCTGGCTTGGCTGGTAGTTGGCTACGCGCACACGCTCGATCACGACTACGCCAAGGCGATCGATCCGCTCACTCACGCCAGGGCTGGGGCGAGCGAAGTGGCAGATTACATCGCCTATTACCTCGGCGATGCCTACCAGCGAACGGGGCACAACGCACAAGCGATCGCAACGCTCGCCGATTTCAGTAATAAGTTTCCGGACTCGCTGCTGATTCGCGACGCCCACGTCGTTTACGCGAACGCGCTCTTCGACGAGGGGAAAGCAGCCGAGGCGGCAGCGATTCTTGAGAAGGATAGAAATCCGGTTCGCAGCGATCTCGAGTGGGCCATCGGACGGGCGTACGAACTTGCGGGTGACAATGCCAAAGCAGTCGCTGCTTTTAAAAATCTCTATTTCAATCTTCCGAACAGCTTCGAAGCCGAGATGGCAGGACAAGAATTACGCAAGCTGAATGTCTCTGGAACGCCCGGCGAACGCCACACGCGCGCTGACTTGCTCTTCAAAGCCAAGCATTACAGCGATGCCGCCAATGAATATCGTGGCTTGCTTGCGGATGCAAGCGTTGCCGACAAAGTGTCGGTGCAACTCGCCCTGGCGACCGCGCTTGTCAAAACAAACAACGACAAAGAAGCAAAGCCGCTACTTATTTCGCTCGGTACGCAGACCGGAGATGCCGAAGCGCAGCGCCTTTATTTGCTCAGCGAAATCGAGCATTCAAGCAACGACGATCAGACAGTGCAGCGCACATTAAACGATTTGCGGCAGTTTGGACCATCGAGCCCGTGGCTTGAGCAGGCTCTGCTTTCGGCTGGGAACATGTATCTGCTGAAGCGGGACTTCGACCATGCCATCGAATATTTTCACGAACTGCAGCAGCGCTTTCCGAAAGGAACCAAAGCCTCGTATGCGCATTGGAAGTCGGCGTGGCTGAGCTTCCGCCAGGGCCGGACCGACGTGGCCCGCCAAGGATTCGAAAATCAGCTGGTCCAGTATCCGGATTCAGCGGAAGTTCCAAACGCTTTGTATTGGCGGGCGCGGATCGCGGAAGAAGACCACAACCCGGCGATGGCGCGGGCGTTTTATCAAAAACTTTCTGAGCGCTTTCATAATTATTATTATGCAGAGTTAGCTCGGCAGCGGCTGAAGACTTTACCTGGCGTCGATGCGTCGGCTGAGACCGCGGCGAAAGATATTGCCAAGGACGTTGCGCCGCAGCCGACGGTGACTGAAGTGGCGGCGAATAAAGACGCGCCGAAACAGGATCCCGGAAAAGCAGGTGATCTGGTTCAGGATCTCTCCAAGGGCGATCCCAGACAATCCGATCCTGGCTACTATGCGCTTCTCGATCACGTTTCTGCTTTGTCATCAAAGGGGCCGGTTACAGCGACCGAGCCTCCCGATGACAATCTTCGTGTGGAGCGGGCTCGCCTGCTGTCGAACGGCGCGCTGGCTGACATGGCCGTACGTGAGTTGCAGGCGGCCGCCAAAGAAGAGGGAGGAGCGTGGGCTCCGCCCGAAATGGCCCGTGTGTATCAGGAAGGCGGGCGGTACGATCGCGGCATCGAGATCATGAAACGCTCGACGCCAAATTATTTTGCGGTTGATATCCCCGACCTGCCGCGGCCGTATTGGGAGGCGCTGTTTCCGAAAGCCTACTGGTCAGACTTGCGCAAGTATTCGCAGCAGAATGGGCTCGACCCGTATCTCGTGGCTTCGCTTATCCGGCAGGAATCTGAATTCAATGCCGTGGCATTGTCTCGCGTGAGCGCGGTGGG
>JAYVCW010000608.1:0-2598 GCA_043749775.1 Acidobacteriaceae bacterium | reverse complement strand
GTTGGCTGTTCGCAACAGCGCAAGTCGCTCGCGGTTTGTGACATAAACCGCGATTTGCAAAGCCATCACGAAACCGCCAATGAATGCCATGAAGGTGATAGCGAATACGTCAGGAACGCTCATGTCGCCTTCCCTTCCTGGTCGGGATGAAACATGGCGACGCCCTTGGGGCGGGCGTGAAAAGCAAATTCGATAGCTGCAATACGGGCGTTGATGTCGCGCAATCCCTCGAACACCTGATACGGGTGAGCGCGACGAATCAGCGCCACGGCCTCCGTTAATCCTTCGATCTTTCCGCACGATTTCGCAGCCGCGATCTCTGGCGCGTCGGCGACGAGGGCAAAGCGGGCAACACCGGCGTGCATTGTCCAATCGCAGTGAAAGGTGCCGCCTCTGATGCCGCCTTCGCAGCCGGCAGGACAGCAAATACGCTTGGCGCTGCGCTCAACCCGTTCGTCGAGTGTCATGTCGTCTTGTCCTTCTCACAAATTGCGGCGAGGGCTGACTATTCTTCGATTATGAACGTTGGAGCACGTTGAACCGTCTCAACGTGGAACCCGCACATCGGACATGGCGCTATTTGGCTGTCCCATTTTCCGTCCGCTTTTTCATGGATGGCGGCGACGGCAGCGACGGAGATTGTCACCGCCTTATTTTCCTCTGCTCCGGTTGAAGATGTGAACTTGTCCATCGACGCAATTTCGTTCAATGCTCTTTCCGCCTGTGCCATCTTGGCGCGGAGGGCGGCGAGTTGAGCGGCTTGCTCCCTGACGCAAGCCATTGCATCGGCATAGCCGTCGGCGTGGCTCGCGTGGGCTTCTATCAGTTCGTCCCGCTCTTTCTCCGCCTGTTCCAGCTTAGCGCGGAGGGAGACGATTTCAGCCAGAGCAGCGTCTAAGACGAGACCTCGTTTACTCATTTCATCGGCAAACAAATCCCGTTCCTTCGCCGCTACAATGAGTGCGCGAAGTTCGTTGGGGTCAATCTCATACCCGTAGTGTCGCTCCCCTATGGTTTCAGCCTTCCAGCGAACCAAGTCAGCCTCAAGCGCGGGTATGTCCAAGGCATTTATCATTTGAGCGGCTCCCGAATTAGGGCGAGGATGGTGTCGGCTGCAAAGCCGCATATTCGGCTGGCGGTTCCTTCCTCGGTGTCAAACAAAGGATTTTCCGGAACGGCTCTTACTGTCTGAGCCGCTTCCCTTAGCGCCTTTTCCCGCGCCTCGGCGGCGATCAGCGGCTTGGCGGCGTATAGAGCAGCAGCAATCCCGCAGCGGCTTCCAACCGGGAAGCCGCCAGCGCGTTCATACGCCAGGAACATCGCCTCGATTAGTTCTTCGTCAGTCATTTCCCAATCCTCCAAATCGCCGGCCAGAACACCGGCAGGGTGATGCGTCAGTGATATAGTGACATTCCAATAGCTATCCCTAAGAAGACATTTCCGGCCGCCGCCAACACGTATTCCTCCCATCCTCCACGTCTGAGGAAAGATGCGGAGAGACAAATAAGCCCAACACCAAGAAATGCTAGATCAACTGCTTGTCGTTGCATTACCTTGCCCCTGTCAGCATTTTCACCCACTCAACCCATGCCGTTAGCGGCATCAGCCAAAGCTCGCCAATTACGACAACGAAACGCCTTCAGTTCTAAGAACTTCTGCGACTAGGATTTTTATCTTCGGAATCATGTCGCGGAGTTCCTGCGCCATTTCATAGCACTCTCGTTCTTCGGCCACGGGTCCAGGCCGCAACAATTCCGCAACGATCTTATCAACTATAACCATTACAACTTTATCTGCTAGGTTAAGGCGCTTCGCCATTGCCGTCTCCATTCTGTGATTTGCTTCTTTCTGCCACGCTATTCTCTCGCGGTCTGTGACAAAGTGCTGACCCATTATCTCGCCCTCGTCCAAAGTTTCAACCAGTCGCCCCACGCCACCACTGCGGCCATCGGCGGGCAGACAAACCACAGCGCCAGTTTCGTGTTGTCTCGTGCCACGGCCGCACTGACCGCCGGCCTGTCAACCCAGCCGCAAGCGCGCGGGTCGGGCTGAGATGCGCCAACGGCGACGTGATCGCGAGTGGCGATGGGGGCGCTGTGGGTCATACTCGATCCCTGTCAGATTCATCCGCCGGGGGCGTCGGCTTGGGTTTTGGTTTGCCGACGAGCCATTCGAGCGCGGCGATGCGGTTCAATAGCTTGAACCGATCGTCATTGACCCACCATCCGCGTTCATTCTTGAGTGCGGCAATTCTGAAGCCGCAATCCGAAATCTCCGCGCGAATCTGCTGTTCAGTTTTCATCGTCACGCTCCCGTCAACCAAAGCACAAGCCGCGCAAAGCCAACGAAGATGACACCCACCGCCCCGGTCGTAAACAGCGCTACACCAACGTTCCCGGTCACAGGGCCTCTCGCCAGATAGACAAGCACGAGGCCGCACATGGCGGTCACGAATAGCGCACGCAGCGCATCGTCGAGATATGGGTGCATCACGATCCCCCTTTCGCGGCGTCGATGGCGGCGAGGGCTTCGCGAAGGAGTCTATCGAGCGGGTAAGAAAGTCTTATTGAGCCAAATGTTTCCTCCAATGTTCCCGCG
>JAYVCW010000607.1:0-3947 GCA_043749775.1 Acidobacteriaceae bacterium | reverse complement strand
CGAAGCGAATTACGTACTCCATCGCCCGCCGAGTGCCAGCGGCAGGCGGCGGTTCGTTTAGGATGACGAACGCTTTTTCTTGCCCGTCTTCTGCGCTGGAACGATGTCTTCGCTCCAGAAGCGGTGGCCGGTCCGTCGGATAAAGACGTCCTCTAGCGTCGGCTTGCTCACGCTTAGAGACTGGATCTCTCCCGGGAAGGCTTCGACCACATCGGGCACGAAACGATGTCCATTCTCAATTTCAAGGCGCACCTGTTTATTCATCACCGTAGCATCGACTCGGAACTTTCTTCGTATACGTTCAGCCAAGGCCTCGGCATCGGTGGACTCGAACGAAACCACATCGCCGCCGATCTCGCGGGTCAGGCTTTCCGGAGTGCCCAGGGCAACCAGGTTGCCCTCGTTCAGGATTGCCAGTCGATCGCAACGCTCAGCCTCTTCCATCAGGTGAGTGGTAACGAGGATGGACACGCCTTCCTGATCGCGCAGGATTTGCAGATATTTCCAGAGATCATGGCGGGCGCCCGGATCTAGTCCCGTCGTAGGCTCGTCGAGCAATAACACCTCCGGATGATGGAGCAGACCCTTGGCCAATTCAATTCGGCGCTGCATTCCTCCGGAAAAGGTTTCCAGGCGGTCGGCGGAGCGGTCTAACAATCCGACGCGGCTTAAGATCTCTTCGATACGACGCTTCAGGTCGCCGCCGCGCAAACCGTAGAGATGCCCTTGATGCCACAGATTTTCGTAGGCGGTGAGTTTAGGGTCAATGCTTTGGGCCTGAAAGACAACGCCGATGTGGCGCCGCAACGACGCAGACTCGCGCACCGCGTCAAAGCCAGCGATGGTTGCGGTTCCCGAAGTCGGAACCATCAGGGTCGAAAGAATGCGGAAGAGAGTCGTCTTGCCGCTTCCGTTTGGACCTAAAAGGCCGAACAATTCAGCGGGCCGCACGTCAAAGGACACGCCGTGAAGGGCAGTGCGACTCTGATAGCGATGCACGATATCGCGAACCGAGATGATGGCTTGGGAAGTGCTATCGGAATAGTGTTGTCGCGGCTCGGCAAGAGCGGAGGGATTTGGAGTCACACGTCATTCTACGATGGCCGTAGCGGAATATCACGTCGACGGGAAACTCTGTTGGCTGCGCAAGCAGTTCAAGCCGCGACTGGGTCTTGCTTTCGTCCCGGAATGCGTTCTTCGAAGGCGACTGGCACGTGGCGCCAGACTTGAATGGCGAGTATCACGGTGGTTGCGAGTAACAGGGCGCCGACGGCCACGTGGACGACGGTCGAGATTACCATCGGCAATTCTGGCTGCGACGCATTCCGCCCCCACATGACCCGCGTGATGAACGCCAGGAAACCGAGACAAAGTTGAGCGACCATCAGGCCGAGCATAAGGACGGCGGGACGCCGGACGGCGTCGACTTGTGAGTGCACCGAGATGGCCCGTACGGCTGTCCAGGAAAGAACGATGGCGACGACAGCGGCATTGATGACGTGCGGCCACCAGCTGAGGCCGTGATGACGAAACATCGCGCCGAGGATGAGCTGCACGTAGAGAACAAAAATTGAGAGCAACGTCAAAGTGAAGAGAGCAGGGCGACGCTGATCGAGTTCAGTGCGCGGCTGCTCTTCGATCCAGCGGCGTCCGGTGAACAAGGCGATAGCGACGGCAATACAGAAAAAAGTTTGCGCAACCGCGGCGTGCGCACTTGAAATTGGCGCGGGCAAGTAAAACAGGACGGTCATGCCGCCAAGAATGCCTTGCGTGATCACGGTGGCTAATGCAGCCAAGCCCAACATGCGCAACCATCGCCGCTTTTCAACTCTCCATGTCCAGACGGCCAGGATGACGGTCATGAGGCCGATGAATTCGGCCACCATGCGATGGCCGTGTTCGTACTTGACCCCGCCAACCATTGCGGGCATTTTGTAAAACGATCCGAAGGTAGTTGGCCAATCCGGAACAGAAAGCCCTGCGTCATTACTCGTAACCAGCGCACCCGCGACGATAAGAAAAAACGTAGCGCAAGCCACAAAGGTGGCGAAGCGGTGAAGACCGCGGTTATAGGGCATTTCCAAACTTTTCAAGACAACACCGATCTATATCTTGTAGCACAATAAAACGAAAGTTTATCAAAAGCTGGTCATCGAGATGGGATCATTCGTGCTCGGGTTCCAGGTTGATCGCAGCTTTACTTTTGCGAAGCCATTGCTTCAATCACCGAGTCGGCGAATTCTGAAGTTCCGGCGCTTCCACCCACGTCTCTGGTCAATTTACTGCCGTCGTTATAGACCTCGTCAAGAGCATTGCTGATTTTTGCGGCGGCGTCGTGCTCGCCAAGATGCCCCAGCATGAGTAAGGCGGAACGCACGACGGCGGTGGGGTTGGCGATATTTTTACCGGCGATATCGGGGGCCGAGCCGTGCACGGCTTCGAAGATGGCGCAACTGTGGCCGAAATTCGCCCCGGGCACCAACCCCAGGCCTCCAACCAGGCCGGCGCACAAATCAGAGAGAATATCGCCGTAGAGGTTCTCCATTAAAAGCATGTCGTACTGGTAAGGATTCATTACCAGTTGCATGCAGGTATTGTCGACGATGTGCTCGCCGTAGGTGATCTCCGGATATTCCTTGGACACCGTGCGGGAGCAACGGAGAAACAGTCCATCCGACATTTTCATTATGTTTGCTTTATGGATGGAATGAATTTTCTTGCGCTTATTTTTGCGCGCGTACTCAAATGCGAACCGCGAGACGCGCGTCGAAGCCTTCTCCGTGATGATCTTGAGGCTTTCGACTACTCCCGGAACTACTTCGTGCTCGATGCCCGAATACAAGCCTTCAGTATTTTCGCGCACGACAATCAGATCGACGCCGGGATAACGGGTAGAAATGTGCGGCAGATTTCGGATGGGACGAAAATTCGCGAAAAGTTCGAAGCGCTTTCGGAGTTCTACATTGATGCTCGAGAACCCGCCCCCAATGGGCGTGCTCACCGGTCCTTTCAGGCCGACCCTTGTGCGCTCGATCGATTCGCTGAGTTCCTTAGGGATGTATTCCTTATATTTTTCGAAGGCCTCGGCGCCAGCGGCGAAACTTTCCCAATCAAACTTTATTCCTGTCGCTTCAAGAATGCGAACCGTTGCTTTGACCACTTCAGGACCAATGCCGTCGCCGGGGATCAGCGTAATTTTATAACTCATAGATTGTTGATCGGACTACCTGGTGCCTTTAGCTTTTGGCTCGGGATCTTTATCTTTGGTTTTAAGTAAGTCTTTCAATTCGGCCATGAATTCCTGTACGTCTTTGAAGTCGAGATAGACCGAGGCAAAGCGAACGTAGGCGACTTTGTCATGACGTCGCAAACGGTTCATAATGAGTTCGCCGATCTCGCTCGTCTTTCTCTCCCGCTCCGCTGACTCAATCACGAATGTCTCAGCTTCGTTCACGATCTGTTCAAGTCTGCTAATGGGGACGGGACGTTTTTCGCAAGCCCGCATCAAGCCGTTCAGAACTTTTTGGCGGTCGAAACGCTCGCGCCGGCCGTCTTTTTTTACAACCATGTACGGGATTTCATCGATGCGCTCGTAGGTGGTGAAGCGCTTCTCGCACTTCAGGCATTCGCGCCGGCGGCGGATGGAATCCGCTTCCTTGCTTTCGCGCGAATCCACAACTTTGTCATTTTCAAACCCGCAAAAGGGGCATTTCATGCGCTTGGTTGCACTCGAGAGTTAAAGACGATTGTAGCAGGCGGGGTGGGAAGCGACGCTCGGGGCGCAGGAAATCAGATGGTTCAGTTTACGAATTACCCGTTAACTTGCGAGGAACCCAACCGGCTTTTCAGGCCGATGTCCCCCTTTCTTGGAGCGACAGGACCGTCGTATTATGGAGTGGAAATGGCCTTCCCGATCAAAACCTGCGCGGTGTGCGGAGAAGAGTTTG
>JAYVCW010000606.1:0-6609 GCA_043749775.1 Acidobacteriaceae bacterium | reverse complement strand
CGCAGAGTTCGATGGCGCATGTTGACCTGCCAGCGGCCGGTTTCACTTTCTGGGCGTTGGCCGCATACGTCGATTCGCGTAAAAACGGAGATGCGCGGTGGAGCTATGCCATTTGGTTTTCTCTTGCGGCCCTCGCAAAAGAAACGGCCATTCTCGCGCCACTCGCGCTTTTTGTTTGGGAGCTCAAAGCTAGATTTGTTCGCTCACGTTTGAACGGGAGCAGATGGCTCGAGTTTTTGCCCCCGCGCGCGCAATGGCGAGATACGTTGTTACTACTCTTCCCGGTTGCTCCGCTCGCCTCTTGGTATGCATATCATTACCTGAAGACTGGCTTTCTGCTGGGTAATCCAGAATTCTTTCGCTACAACGTTGCCGCCACCTTTAGCCCCATGCGAATTCCCATCGCATTGCTGATGCGACTATGGCAGTTGTTTGGGTATTTCGGCCTTTATCTGTTGACCGTCGCGGGACTGCTAGCGATGTTGCGACCGGCGCAGCAGCAGAAAACATTAGCTGAGAGCATTGCCCGGCCACGCATTCCGTTCTGGATTCAGTCTGTATTTCTTACAGTCATTCTTGCGTATCTAGCTTTTATGTCGGTCGTTGGCGGAGCTGTACTGGCCCGCTATATGCTCGCCGTCGTTCCGCTGGTCATGCTCGCACTCATCTCAACTCTTTGGCGCCGTGTCAAATATTGGAGGCTTGCAATCGCTGCGGTAGCATTGGCTTTTATCGCGGGACTTGTCAGCAATCCGCCCTACGGGTTTTCTCTTGAGGACAATCTCGCCTACCGCGACTACGTCTTGATGCACGTCGAAGCGAGCCGCTTTCTTTCTCTTCGTTATGGGGGAGAGCGCATTCTCACTGCATGGCCGGCGTCCGATGAACTGAGCCGTCCCTGGCTTGGCTACGTCGCAAGACCTTTTCCTGTGGTGCGTCTCGAAGATTTCTCCGACGTTCAGATCGCGCTGGCTGCTAAGGTTCGCGATCGCTTCGATGTCGCCCTGGTATTTTCTACTAAGTATCAACCGCCGCACCCTTTGTTGGAGGATTGGGAAGCGTGGCAGCGAGTAAAGCAGAAATTCTTTGGCTACCATCGCGACCTAAGCCCGGAAGATGTCGCTCTCCAACTCGCTAGGCAAATTGTTTACCACAAGGAGCTGCATGGACAGTGGATTGCGCTGATTGAAGTCAATCACGAACGCGACGCGCAGAACATCCCCATCCCATCCGCGGCCCATCCGTAGGCCATCCGCTGAACAGCGCTAAATAGCCATCAGGTGGCAGGAGTGCGTCTTCCCTACGATCCAAACTTGTTTTCCGGGAGCGAGGTTAAGAGAATCACGCGCCGCAAGCGTCAGATGGACTTCAAACTCAACGCCCCCACATTCGACCGCGGCGGAAATAATGACATCTCGTTGCTCAATTTTCTGAATCGTTCCAATCAGGATGTTCCGCGCGCTAAGCCCTTGTGGCTTCTCCGTGGCAAGCAACAAATCCCCGGCACGTATGCCGACGCGGAGACGCATGCCGGTGTCCGCACGAACCAGAGGTGTTTCCAACTCCACTCCACTCTTCCCCAGGCGGCAGGTCATGGTACCGCGCGTTTCATGCAGAGCGACGACGGTTGCGTCAAAAATATTTTCAAATCCAGAGAGCTGTGCGATCGTCTCTAGTCGCGGCGCGCGCATGACTTCGTGTGGCAGGCCCTGGGCGGCAATTTTGCCGGAATCAAGAATAATGACTTCGTTTCCCAGGGCAAACACTTCCTCGCCGTTATGGGTTACGAAAAGAATCGGGATGCGATGGTTCTGGTTCCATTTGCGAAGGTCGTTAACCAGAGAGGATTTCGCAGGCCGGTCCAGTGCCGTCAAAGGCTCATCCAGCAGCAACACGCGCGGTTCGAGTACCAGGGCGCGCGCCAGTGCAACGCGCTGACGCTCCCCACCAGAAATTTGAGAAGGCTTGCGACCTCGCAGTCGATCAATACGGAACTGCGACATGATCTCGCCGCTGCGATAGTTTCTTTCCGCGCCGCTGAGACCGCGCAAACCATAAGCAACGTTTTCTTCGGCAGTGAGATGAGGGAAGAGCGCCAAATCCTGTTGTACGTAGCCGACACGCCGCTCCCAGGCCGGAAGGTTGCGCTTGTTTTCAGAATCGAAAAGCTCTTCTCCTCCTACAAAAATGCGACCTTCGTCCGGCTTGGTAACCCCGGCGATGCAGTCGAGAAGCGTGGTCTTGCCCGCACCGGAGGCGCCAAAAATTACGGTGAATCCCGCGAGCGCTCGGAAGTGGACGTTAACGCTAAATGTTCCTTCGGGATTCGGATAGCGTTTGCGAATGCGGACTTCGAGATCAGATGAAACCGGAGCCGCGGGAATATCCGGGGTCTTCGCACTCTTCAATCGCGGTTTTACCGCCATGGCCCCGCCGCCCATGGTCGACGGTTCAGGCCATAGACCAGAGATAAAACCGCAAACGAGATGACAAGAAGAATCATCGCCGTCTGATTCGCGCTCGAATAATTGCCGGTCTGCACTTGATCGAAAATGTCGATCGAAATGGTGCGGGTCACCCCAGGAATGTTGCCGCCGACCATCAGCACGACTCCAAACTCCCCGAGCGTGTGAGCGAAGCTCAGGGCGAATCCCGCGATTAGCCCGCCTTTCGAGAGGGGGACGATGATGCGAAAGAAAGTTTGAAGGGGCCAATCTCCGAGCGACGCCGAGGCCTGAAGCAAGCGGCGATCGACTGCTCCGAAGGAAGACGCGAAGGGTTGAATCGCGAATGGCAAGCTGTACAGTAGCGAGCCGATGACGAGTCCTTGAAAGGTAAATGCCAGTGTGTGCCCGGTGGCGGATTCCCACCAACGGCCAATCGGGCTGCGTGAACCTAACGCCACCAGAACGTAAAATCCAAGAACTGTTGGAGGGAGCACGATAGGAAGCGATACGGCGGCTTCAACGAGAAATTTCCAGCGCCAGCGCGAGAAAGTCAGCCAGTAAGCAACCGGAATTCCGATCACAAGCAGCAACGCAGAGACGATGGCTGCCAGACGAACTGTCAGCCAAAACGCCTCCCAATTCACTTGCGATCCTCCCCCGGCTGGGCCTTCTCAGGCAAGTTGAAACCGTAATTTGCCAGGATGGAAGTGGCTTCGGGGGTACGCAGATAGTCGAGAAACTTGCTTGACGCTGCTTGTTGCCTGGACTTCGAGAGCACGATCGCGGCCTGTCTGAGCGTGGGGTAGGCGTCGAGTGCAACAGCCCAATAGCGTCCCTTGTCCTTCATCGCGGGCGAGAGGGCGTGAGCGAGAGCAATCAATCCGGCCTGCGCATTGCCAGACTCCACGAACTGCGCCGCTTGAGAAACATTTTCTCCAATGACCAGCTTGCTCAATACTTGATCGTAAATTCCGTAGTGGCGCAACGCGCCTTGCGCCGCGCGTCCGTAGGGCGCGGTCGCCGGATTCGCAATCGCAATTTTGCTGACTGACGGATCGAGCAGCGTTTTTATTTCGAGTTTCGAGGGATCGAGCTTCGACTCCGACGGTACCCACAGGACGAGCCGTCCGATGGCGTAGACGTAGAACGTGCTTTTCGACGCCAGGCCCTCAGAGATAAGTTGCTGAGGATATTCTTCGTCGGCGGAGAAGAAAACGTCGAACGGCGCCCCGTTCCTGATTTGGTTGGTTAAATTGCCGGACGCACCGAAAGATAACTTTATGGATTGCCCGGACTGTTTCGTGTAGTTGGTAACGAGTTGGGGAAAAGCAGCGCTCAAATCTGCGGCTGCGGCTACAACAATTTCCTGACTCGTCGCTAGCGTCGAGATGAGGATAAAAAGCGGAGCCAACAGTTTGTGCATCTGCATCTTCCCAGTTAAACCAATTTCGTCTTTGCGAGTGGAAGCTCACGTACGCGCTTGCCAGTCGCCGCAAATACCGCGTTAAAGAGAGCGGGCGCAAATGGAGGCACGCCCGGTTCGCCCACTCCGGCGGGAGGCGAGTCGCTCTCCACGATCGTCACGTCGACGTGTTTCGGCGCGCGGTTCATGCGTGCCAATTGATAAGTGTCGAAATTGTGTTGGTCGATAACGCCATTCGTCGCCGTGATCTCGCCGAACAAAGCCAAACTCGTTCCAAACGACGCCGCGCCTTCGAATTGGTTCCGGACATTGTCTGGGCTGATGACTGTGCCTGCGTCGAGCGCAGTCCAGACAGCGGGAATATGCACTTGACCTTTGGCGTCGACTCCGACCTCCACGACCGTCGCGACGTAGGTGAGGAAGCTGCGATGCGCGGCGATGCCCATGCCTCGCCCCTTGCCCATCGGCTTCTTGCCCCAACCGGATTTCTCGGCTGCGATTTCAACGACGCGGCGCAAGCGCGCAGTATCGAGCGGATAGCGCTGCTTTTGGTCCGCCTCTTCTTCTTTGTATTGCAATGGAACCGTGCGTCCGGGACCAATCAGATCAAGAAGATACTGAACGGAATCTTTATTGGCCGCCTTTGCCAGTTCGTCAGCGAACGAGTGAATGGCAAACGCATGATAAATATTCGCGACACTTCGAAGCCATCCGATGCGAACGTGATAATCGGCGGGACCATTCTCGGCGCGATGATTGGGAATATCGAAGGGAAGGTTATTCCAGCCCAACCCCATCTCGTCGTCGGCGTAACGCGCCGAAGCGTCAAACGTAGAATTGATCGGCGGATAGACGGTACGTTGTAACCATGCCGTGGGCTTGCCATCTGCTCCAACCGCGGCCTTCATGTACATCGCGGCTACCGAGTGGAAGAAATCGAAATGAATGTCGTCTTCGCGGCTCCAGACAACTTTTACCGGCTTTCCGAGTTGCTTCGAAAGAATGGCCGCTTCGGCAACCTGGTCCGGTTTTGATTTCCGTCCAAAGCCTCCGCCGAGAAGCGTGACGTGGCAGGTCACGTCTTCTTTCTTAATTCCCAGAACGCTGGCAATCGTTTCCTGAACCGCCTGCGGATTTTGCGTGGGAGCAAAAGCTATCACTTTTCCGTCTTTGTATTCCGCGACGGCGACCGGCGGCTCCATGGAAACGTGCGCCAGATGCGGCGCATAGTATTCCGCCTCAATAATCTTTGCCCCGCCAGCCGCGCCTTTAGCAAATGCCGCGTCAACATCGCCCACGTTGCGCACCACTTTGCAGGGCTTGCGCGACGTGTCTTCGAGCGTCTTGCGGTAAGCTGCGGAGTTGTAAGAGGAATGCGGGCTCTCGTCCCACTCAATCTTGAGGCTCTTGCGGCCCTTGAACGCGGCGTAGGTATTGTCGGCAATCACGGCGACTCCACCCAGGGGTTGGAACTGATGCGGCGGCTTGAAGGTGTCGATAACAATCGTCTTCTTCACGCCGGGAACTTTGAGCGTGGCCTGATCGTCATGCGATTTAACTTTTTGTCCGAGCACGGGAGGGTGTTCAATCGACGCGAACACCATTCCCGGCATGGTCGCGTCCATACCGAAGACGGCCTTGCCGGTTACGATGTCGGGTAAGTCAAAGAGGGAGTTTGTTTCTTTGCCGATGTAGCGCCACTGCGAACGCTTCTTCAAAGGAACAGGAACATTTCCGTTATTCGGCACTGGAAGCTTGGCGGCTTCGGCGGCAATCTCTCCATAGCCCAGCTTTCGGCCACTGGCGCCGTGTACGACGAAATGCGGTTCCGTTGAACATTCCTTGGCCGGAACCTTCCAGCGTTCGGCGGCAGCACTGATCAGCATAACGCGGCCAGTCGCTCCCACCTGGCGCATCAATTCGAAACTGCCGCGGACGGAATGCGAGCCGTCGGTATCCTGGTCGCCGTACTTTGGATCGCCTATCGCCTGCTGAATTCTGACTTTCGACCAGTCGGCATCGAGTTCATCGGCCACGATGAGCGGCAGGGCGGTGCGGCTTCCGCATCCCATCTCAGAGCGATGCGCAACGATCGTCACGATGCCGTCGGACGCAATCGACATCCACAGGCCCGCTTCCAGTGATGACGTCTTTTTTTCGCCCTCGGCTAAGACCGTGCCGGGAATGAAGCGCGCGCTAAGAACGAAAACGCCACTCGCCAGCGCTCCTTGCAAAAAGCGCCGTCTGCCGGCATCCGCGCCCGTGACGCTTGCGCCGGTTTTTGAGGCGCCGTTCTTTCCTGCGATCAGGCTTACATTTTCGATGAGCTTCATGCGGTCTCCTTCGCAGCCTGATGAATCGCCGCGCGAATGCGCTGGTATGTCCCGCAGCGGCAAATATTGCCCGACATCGCGGTATCGATATCCTGATCGCTCGGATTTTTATTTTCTTTGAGCAGCGAGATTGCCTGCATAATCTGGCCAGTCTGGCAGTATCCGCACTGCGGCACTCGAATCTCCATCCACGCCTTCTGCACGGGATGCATCTCCGGGATGCCTTCGATGGTCGTGATTTCGCTTCCTCCGACTTCGCTCATCGGAGTCGTGCAAGACCTGATGGCTGAACCATTCTGATGCACCGTACAGGCCCCGCAGAGCGCCTGGCCGCATCCGAACTTAGTGCCGGGCAACGATGCCACGTCGCGCAAGTACCACAGCAACGGCATCTCAGGATCACCAT
>JAYVCW010000605.1:0-2095 GCA_043749775.1 Acidobacteriaceae bacterium | reverse complement strand
CCGGAGTTTGGGGTTCAGTCCACAGAGTTCGCCTCCGTAAGTCAAAGTATATTTGCTAGAGGGGAAGCGCATTCGTAAGTCAATATTCATTTGGGTGCGTTCCGTTTGAGTTGGTAGGGTTTGCTCATGCTGCCATCTTCAAGCAAGGAGGCTTTTGCGTCTCTACTTCCTTTGGCTCCCAGTATGAATATACCTGTGCCTGTCGTTGCTTGACTCTATAAGTATTAAAAGCTGCCCAATCGCCGTTTTCTATTACACAACGCAGTCTTAAGAGCGCTTCTGCGCCTTCCGGAGTCCACCGCATTCCAGATAGCTCACATCGATCTTTCACCAGATGACGGCACGCACCCTCAATGACGCCTGATGCAATCGGCCACCCTGCCTTGAGATACTCGTTATAGCGCATGTAGGGGAGGTTGCGCTCAAAATAGCCGGAGACGGATATCAACGTCTTTACGGTTGTTGCGGAGAGATCCTGCCGATTTGCGATTTCACGTAGTTCCGATACTATCGACTGGGTCTGTCCGCTGAGCATTTGCAAAGTGCGCGCCTCAACCCACGGCGTCCGCTCCGAGGAGGTCTCGCCTAATAGGGAGTTGGCCGCTTTCCAGAGGTACTCATCCGCATGAATGAAGTCCAATATCAGTGTAAACCCAGGGAAATGGGTTTGCATCCGGGTTTGCAGAGCCTCGCAACCGTCTGTCAACGCAACACGAGATAGGATATGCCCGCCATTCTGGCGTGATACCTGCTTTGCCGTAAAAGCGAGAGCCGCATCTTTCCCCTTCAAAGTCGCCCAGAGCCACTTTTGATGCGGTTTAGGTCGATCCTCCTTCTCCCTCTTCGGGTCCGGGTGGAAGTGAGAATCCACCACGCTTTGGGGAGTGCGAGGCGAAGGCGAGATCGTATAGACAGCGGTGACGATCGCTTCTTTCTTACAACAGGGTTTTTGTCCTTTGCTGCGCCGGGCAGGAGCTTCTTTCGGATCCGTGACCATGGGAACGCCCTTGCCGTCCGCTTGAATAACCAGGATTGTCGCCTGAGGGTCGGGCAATCGGGAGTCGGATTGTTCATAGAACTCTTCGACATGCTGAGCGTCAGCGAGGATGGCTTCTTGCAGGTTACGGTTTGAGAACGTTTGTCCGAGCATATTTTCAAGAATGTCGTTGGCGTGCTGATAGGGAATGTAGGCTCCCAACTGTTCTTTCCATTCCTGAAGCATGTCCGAAGTGGCTTCAGTGGGTAGATTCATTGCGGCGTCCAGAGGAAAGGCTCCAGCGTTCTGACCATAATAGTAGCGACGCGGCAGTGAGATCTCCCCGAAAACGGAGCGGTAGGCACGTTCTTTGACACTATGAAACGGCAGATGTTTGTTTTCGCCTATCGTAATGTTTGGCGGGGCAAGCGCTTCAGCCTGACTTACAAGAGCGATTTCCATTAAAGAGCGTCCGAACTGCAGCATCTTTTGCCAAAGGTTGCGTTCAATGGCTGAGGCGGTTGGGATCTGATCTGGGTTAATTTGAACCATATCGGTGATCATGGCTTCAAATTCGTTGCGGATTTGCTGTACAATCTCTTGGGAGTTGGAATTCATGATTGTCTCCTGGGTATAGGATGTGTGATAACTACCAGAATACCCAAAAAGCAATCATCCCAACTCCTTCCAACTCAAACGGAACGCACCCAAAACAAAAGCGTCGGCGGCGGAAGCATCTCATCATGTCGATCCGGCAATCGTGGCTTTTCAAGATGCGGACAAGAAGATGTGGTAGAATTGCGGCATGGAAACGAAGCCGACTGAACCGAACGAAATAGGGCGAATACGAATCGTCCGGACGATCCTCGTCTTGATGTTCGCCATGTACGTTCTTGCGATGACAAGGTTGTCGTTTGCAAAGTACGACAGCTATTCCTTCGTGGGCTACGATCTCGGCATCTTCACGCAGGCGACCTGGCTCATCAGTCAAGGGCGTTCGCCCTTCCTCTCGATTCGCGGCGTCCACCTGCTCGGCGATCACTTCAGCGCAATTCTCTATCTCATCGCTCCGATTTTTCGGCTCTTCCCCCATGCCAAAACCCCATTGTTCCTTCAAAC
>JAYVCW010000604.1:0-2482 GCA_043749775.1 Acidobacteriaceae bacterium | reverse complement strand
CACACGTTGAGGTAAGTCCTTAAAGAACGCAACACAAGTAGCAGTTTGCCGCTTCGCCGACGTCATCCTAGGCGCCGGAAAAGCAACTTCAGAGCCAGTCCACGTAATGAAGTCACCCGGCGATTGTTCTTTCGCACGCCGTTCGTCAAGAACGGTTGAGAAATCTGCGCGAGGTTTTACCTATGCTGCCGACGAAAGACGAAAACCTGCTCAGGGGCAAGAAGCGGCTAACGCAAGTTTTCCGCTATCTTGAAGCCCTCAATCACCATCGAAATCCAGCCAAGCGGCATGTCGATGACCAACCATGGCGGTTGTGGCTCCATGATTTGCCTGATCACCCGTCAATTCGATTGGCTAGGTTCAACAACCCTCCCTCTTCTGATGCCATGGACGAAAATGCCCAAGACGCCTCCGAACGCAAGACGACACGTGATGCCGTGCTCCGAGTCCGGCGACCTAAGCTCACCTCCTGCCCTCCGCCGCCTGACCTCATCTCGCCCTGGATCGAGCGTGGCTGGCAAGAAGTAGCAAATGACGTACGAATCAAGGCGTCACAGAATCTTGCTGACGCGGAAGGTCGCACGGCCTTCGTTCATTTCGAGGATGAGCCGAGCCGACGGGTTACGTTTGAAAGCTGGCTGGTGCAACGTGAGGCATGGGCCATTAATGAAAAACCAGCCCGAGCAGCAATGCGTATATTCGAGAAATTGTATGAAATTCGGGGCAACATCGAAAGGGAAGGAGAAAAGATTGAACTGGTTCTCGGTGACGGGATTCTTAGCTGGAGGCGGGGTGACGGCGGCGTCTATCATCCTATTCTGTTACAGCGCCTCCAGCTCGAGTTCGACCCAACGATTCCAGAGTTCTCGATCATCGAATCAGAATGCCCGGTCGAACTCTATTCGGCGTTGTTCCAGACGATGCCGGATGTGGACGGCAAGGTTTTGGCGCGTATTCGGCAGCAGCTTGAACAAGGCAAGTTTCATCCGCTAGGAGAAGAGGACACATCTGGACTGCTCCGGAGCTTAGTTATCCAGCTATCGCCTCACGGCGAGTTCAATCCGGGGTCGGCTCCTAAAGCTCAGAATGACGATCCAATAGTGGGTCGATCTCCGGTAATATTTCTTCGAAATCGGAACCTCGGCTTTGCCGTAGCGGTCCAGTCGGTCTTGGAGGACTTGTCGACTCGCGCAGCAATACCCTCATCGTTGCTACGGATCGTTGGGATTGAAGACGCGATTCCTGTACCCGCAACAGGCCCTTCAACATGGATTGAAGATTGTCATCCCGTCGATGTACTCCTGAGTAAGCCGGCAAACGCCGAACAAATTCGGATCGCACACCGGCTTGAACAGCATGGGTCAGTCCTGGTTCAGGGGCCGCCGGGAACGGGAAAAACGCACACGATCGCAAATCTTATCGGACATTTGCTGGCGCAAGGCAAAAGTATTTTGGTTACAAGCCATACCAGTAAGGCACTGAAGGTGGTTCGAGATAACGTTGTGCCGCAACTTCGCCCACTCTGCGTAAGTGTTCTCGATAGCGACATCGAAAGTCGAAAGCAATTAGAGAGTTCAGTGGATGAGATCGTAAGCCGAATGTCGCGAAACGACGCTCATCAATTAGAACACTTGGCAGCGGATCTCCAAAACAAACGTGACGCATTGGTATCCAATCGTCGGGGTTTGACCGACGCGATTCTCAACGTTCGTGCGGACGAGTATCGAGAAATCGCGGTTGGAGGGGTGGTCTTCACACCATCCGAGGCAGCGCGCCGAGTTCACGTTGGCCGTGTAACTTTGGACTATATTCCTTCTCCTATCGAAGCAGGCGCTCCCCTGCCATTGAGCGAATCCGAGGTCGCCGAACTGTATTTGACCAACGAACGCGTCTCGGCGGCGGATGAAGCCGAACTTCGTGCGCTCTTGCCAAATCCAAAGCGGCTTTTATCAGCTTCAGAATTCGCTGCTGTTGTCCTGGAACGAACCGAACTCACCAGTCACAGTCTTAATCACAGAGCGGAGATGTGGGGAGGCTCGCCAACGAGTCCAGATCAAATCTTGGCGCTGGAGAGTCTCTCTAACAAGCTGCGAAGGGCAGCGGCCTTTATTAAGGACTCAGAAGCGTGGCAGGTGGCAGCGATACTTGCGGGACAATCCGGGAATAACCATCGGAAGCCGTGGGAGTCCCTTCTGGCTCAAATCGAGGCAACCTGGAATGCCGCTTCGGTTATTCAAGATGCGCTCATCCAACATGATCCCAAACTGCCGGAAGACTTTTCGCTGGATGAAGCGTGCTCGGTTAGCTCGCAAATATCCTCTCATGCCGAGCGTAACGGGAGTCCGTCATTCTTGACGCTGTTGACGCGTGCAACGTGGAAAAGGTTCATCCGAACGAGTCGGGTAGGAGCGCGGGAGCCAAGTACTCCCGAGCACTTTCTTGCGCTACACGGACTGGCCGACCTCGGCATTCGAAGGCAGCA
>JAYVCW010000603.1:0-3529 GCA_043749775.1 Acidobacteriaceae bacterium | reverse complement strand
AGAGGGTTATTGACGCAAAATCACTACGAACCCATCTCAACTAGGACTGCCCATGTTCCCTGGAGGCGCCGGCACCCGGCTCCAGAAAGGTATTCCTTTCAGGAGGGGGCGAATCGGGGAAACCGGCCCTTGCTGGCCAGTGGTTTAGCGGAGGGATAAAGCGCACCCTTTCTTGATGGTGGGGTGCAAAAAGAGACTCAACTGAGCTGTGCGCCTGCAGGTTGCAATTCTAGGGACGCTCCAATTCGGGAGTTAAGCGCTTCAAGGGATAGGAGGTAGAGCGTTTTGAAACTGCTTGATGCGTTTATCTTTTGGCATCGGCGGCCATCTAGCAGTGAGGTATGTAATCGCAAATGCGGGGTCATCCCAGACGTAAAGTGGAGCCCCGATTTATAACCCGCGAGGTTTCTGTTTTTCTCGCGCGACATGCGAGAGGCGGCTTTGCTGGTCGGTATTCTTCGATTTGGATGTTGACTCCCAAGTTTTCGTAACGCTCACCGCCCGTGACGTTCCTGATCCAGGCCATGAAAACAAAGCTGTCATGATCCATCTTCGGCGCAAGTTTCTCAGCAAGATCGTGCGAGACGTAGCCGATTTGATCCCCAAGCCTAGGGTTATCGTCTCGATTATCCGAACAGTAAGCGATCCGTCTCACTTGGATTGCATTGCGGCAACGGATTGTTTGGCTCACGGACTAAGAAGAGCGCGTCCCCAGCATTGCACCAGTGCCTGATTATCTTCCGTCGATTGACACCATCGGGATTTTGGGTCTCCTCGAATCTTCGTGTGGATTGATCGAAAGTGCGGGAAATTCAAGATTCTTGGCCACGAGACGGTCGTTGAAAACTGGCGGCTGGCACTGCGGTCAGTCAGTCGATGTTAAACGCTAACCAAATCTGCCACAATCTTTCCCACGGGCGCTATCAACTTTACCGCAGGAAAAAACTTGCCGAGGAATATTTCGACAGCATTTCAGGTGAAGAGGACTGGAGTGCTCGGTTCAGCTTGCCCCAACCCAACCCGTCCCCGGTAATTCGACAGAGCCCAAGGGGCCCTGTCCGAGAATTGTCGCTGATGCGCTGGGACTAATCCCGTCATGGTCGAAAGACGCCTCTCGCGGTGCCCGGATGATCAACGCAAGGGCGGAGACGGTGCAGGAGACGTTCCGCGATGCGTTGAAGTTCCGCACATGCCTGCTTCCCGCAGATGGCTTTTATGAGTGGCAAAAGGCAGGAAAATTCAAGCAGCCGTATTGCTTTGAAGTGAACGATGGTAGGTTGTTCGCCTTCGCTAGAATATGGGATCGCTGGAAAGACCTCAGCAGTGGTCGGATAAAGACCTGCTCGATTCTAAGCACGGCTCCAAACGCTGTGACCTCACCCGTCCATGACCGCATGCGATATAACAACAGTTGTCAGCTCGGTTTCTCACATTGTGGTCGTCGTTGGCGCATCAACCAAAGCTTTCCAGTTGCCGTCGGACTGTTTGCCCCAGACGACGACGTATTTGGCTTTAACGGTTTGGGGCTTGCCCCTCTTGTCGTTGAGGGTCATCTCGTATTCTCCGGTTTCGTATGCGAGGTCCCCGGAGCGAGCAACTTCCACTTTCGAGGGCGCGAAGGTCAAAGCAAAGCCGGGGAGGCCCAGCATTCCAGCGCAAAGTTTCTGTACGGCGTCTTTGCCGCTGGCAGCAGGCGCGTTGGGAGCGAACATCTCGGCCGTGTCGGCGTAGTACGAGGTGGCTTTCGCAAGATCCTTGCTGGCGATCGCCTTGACCCACTCACCGTCGAGGGCGCGAATAGCCGCCTCGTCCGCAGCACGGGTATCGGGAGCTCCTGCGGACTGCGCGGAGGGTTGCGAGGTAGTGTTGCAGGCGGTAAGAAGGGCCAGAATCGCAAATAGGAACGCGGAAAGGCGAAGGTGGGACATTAAATGTAGCCTCCTGGCGAGCCGTGGAATTTCCGTGGCCCTGACAATGAAAGACTATACGCCCGTCGACCCTTGTTGTACCGGCCACATCGGTAAACATCGAGGATTAGCTCTCACGTTCGACGATGCCAAGAGTCCAAAATCGCGACGAGGATCGCTTCCCGCAGATCTGGGTGCCGATTTGGAAGAACCGCGAGATTTGCGGCAACTGTTGTGGCATCGGCGTCGCCTGGTGCAGGCGCGCACGCGGATCAGCATGAATCAACTGAGGTGTGCGTTGCAAGAAGTGGCTGTGGCGGGATGTCGCCGGCGGATGTATAAACCCGTTCGTTCCCCCCGAGGTGTGGACCGTTCGTTCCTCATAACCAATGCTACTTAGCCTTCCCACGGGCATTCTGCAGATGCGGTATGATTGCCGCGCTCATAAAGGGGAACTATGCTGCGAGTCGGAATGGTGGGAATCGCTGCTGCCTTGGACGGGCATTTGTTTATGGCGCAAGAGCAGAAGATGCGATAGCTACCCATCTGAGTCTGCGAAGCCTTGCCGCAAGAACCGAAAGAAATCCGGCGAGTACGTCAACCGTCTGACCCGGCCTCGTCCCCGGCATTGATCGGGTCTCCTCAGCATGGCTGATCGGTCGATTCACCGACCAGAAGGCGCGCTTCGTATATTGGTTCTGACGCCAGCGCACGCCCCGAGGCGATCCCCTTTGACATGTTTTGTTCGCAGGGGTTCGGACATCGAGGAGAGGATTGCACGTTTGAAACTTTGTGCAAGCAGTTTGTAGTCCGGGAGAAGAGAGCGAAGCGTATCGCAGAGATCATTCACGACGCCGACGTCGGTGATGAGAAATTCGGACGAACTGAGGACATGGGTTGGACAGAGTGCTGAATCGCTGGGCTAAACAAGACTTGCCCGATGATGAACTCCTGCAGCGAGGGACGGATCTGATCGAAGGCCTGTATGAGTCGCTAGGGTGATCTTTCACACGCGCCAGGACCAGCGGCAAGGGTTACGGCGTTCGGTTTAATTCTTCGAGCAAAAGAAAGTGGAGGATGTACATATGCGCAAAATGAAATCGTCGATTCGACTTTTGAGTCCCGCCTTAAATGTGATTATCGCAACGGTCTGCCTTTTATGGGCGACGGTCGCAACTGGTCAGACGCCAAGTTCGACCTTAGCGGTTGCCGCAGCCGACTGGAAGGCGGTTGAGGATGCGATAGGCCGTCCAGGGCAAATACAGCCTGGTGACGTGATCAAGTTTGGAATGCCGAGAAAGGACCTTCATGTCGTGCTTGACGGAGTAGAGATCAAACCGGCATTGGCGCTCGGTTCGTGGGCAGCGTTCAAACGGGACGGCAGCAGCGCCATGATTATGGGCGACTTGGTTCTCACTGATAATGAAGTCGAACCCGTCATGATGAAGCTCCAGGAGGGCGGGATACACGAATCCGCTGTCCATAATCACCTGATTGGGGAATCGCCTCATGTGATGTACATGCACATCGCCAGCCACGGCGATGCCGCGCAGATGGCGAAAACGATCCGCGATGCGGTGGCGCTGACGAAGACTCCTGCCCCAGATGCTGTCCCCGCAGCG
>JAYVCW010000602.1:0-7951 GCA_043749775.1 Acidobacteriaceae bacterium | reverse complement strand
AGGATTCTAGCAGCCGTAAACGCGACCCACGCGATTTACAAGTCAGGTTGTCTGCTTGTGAAGGCGTAGCGAATGATCGGAAGAGGAGGGGCTGACGGTTCAGCCGCTGTTGCGTTTGCATGCGGTGAATTCTGCGCTCCTGGCAGCTTCATGTGATTGACCTCTGAGAAATAGCGCTGCCAGGGTTCCAAGAGGGCGCGAAGCTCGACGATATTGAGCTCAGGGAACGTCTCCTCGGCGCCATCAAGGTTGCGCAGGGCACGATCCAGCACCGACGCCGCTCCGATAAAGTTTCCAGTCGAATGGTGGTGGAACGCCACCGCGAGTTGAACTATGCCTTGGCAATGGAGCTTCGACGGCTGGTCAATCGGGACCGAGCGCCAGACATCTTCCAAGACCTCGTGCGCTTCGAAAAAGTGACCCGAGTTGTAGAGCGCGAGCCCCTCGATAAACTGGGTTTGAGCCGTGGCGCTTGAAAAGTCCCCCATCGAACCCTTCCTAACCCATTGATCTTAGAGCTTATATTCAAAATTCAAACAGTTACCCCTATTCAGTTTTCCATAGATCGAGGGGACGAGGCCTCCAGGAAATTGTATCTCTGGCAGTCGCCCGTCTTTATGTCATTGAAAACATTAAGATATTTTTTGGTTTTGCTTGGAAACCTGATTGCATTTAGTTCACGTTCTCTTTCAAATTTTTTTGGGTTCGCACGCTTGTAAGTTTCCGTTCCCGTTGCAAATGAACGTTTCGAAAACAGACTTCAGTAGTAGAGGTAACGACTTGAATAGGAGAAATCGAATGGAATTCGCATTCCGCAACACGTTCACCCGCTTGCTTTTGGCATTCGTGGTTTTGGCTCTGAGCCTGGCAGCCTTCGGGCAGGGCGGCAGTGGATCACTCACGGGACAGGTTACTGACTCCAGTGGAGCTGTAGTTTCAGGAGTCGAGCTTAAGTTGACCAACAGCGCGACCGGCGAGGTACGGACGACTGTGACGACCGGGTCGGGAATCTACAACTTTCCGGCGCTCCCGATCGTTGGAACTTACACTCTGGAAGTCGTCTCGAAGGGATTCAAGTCGACGAAAGTTCAGAACGTCGTCGTCAGCGTCGGTACCATAACCACTCGCGAAATCAAGCTTGAAGTAGGCGCAGCGACCGAGCAAGTTACGGTTGAAGCTGGTCAGCAGATCGTCGAGACCGAAGACTCGGCCTTGTCGACACTGATTGACCGGCGGGTCTGGGAAAACATGCCTCTAGAAGCCCGTAACGCAAATGACTTCATCAATCTAGTGGCTGGCGCCGTGCCCGAACAACAGGCCGGGGGCACCTTCCGCGGAGCCGCAGTGAATGGGGTGCGCACAGGCGGCGGCAATTACATGGTCGAAGGTGTCGACAATAACGAGCAAGGTCAGGGCGGCGTTTCGTTATGCGGAACCCAATGCGGACAAGGTGGATCCAATACCTCGATTTCTCCGGATGCGATTGAGGAATATAGGGTGATCACTCACGACTTTAGTGCGGAGTACGGCAAGGTCGGCGGCTTTGTGACGGACACGGTGCTCAAGAGCGGTACTAATAAATGGCATGGTTCCTTATTTGAATACAACCGGATACAGGCCTTGGCCGCAGAAGATTGGTTCACAAACGCCGCCACGCCTATCGACGGTGTGCGTTTGAAGGACCATCTGGTTCGTAATCAGTACGGTGGCTCGGTTGGTGGCCCTATCGTGAAGGACAAGACCTTCTTTTATACGAGTTTTGAAGAACATCGGCTTCGCCAGTCGTCTCCGGTGAGCGGAACGTCCATCACTCAACAGTTTTATGACTTCGTAAACACAGGGCAACTGGCCACATTCATTAACAGCCAGCCCTTTTGCGCTAATGCCTGCGCTATTCCTAACACTGTGGGACCGATTTTCCTATCACAACTGCAGAAGTTCCCCAATGCCGTGCCGCTCGTGAGTTCCGCAGTGACGTGCCCCGATCCGGCGTGTATTGGTCAGGGCGGCTACATCGATGGGCTAGCCTTCCCAGTTCCGATCTATGGCACGGCCACGTTGTCCTCGATCACTCCCTTGAACCAGTACCGTCTAAGTGCCAAGTTGGACCATAATTTCAGCGGCAAAGACCGTTTGGCGGTTACCTACTTGCTCGAGAATGTACATACCTCGAGCAACTTTGGCGGAGGCGATGCAACATTTGGCGTCCCGCTGGACAATCCAAACCGCGCCCAAACCCTGGGCGTAGCTTGGACGCACTCTCTGTCGCCGTCGGCTTTGAATCAGTTTAAAATTGGGTACGTGCGCCGGACGGCAAACTTCCTTGCGCCGGGTACTAAAGGCATCCCGTCGCTGTTTTCAAACGATGCTCTGCAAGTAAGCTTCGGTGCATCCACGGGTATTCCTCAGTTTTTCACTGAAAATGAATTCCAGTATAAAGACGATATTTCTATCTCTCATGGCAAGCATCAATTGAAGTTCGGTGGGGAGTATCGCCGCACCCGCAACGGGTCCACATTCAGCAATGATGCGTCCGGCAACTTTGACTTTACTTCCGCCGCAGATTTCGTCACCGATGGCCTGTTCACAGACTCGATCGACGCAGGTCCGAATCCCGGGTACTATGGGTATGGGTACGGTGGGTTCTATTCTGCGGGCGCTTCTGTGGTTCCTAGCACCGGTGCTGTGCCAAACTTCTACCGCGGCTATCGGGCCAACGAGATAGGCCTCTACGGCCAGGATGATTGGCGAGTCACTCCACGGTTGACGTTAAACCTCGGCCTGCGCTGGGAGTATTTCGGTCCGCCACACAACTTCCAGCCTAATATTGATTCCAATGTCTATTTCGGCGACGGAGTGACGCCCGTCCCGTGTCGATCAATTATTGCCGGTGTGCTGACTGTTGTGCCCTGTACTAACCCGTTCTTCCCTTCAAACAACCAATACTATTCGTATGAAGCTGGCGCAACTTTTCAAGTACACAACACCAGTATCTGGAACAAGGACACGAACAACTTCGGGCCCCGGGTGGGCTTCGCCTGGGACATATTTGGAACCCAGAAGTTAGTGCTGCGGGCAGGGTGGGGGGCGTTCTTTGATCGCATTTACAACAACGTATTCGAGAACATCCGCTTTAATCCGCCTTACTTTGCCGACGAAACGACCGGCATCAGCAGCGGCGTTCCCCTGGGGCCGCTAAAGAACCCGGGCTTGCTGGCCATCCCCTTTACCGGCAATGCTGCCTTTGTTAATCCGGCGTTTTTTCCCCTCGGCTTGCCTAAGCCCGTACCACGGCACATGGACCAGAACCTCGTAACGCCCTATTACATGCAGGAGAGCTTCGGATTGCAGTACGCTTTGGCCAAGGACTTCGCCATCGAAGCCAGTTATGTAGGTACCCTCGGTCGCAAGCTGATCGGCATTGAAAACCGCAATACGTTCGACGGTCGTCGCGCAGCTGGGCTGTCTTCAATCCGGCCCAACCCTTTGTTTAACAGCGACAACGCTCGCGGCAACTACTACGGCTCCAACTACAACGCATTCGATATAACCCTCCGCAAACGCTTCACTCACGGTCTTTCCCTCAACGCAAACTATACTTATGCGAAATCGATCGATGAACTCAGCGACGTCTTCCGGTCGAGGACTACAGCAATTTCCGCGACGGACGTGCAAAACCTCCGCAATGACTACGGTCCTTCAGACTTCGATCTTCGCCATCGCGTAGTTGTCTCGTTCGATTACGACTTGCCGATCTTCCACGGCAATCGTTTCCTGGGTGGCTGGACGGTGAACAGTATCATCTCTTGGAATACGGGTGCGCCTATTGGATTGTTTGACAGTGGAAGCGATTCCAATAAAGACGGAACACGTATTGACCGACCGAACTTCATCGGACCAGGTTCTGTTTTGGGGGCTGTTGTTGAGAAGAAAGTTGGCTCTGCTTACCAGTACTTGGATCCTTCGCAGTTCGTGGGAGCAGATCAGTGCCTTACTGACCCCCGTATTAATGTCGATACTCACGGAGGTTTCTGGTGTGATCCCAATCTCGGCCGTGGCGCAATCCCGGGTCCGAGGTTCGCCAACGTCGATTTGGGTGTCAGCAAAAGCTTTAAGATCAGTGAGCGCATGGGTTTTCGGTTCGATGCGAATTTCTTTGATCTAATGAACCATCCTAACTTCCTGAATCCAGCGGGGGGAAGCAATGATGTTTCCTCTCCAAACTTCGGGCAGTCGCTTCAGACGACCGGAGACACCGGCGGGCACCGTATCACCCAGCTGGCTATTCGATTCGACTTCTAGTCCTCGGACTAGAACCCACTTATCAGGCCGACCGCGAGGTCGGCCTTTCTTTTGCTCCGGCTTCGGCACCGCTGCCTTGAATGGCTCACGCCAGCCCTGTGCTAGACTTTTTAGGTATCTATGCAACGTGTTTCGCGGTGGCTAGTCGCTGCACTTCTTTCCTGCTCTCTAACCTCACCGATATCTTCAGCGGCCCAAAAAGCAGCGAAGCCATCAACCTCCGCGGTCAGGTCTCCCAACATTATCCTCATCACCCTCGATACCACCCGCGCCGATCGCATGGGCTTTCTCGGGTCCGACCGCGGACTGACTCCCAACCTCGATGCGCTGTCGAAGCAGAGTGTGGTGTTCACTCGCGCCTATGCGCAGGTTCCGCTGACCACGCCTTCGCACGCGGCGCTTTTGACGGGGACTTATCCCCAGTTCAGCCATCTTGAAGATCTGGGCGCGCCCTTGGGCGCCGACCTGCCTTACCTGCCTGATCTTCTACATAAGCGCGGCTACCACACTGCGGCTTTTCTCGGCGCCTACATACTTGACCCGGCGGCGTCGGCTCCTGGCTTCCAACGCGGGTTTGATATTTATGATGCCAAATTTCACCAGCGCAAGCCGGGAGAGGGTCGCTACAAAAGTGTCGAGCGCCGGGCGGAAGAAGTGGCCAATCACGCCTTGGGATGGCTCAGCCATCACCAACAGGGGCCGTTCTTCATCTGGCTGCACTTCTATGACGCCCACGATCCTTACGATCCGCCAGAGCCGTTCAAGACTCACTACGCCTCCGCACTCTACGACGGAGAGATTGCGTACACCGACTCGATCGTAGGGAGCTTCGTTGAAGTTCTGCGAAAGCATGGGCTCTATCAGAATTCTGTGATTGCGATTGCAGCCGACCATGGCGAGGCCTTCGGCGAGCACGGAGAGGAACGTCACGGCATGTTTTTGTATGACGAAACAATCCACGTGCCGCTACTCGTCAAGCTGCCTTCGGAGCGCTTCGCGGGCAAGAGGATTGAGGCGAAAGTGGCGTTGGCTGATGTCGCGCCTACCCTTCTTGAGGCAGCAGGCAGTTCGCCGCCATCCACAATGCAGGCGCGATCGCTCTTGTCTTTGATCGGCGACAAGCCGATGGCCGGCAAGCCGATGGCCGACAAATCGATGGATGACAAGCCAGCCGGCGACAACAAAGCCAAAGCCGCCGAGCAGCCGGTTTACTCCGAAACAAATTATGCCCACCGCGCCTTTGGATGGAGCGAACTGCAATCGTGGAGAACCAGCAAATATTTGTACGTGAAGGCTCCCAAGCGAGAACTTTACGATCAGGCTGCCGATCCCGCAGCCGCCAAAAATCTGGCGGGCACCGATAAGGCAATTGCCGACACGCTGGCTTCACAGCTAGCCGAGTTTCAGCAGAAGAGCAGCCGGGCAAAGACCGAAGCGACGAAGCTTGACCCTACTCAGGCTGAGAAACTGCGAGCCCTCGGTTACCTCGCCTCTGACAGCGCCGGGTCCGAGAACAAGGCAACCGCTGGAATCGATCCCAAAGACAAGATCGACACGGCCAACAGATTTCATCGCTCTCTGGTCGACCTCGAAGAAGATCATTATGACGAAGCAATCGCTGAGTTGACCGAGGTGATTCGCCAGGACCCGGAAATATCGAGTGGCTATCTCGAGTTGGGGAGGGCGCTCGTTCATCGCCAGCGATATGCGGAAGCATTACCAGTGCTGCGGACGGCGGCAGAGAAAAATCCGTCATCAGGCATGGCGCATTATGAGTTGGCCCTGGCCTTGATCAAGACGGGGGATTGGGAGGCCGCGCTGCCCGAATTGAGGGCGGCGGTCGTGTGCAATCCAAAATCGGCGCAGATGCATTTCTATCTTGGAGCGGTGCACTTGCGACTAAAGCAGGTCGATGAAGCCACGGCGGAATTCGAAAGCAGTTTGAAATTGGATCCCGATCACTTTTTGACGAATTTGAAATATGGCGAGATGTTGCTGAAATTAGGGAATCCGAACGAGGCAATCCCGAAATTGAGCCGAGCCATCAAATCGGATCCAGAGTCAGGGGAAGCGCACGCCGCTTTAGCGGACGCATTCCATCAGGTTGGCCAGGAACAGAAGGCCAATCGGGAGAAAGCGAAAGCGGTAGAACTGGAATCCGATGGCGGTAAAGACCAGACTCGTGAGTAGCTCGGCGGAGGGATTTTTTCTCGCGATTATTTCTGTCCCGCCTTTCCTCTTTCTCGCTTTGCGTCGTCAGCCCGCCCCGTGTGGCCGTAGGCTTCGGCGAGAGCCAAGTGAGCTCCATCGCAATTCGGCAGCCGTTCGGCCGCGATTTCCAAGTGAGTGATAGCGGTCTTGAAATCGCCAGTCTTCAGTAATGTGTTGCCCATTTCATAATGCGCCCACGCTGAATCGGGCTGCAGTTCGATTGCCTTGTGCAAATGCTTCACTGCATCGGCATAATCTTTTTTTCTTTCGAGCGCCACTCCCAATCCATACTGCGCCAAAAAGATATTAGGATCTGCCGCGACGATGGGGCTAAGAACGGCAATGGTCATCTCCGGTTTTGGCTGCGGTAGCATCGAAGCTGCGATGACTTTGTTGGCGATGGCAATCTTATCTTTTTCCTTGGGATCGATTCCCGCTACCGCGCCTCCCGTGCCGGACGTCTTTTGCAGCCCGATGTAACCGAGGGACGCCAGCTTCTGCATTTCAGACGAGCTCAACTCTGAAGATTTTTTGGCGGCGTCTCCGCTAAAATGCCGGTCAAACTGGTCGAGCTGCGATGCCATGGTATCGAGAGTCGCCTTGGAACTCTGGGCAAGGTTGTGAGTTGCGCCGGGGTCAACCGACAAGTCATAAAGCTCGGGATGCGGGGCGCGGATATAAAGATACTTACTGGCACGCCATGATTCGAGCGGACTCCAGCCAAAGCCGCGCTGGGGCAGATCGCTTTGAGAAAAGACAGGTTGATCGGTGCCGGATTTTGCAATCCGCAGCAGTGATTGCCCTGGCATCTGCGAGGGAACCGGAGCGCCCGCGATCTCAAGGATGCTGGGAGCGATATCGACGAGCCTCGCTTTGGCGCTAACGCGCCCTGCTCTCGGCTTCGACTCAGCCTGCGTTAGAGGAAGTTTTAGAATCAGCGGAACGTGAATCGTCTCGTCATAAAGAAAGATGCCATGCGTATCTTCGCCGTGTGCGCCAAGACTTTCGCCCTCAGCGGCAACGATGATGACTGCCGTCTTGTCGTACACAGGATGAAGAGCGGCGATGATCTTACCAACGGCCGCATCTGACGACTGAATGGACGAGTTGTAAGCTGCGCCTGCGGTCCGCGAATCGCCGAGGTGAATCCAAAGAAAAAATTGCGCTTGCTTGTTCTGCTCGAGCCATGCCAATGCGCGCCGGACAACATCTTCGCGGCCGGCCTCAGCTCTCGGCGACTGCTTGTTGCCAGAGACGGCAGGAAGCCCGCTATCATATGTTCCAAAGCCGCGATCAAATCCCTGGGCAAGGCCGCTACGCGCATCGAGCCTGGCCGAGTTTAGAAAAGCGGCCGTGTGATAGCCCTTCGCTTTCAGCAGTTCTGGTAAATAAGGAAGCGTAGCGGGCAACGTTCCGCCAATTTCGCTCATGCCTGTAG
>JAYVCW010000601.1:0-2466 GCA_043749775.1 Acidobacteriaceae bacterium | reverse complement strand
GAGTAAAAGGAGCAAGCGCGGCCATGGCTCGGCTAATGCCTAACTTGTCTTTAAGGTTAAGACAGTGCACGCCCAGAAACGCGGGAGCGGGGTGCAGCGGCGCGGGAAGCGGAGAGGGCGAAATCTCGGACGCTCGTCCGCCGGGCTCAAGAAACGTCAGCTTGTCATACCAGCGAATTTTATTTTCGACGCCCGTGCGCTTGTAGAAATCCAGGAGGTTGGTGCAGCAGCCGAGGAGCACGTGTTGGCAATTGTCGACGACCTCGCCGGTGCCAGGATGCTGATACGAGGATGCACGCCCCCCAAGGTACGGACGACGCTCGAAGAGCGTCACGCGATACCCGGCTTCAGCCAAAGCGCAACCCGCCGCTAAGCCGGCCAGGCCACCCCCGGCAATTGCCAGCGTAGGAGAATTTTTTAAAGTAGTGGAAGAAGGGGTGGGCATCAAACCAGGCGCTGCAGAATTCCCTTTCCGAGCACCGAGAGTTTTTCCGGGACCGTCAAGCGCACGCGTTCGGTGAACACATCGTATTGCTTGGCCGCAATCTTTTCAAGCAATCGGCGATATATCGTGATCAGCACCCAGAGCCCGGGCTGACTATCTTCATTCACCATCGGAAGCAGTTGCTCGCCCGATTTGTAGAACTCGCGCGCGCGCTCGGCTTCCAATTGCAGCAAGGGGCGAATCCGCGCGAGATCGATATTTGACTGAGACAAGTCTGAGAGGGAAAGTCCACAGCGCTGCAGATCTTCGTGCGGAAAATAAACGCGTCCCATGGCAAAATCTTCTTTAACATCGCGGATGATGTTGGTGAGCTGAAAGGCCAGACCGCACCGTTCCGCAAGTGGCTCCGCGGCCGGATCGCGATACCCAAAAATCTTTATGCACACAAGACCAACCACTGAGGCAACGCCGTAACAATATTGCTGAAGCTCTTCAAAAGTCCCGTAACGAAGCGCCAGAGGAGTCCCCGCACTTGGCCGCGGTAGCGATTCATCGAGATCGGCTGCAGTGCCGAACGCAAGGTGGTCGAGCAGTCCTATCGGAATCTGATACGTGCGCTGGGTATGCGCCAGCGCGAGCAGCACTGGATCGTCCGTGGGATGTGCAGCAAGAGCATGATGGGCACGGTCAAGCCATTCCGCCAGTTTGATCTGCCGGTCATTGACACTCATCGCCGAATCGTCGGCAATGTCGTCACAGCGCCGCATGAAGGCGTAGACCGCGCTCAGACCGTTACGCTTCGGCTTGGGCAGCACCATGAATCCGTAGTAGAAATTCTTGGCAGCGGCACGAGCGATGCCGCGGCACACCGAGTACGCCATGTCGAGCTGTGAAGCGGTTGGCGAGAACTGCGACGGCGCGTTTCCCACGGCGGCGCTCATACCTTTGCCTTTTTTCGTCGCAGCATTCGGCTGCCTAGAAATTTGCCGACCGTAGCTCTTCCAACCAGCGCTAATTTTTTTCTTTTCGAAATGGAAGGGCGGTTCCCGAGCACGCAATAATTCTGCCGCTCAATGGCGTTCAGTATTTCCTGCCCGCCGCGGCTGAAGAGTTCGATGTCAGTCGACAATTCTCCTTCGACCTGCGCGATCAGGGGCAGTCCTTGCGCAAACCATTCGCGCGCCCGATTGATTTCAAACTTCATCATCTCTCGAAATGCCGCTGTATTATCGGCGTGACCGATAGTCTCTTCGCTCACGCCAAAACGCCGCAAGTCTTCGAGCGGAAGATAGATTCGACCCATGGCATAGTCGGGGCTCACGTCCTGCCAAAAATTAGCTAACTGCAAAGCGGTGCAGGTGTAATCGGAAAGCAATTGCCGCTCGGCATCGCTGTAGCCGCAGAGATAAAGGACAAGATGCCCAACCGGATTCGCCGAATGGCGGCAATAGGCCAGCAAGTCTTTGAAATTCTCGAAGCGTGTGATGACCTGATCCTGGCGAAAGGCGATGAGCAGATCAGCAAATTCATGCTTAGGAATCCCAAATAGACGAACCGTTTCGGCCAGCGCAATAAACACAGGATGTCGCGGATGGCCGTCATAACAGGCGTTTAGCTCCGCCTCCCATTCGTCCAGGAGTTTCAGAGAGGTAGCTGCGTCGCCGACTTCGTCGCCGAGATCGTCGGAGATGCGACAGTAGGAATAAACATTAAAGAAGTGCTGCCGCAAGCGCGCCGGAAGAAACCAGGATGCAACAGAAAAATTTTCGTAATGCGAACGTGCGAGTCGGCGGCAGTACTCCTGAGCTTCCGCGAGCGATGGCGGTATGTCGGGAATAGCGTACTCGGGCGGGAGCGCACTCCATCCAGAAACTGCAGGCGCAATCGCCGTATCGCTGGCAACAATTGTCATCAAGATAAAGTGTAGCCTTAACGGTGGTTAGAGGGAACGTTCCAGTGGACACCTCGCCCCCGCCGAGTCCGAAACCCTCACCCCCCACGATATGGTGGATCGGTGCGCA
>JAYVCW010000600.1:0-2054 GCA_043749775.1 Acidobacteriaceae bacterium | reverse complement strand
GATTAAGTGTTCTGCAAGAAGCGCGAGTTGATTTTCATCATCTTCAAAGTCACTCAGGTCGATCGAGATGGTGATGCGATCATCTTTACCAAGCGGTCGCTCCAATCCGTCCCAGAAGTCCTCGTCGCGTAACTGGCGCGCCGCATCAGGCAACGAGGGATCGAGCACTAAACGCAGGGCGTACAGCAAGTTAGACTTGCCGATTTTGTTCTCACCCACGAAGACGGCATGCTCGCCAAGAGTGATATCAATGCTAGCGAAGTTGCGAAAGTTCTCAATCTGAATCCTAGAAATGCGCATCGCTATCGCTCTCAAGTTGGTCGCTAAGTGCTCGGTGTAGTGTGGCTTCCAACAGGCCGTGGCTTTCAGTTTGGGTGGTCCTGATCTGAGATTCGAGCCGGTCGCAGATACCCATCAGTTCGTCCACCTTAGCGACAATGCGATCTTGTTCCGCGAGAGGCGGTATGGGGATAAGCACTTCATTCAGGATGCCCAGATTTATGTTTTTCTGTGCTGTTGCAGGAGCGAACTGAAGCAACCCACCCTTCGCTGTTCGGACGAAGTACTCAAAGTAACTGGCGTTCTCAAATGGTAAAGATGGGATAAAGCCAACGACGCTGTCGGGGAAGCAGGCATCAAAACTAAGGATTCCACTATCAGCAATATTCGCGGCGATCGTGACGCACAAAGTGCCCTTCGGCCATTTTTCGCTCTGAGCAAGACCGACCTCGTTATATTTTCCCGTGAACGTCTTAATGAAGCCATTGGAACGGGCTACATCACCGGTTTGCACAAGGAGATGCGTCCCGCCTTCGAATAGGGATGGATCATTTCTTGGACGGTGTTTCGATTTCCCTCTTCCGAAGATCCCTAACTCCGGGAAGCGCGCCCAAACCCATCCGGATGGTAATTCAAATGGAGCATTGTCTTCGTCAATTGGAGGTAGCTGTGGCTCCCGCATCATCCTCCGTGTCTTTGTCCGCCGCCCCTTTTCAGATTGGATACGCGCAATGAGCTTTGACGCTGGCTCGTCGTTCAGATCCTGCGGGACGAGCTTGCCGCGAACGGCGAGATTGAGAATGGTCTGACGGAGCTGCTTAATGTGCTCGATGCGGGTGGTGAGGCGCGGGAGGTGGCGGAGGTGGAAGCGGACATGCGTGCGGAAGGACCCAGCATCCGCGCCGTTATTCAGGCGATGCAGGGAGGCCGCCGCCAGCCGATTCCGTCGATTCTCCCGCTCTGCCTGCGCCGCCTCTAACCGATCACACAGCGCCATCAGTTCGTCCACCTTGGCGACGATGCGGTGTTGTTCGGTGAAGGGAGGGAGGGGAACGGGCAATTCTTCAATTTGTTGTCGGCTTACGCTTGGGAAGGCGATGCCTCTTCCCATAGCAATGATGGATGCACGCAACCGCCAGATGAAGAGACGGACATACTGGTCGGCAAAGAACGGGCGGATCGCAGCAACGCCGCGACCAATGCACGCTCTGAATCCAGCGATATTCGTTCGGCCTGTGGTGGAGCCTCTGACGCAAAGAAGGAGATCACCTTCCTCGCACAGATTCGTGGGAGCGGTGGTGTATTGATTTACAACCGTTTTGCCGAACGGTCCTTCGGTAAATTCGACGGGGCCATTGATGAGCGGGATGCCCTCGCCTGTCTTGTTATACGTTTCACCCGGCGGACTTTGTCCCATGAGAACCTGAGTGATCGTGCCGAGCCTCACCCAACTCCAGCTTGCTGGGATGTCAAACCGAGCCTCGTCAGGTCGAACCTGCGCAAGTGGCTCCTGCGTCGTCATCTGCTCGTCCCGAATCCGTCTCTCCCTTTCCGCCAGAATGCGCTTGAGCAGTGCTGAGGCAGGTTCGTCCTTCGGGTCGTGATCTACGAGTTTTCCCCGCACCGCCAACTCAAGAATGAACTGACGCAAACACGGGATGGAGTCCGGCGCCTCGCTGACGCGGTCGAAGTGTGCGAGAAGTTGCGCCGGTTTCATCGCAGCAGGGCCTGCTCCAAAATGGCCTTGAACTGGTCACGTAGCGCCGTCGCCTGCT
>JAYVCW010000599.1:0-5381 GCA_043749775.1 Acidobacteriaceae bacterium | reverse complement strand
ACTAGGAGGTTGAAAATGAAAAGGACTCTCTCGCTGCTGTTGTTGCTGCTGCTCCTCGCGGCCTCCGCGTCCGCGGAAATCAGGTCGATCGACATTACGATTTTTGGCATGGATTGAGAGGTGTGTGCACACGCCGTGCGCGTGTCATTGAAGTCGGTTTCTGGAGTGGAATCGGTGGACGTGAATCTTGAGAAAGGGCTAGCGTCCGTAAAAATGAAGCCCGGCAACAGCGCAACGCTGAAACAGCTGTACGATGCGATCGCGAAGAACGGGTTCACCATGAAGCAATCCACTGCGACGGTGGCGGGGAAAGCAGCCGTCGCAAACGGCAAGACGGTGCTGCAAGTCTCTGGCTCGCACGTCTCCGGCTCGCAAGTCTCTGGCTGGAACGACACGCTGGAACTTATTCCGGATTCGGCGGCGGCACCGAGTGCGAATGCACTCGAGGGGAAATCGGTGGTGGTGGAGGGCACAATTCCCGAAGCGGGGCGCAACGTGCCCCGGTCCATCCGCTATCGGTCGATCAAGGAAGAAGAGCCCAAATGAACGCTCGGGTAAAACCAATGAGTGCGCGCTCGGGCGTGCTCAGCTATTTCTCTTTGTTCACCTCGGTAGGCACGTTGCTTTGCTGCGCGCTTCCGGCGCTGCTTGTCCTGTTTGGGCTGGGAGCATCGGTCGCGTCGATGCTCGCGTCTTTGCCCTGGTTGGTGACCCTCTCACGGCACAAGGTGTGGACGTTCTCGCTGTCGGGCGTGCTGATTGCGTTGAGTTTCGTGAACACCTACTGGATTGCACCTCGGCTACGACCGGAGGAATGCAGCCCCGATAATCCGGACGCGTGCTCACAGGCAAGCAAGCTAAGCCGGGTTCTACTGTGGGTTTCGGCGACGATCTACGCTGTCGGCTTCTTCGTCGCGTTTGTGCTCGGGCCGATCCTGTCTAAATTCGACAAAACATCACAGTGAGGTGACTGGTGAAATATCGCAATCACACGCAAGATAAAGACGACCACTTTCAGATAGGTTCGGGTATGCGATCAGCACTAATTGATATCGCGCGGTGCCCGCTCCGTTAAAGATGCGGAATCGAGGCTTTGCTCTATAATTGCGCGCACGGAGACCCTTATAAATGAAACGATCGAGCCCCCAGGCGTTCGCATTCTCTTGCGTTCCTGTTGCCACTTTCTTTGTTGTCGCAATGTTATTGCTATCTTCGACCCTGGTTCATTCGCAATCCGCTGCCACGACCGGTCGATTAGAGGGAACCATCACCGACCCGTCAGGCGCCGCGGTTCCAGACGCTGAGGTCACGATTCGAAATCAAGATACCGGAGTGAGCACCACCGTCCTATCTAGCGCGGAAGGCGATTTCGTAGTCCTCTATCTCGATCCCGGGAGCTATGAGATCTCCATCGAGAAGAGTGGATTTGGAAAGCTTGTGCTCAAAGACACTGCGGTTACGGTGGGGACGCGCGCGATTCTCCATCCGCGGCTTTCTGTCGGCAAAATGGACACTACAGTCACGGTCACCGCCCAGAGTCCCCTGGTCGACACTGCACAATCCTCTCTCGGAACCGTCGTCAACCAGCAAAGCATCGAATCGCTTCCGCTCAACGGACGGAACTTCACCGATTTTGCTCTGTTGACTCCAGGCGCCACTACAGATGGCGATTTCGGGATGATCAGCTTCAACGGGGTCGCGGGAAACTACAACAATTACACCGTCGACGGCGGCAACAACAACAATGCCTTCTTCTCCCAGCAGATCGGACGGACCAGCATACCCTTTCAATTCAGCGAAGATGTAATCCGCGAGTTCCAGGTCACCAGCACCGGCTTTGAAGCTGAGTTTGGCCAGTCCGGCGGCGGCCTCGTGAATACTGTCACGAAAAGCGGGACAAATCAGGTTCACGGCGATGCCTACTACTACGTCGTCGACTCCGCCTTCAGCGCCAACGACAAGATCAACGAGCAACAGGGAATTGCTAAGCCTCATGATCGCAGACAACAGATCGGAGGTACCATTGGCGGACCGCTCGTCCACGATCGTCTTTTCTATCTCGGAAATTATGAGACCCAGATCCGCAACGAGCCTTTAACTGTCAATGACGGCCCCGCCGTAGGTAATCTTCCGCCCGATTTCTTAGCCAACAATCCGGCCCTGGCAGCCCAAGTAGCGGCGGCGGCAGGTTCTTTCCCGCGCAGTTTCAATCAGAACACAGCGTTCGGCAAGGTGAACGGCGTCCTTAACGACAAGAACACTTTCAGTGTCACATACAACTACCAGCGCTTCCGCAGTCCGCACGGTTACTTCAACACGCCGACGTCGACCGGCGACGGACTCTCCCTGACCGACGGCGCGACCAGCCACTTCCTTCAGGTCTCGCTCCAGACTGCTTTCAGCGCTACCGCGGTCAACGAATTTCGCTTTCACTATGGTAGCGACTATCACTTCGACCTACCGGACGCCCCACCTACCTCACCGGCGGTGACGATCCGGAATCCTGACACGGGCTTTGTTTTTGGCGGGAATCGTTTTCAACTCGCAAACAGGGACCGGCGTTACGAATTCACTGACACCTTCACTAAAATTGTCGGGAAGCACACTTTGAAGACGGGCGTCGACATCAACGTCAGCCGCAATTCCGACTCCTTCACCTACGGCCCGAAAGGCGAGTATCGTTTTGGCAGCCTCACCGATGTGCCCAGCGGCCAATACGAACTGTACCTGCAATCGTTCGGACAATCGACCATTGCCCAGACCTCGCCCACCTATTCATTCTTCGCGCAAGATCAGTTTCGCGCTACGCCCCGCCTTACTCTGAACTATGGGGCGCGGTATGACTTGCAAGTACTGCCGCAGCCCAAGGTCTGCAATCCGGCATTCCCCCTGACCTGTCATATTCCGTACAGCAAGAACAACATTGCACCCCGTTTCGGCTTCGCGTATGCCCTCGATAGCAAGGGTGCGACTGTGGTTCGCGGCTCCTTTGGATTGTTCTATATTCAGGAAGATTTATTAGATGTATCCCAAGCCTTCGCCTCGAACGGAATCACCAGACCATTCCTAGTGGTAGTAGGGCCCGCATTTTGTCACTGCACCCCGACTCTCACCTATCCCGACAGCCTCACTTCGTTCCCCTCCGGAGCCGGAGGTACCCCCTCGATCGTCGTCTTCTCCCCTAAGTTTAAAAGCCCCTACATTGAGCAGGGCAATCTAGCGGTGGAGCATCAATTCGGCGCCCATACCGCGCTTAGCGTCGGATACGTATATAGCCACGGCCTTCGCCTGCTGGGGAATTCCAATGGCGTCACGCGCCAGGCCAACGGCAATTTTGGTTTCGATCTGAACCTGGTCCCGCCCGATCAGCAAGTTGCCTTCGGAGGGTTTAGTACCGCTACCGTCACATTGCCCAACGGCAAAACCTACACCACGCCCGATTATGGCGCGATCGACGGATTCATTGACCCCAACTTTGGACCGATTAACGCCATCGATAACTCGGGCCATTCCGTTTACAACGCCCTTCTGGTTTCCTTGCGCCACACCTCGCGGCAGTTTCTTACCTCGATCGCTTACACGTTGTCACACACGGTGGACCAGGGCTCGGGATACTTCAACCAGTTCGATCAGGCCTCACAGCGCGGGCCCTCGCAACTGGATCAGACCCACCGCTTCGTGGCGGCCGGAGTATGGAGGCCGCAATTCCGCGCGCTCAAGAATTTCGAGTTCAGCAGTATCCTGAACCTGGCCAGCGGACGCCCTTTTACCGCGGTATTCGATAACCCGGAAATTAATTTCTCGATCGTGCCTGGAGAGAAGTTCAACTCGTTCCGCGGGCCGACATTCAAGGACGTCGATCTAAGCGTTTCCCGCGAATTCCATTTCGGCGAGCGCTACGGGCTGCGCTTCAGGGCTGAAGCCTTTAACATCTTGAACCATCCCAACTTCCAGCAGAACGTTGTCGACAATGTGCAGTACACGGTAGATCCGAATGGACCGGTGGCGAATCCGAACAACTCTACCGACCAACTTTGGAGCGTGCTCCCTAACCCAACCTTTGGCGTGCCTGGAGCTATTGTCCCCAAGTTCGGCTCCCGCAGCTTTCAGTTCTCGACGAACTTCAGCTTCTAGAGGAGTTGTTCGCGCGAACAGAGCGATAACGAAGGGTGGCTTCATCGGCCCCTTATCCATAGCCCGTCTTTAGCGGCTGGACCAGAGGTGTAGCTTGCGGCAGATTCATTTGGAACCAGCACCTTCTAGCTTCCCTGCCGCTTTGGCGGAAAGGTTTGTCAGCACCAGGTGGTACATGCGGAAGTAGACAATGAGACCACCGAATAATGCCGTCGATACGAAGCTAACTTCCGCGTCAATCGGACTTATGAAACCAAACTTAACGCCCGAGTAGAAGACCGCAACCCCCACTGCGACGACAAAAAGCACCATGCTCGCGCCCCACCCGCGCGCCAGTCGTTTGGGCGTTACGCCCTTTTCTTCCCATTTCCTCAGCCACCAGATGATCGGCGCCAGGATGGCCCAAGGCACCGCGAAAGCCAGATAAGGGCCTGCCAACTCGCCCGTCGTTTTCCTGAGAACATGCTTGGCTATGAGAAACGGCCCGGCTTCGAGTGCAAGGTATATGCCGAGGCCCCAGAATAGCCACACCCAAATGCTCTCCCGCGATCTTGAGATAGACAGTCGCATTCTTCGCCCCTAGTCCTTGCAGGTAATAGTCTGTGTAATCCTCGGGATCACTTCGTTTTTCACTTGGTAAGCCCCTAAACCGGCCAACACGGCCCCCCCGTCAGGCTAACCGCAGCGAAACCGGAGCCTACGCAGGTCGCAGGCTCAAAGGGCGTTGGATTGAGACACCCGGCGGCAACGACTGTAACTGCGCCGAAAAAGTGAATCCCAGAAAGGCTAAAGGAGGTTGCTGCATCTGCAATTCCGTTTAGCGCTTTGAGTCCTCCTGCGATACGCTGCGAGGCGGAGCACTTTGGCTGAACTACAGGCCCGTTTGCGGCAACAAAAGACACAGAGCATCGTACACATATCATTCCTTCCTGCTCTATGGAGACGAACTCGAAGGCACACTAGAGAGGTTTCGTGCCGTGATGTCGACGCCGCGGCATTTGACGGCCTGAAAGTCGAAAGTAGGATGACCCTTGTACGTCAATTCCAGATGCGATGGCGTCAACCACCTCATCCCCACAATCATATCTTCGGGTTCATCTGACCCAGGAACGAAGGCTAAGATCTCCTGGGGACCCTGTGAGCCCGTGGTCCAGTTCAGGTCCACAGTTGTTTCGGGAGGAGATCCCGTTCCCCATCCGCCCGGGGCCAGGGTTCGAGCAGTTGCAATGAACTTTCCATCCGGAGAT
>JAYVCW010000598.1:0-2609 GCA_043749775.1 Acidobacteriaceae bacterium | reverse complement strand
TCTCGCTTGGGGAGCTGTCAAAATTGATCGACACCTTCAAGAGCGAAGGCATCACCCGCGCGGTGATGGCGGGTCAGGTTAAACATAAACAGATTTTTTCCGCCATCAAGCCTGACTGGCGCCTGGCCAAGTTGCTATTGTCTCTCGGCACTCGCAACACCGATTCGCTATTGGGCGCAATCGCGAAAGTTCTGGCTGAGGAAGGAATTATTCTTGAAAACTCCACTTCGTTGCTTGAACCACTGCTGGCGAAAGCGGGCGTGTTGAGCAAGCGCGCTCCGACGGAACAGGAGCGCAAGAACATTGCTTACGGGCGCGAGGTTGCGCGGCGATTGGCGGATTACGACATCGGGCAGACGGTGGTTATCGCTGAGGCTGCCGCAGTCGCAGTTGAGGCGATGGAAGGTACGGACGCTACGATCGAGCGCGCCGGGCAGATCATGCGTTCGCTAGATCCCGCGGCAAGCGGAGACGCATCAGCCTCGACTCTAAGTCGCTCTTTGACGGTCGTTAAGATCGCGAAGCCCAAGCAGGATATGCGATTTGATGTCCCGGTGATTGGGGTGGCGACGATTGAGACGATGGCGCGCGCGGGAGCGACTTGTTTGGCGATCGATGCTGGGCGCTGCCTGTTGCTGGACGGGGCGAAGACTACGCAAAGAGCGGACGAGTTGGGGATCTGCCTGAGCGCGGAGTAACAAATCGACTCCCTGCGGCCGAAGGGTGCTTCGGGGGTCTCGCCTTACGGACAGCGTCAGGTTTCTTTTTCAATACTAGTAGAAGGGGCATATTCTTCCGCACCTTCATAATCAGCTTTCGAACTGAGACAATAGGGCGCCCTCCCTGTTGGGCACGGAGCATTCGTCTGAGCGACATATCTTCGAGCGGCACTTCTTCGAGCAACACTTCTTTGAGCGACAAATCGAGCGGCAAATCTCCAATCAATGTTGCGGTAATCGGCGTTGGCGCTTTTGGACGCAACCATGCGCGGGTTTACAAGCAGTTGCAAAACGCCGGCTTGGTCAGGCTGATTGGGGTGGTTGATTCTGATACGGCGCGGGTGGATGCGGTCGCTAAGGAATTCGATTGCCGGGCGTTTGGGTCGGTCGCGCAGATGATCGACACCTACAGTGAGGTTCAGGCAGCATCGGTTGCGGTCCCGACCGCGTTACACCTCCCGGTTGCGCGAAGCCTCATGGAAGCTGGGGTCGACGTGCTCATTGAAAAGCCGATCGCGGCTACTCTGAAAGAAGCCGACGAACTTGTCTCGCTTGCGGCCAAGCACCAGTGCGTGGCCCAGGTTGGGCATTTGGAACGATTCAATCCGGCAGTAAGGGCGACTTTGCCACTGATTACTCGTCCTATGTTTTTTGAGGTGCATCGCCTCAGTGTTTTTTCTCCGCGATCGCTGGATGTGGATGTGGTGCTCGACCTCATGATTCATGATCTGGATATTGTTCTGACTTTTGCGAAATCGAAAGTAAAGGAGATCCGGGCGGTGGGGTTGCCTGTCCTGTCCGGTAAAGTCGACATCGCAAACGTTCGTGTGGAATTTGAGTCGGGATGCGTGGCGAATTTTACGGCCAGCAGGGTTTCGACGGAACGGGTACGCAAGCTGCGTTTTTTTCAACCGGCACAATACATCTCGCTCGATTTCGAGCGCCAGGATGTTCTCGTATTCTCGGTTGGCGCGGCCGGTGGCCAACTGCAGAGCGAGCCTAGCGTGAATCCGCAAATTCAAATGTCAAAGCCGGCCATTACCGCGGAAGAGCCTTTGCTGACTGAGATTACTTCTTTCCTCACTTCGGTACGCGATCGGTCGTGTCCGGTTGTGCCGCTGAGAGATGGGCGCCTGGCGCTCGAACTGGCCTTGTCTATTCTCCAGGAGATTCGTCGGCACGCGAGCGAAATTGGAGTGAACTGAAATTTGAGTGGATGGCCTCGACAAGTTGCCTGGGTTCATCGCCTCGCTCACGATGTCCCGACTGGATGACTGCCCGCAGCGAACCGGCGAGGTCGCGCCTTACCACATGAATCATTCGTTTTCACACCACACCGTCGCCACCGCAATCACAATTTTCGTTACTCCGGTACTCACTCTCCAGTCATAAAAAATGCGACAATAGTTGCAACCATTGCTGCGCGCGAATTTACGTAACTTTACTCGTCCGCAGGCGGGTTTACGCAACTCGCGGAGTTGTCGATAGCTCTAAGCAGTTATCTCCGGTAGATGCCAGTCACCCAAATTCCGTCGCGCGACCCGCTTACTCCATCTGCCGATCAGGCAGAGCAGCGCGACCTGTTTGAGGCGCAACATTGGGAGACGGCGTATCGCAGCTTCGATCCTAATCAGGTACCGCGTCTCTTGATTCAACTGCAGGACGACCTGTCGCAGGCGCGCAGGCGTGAGGCGCTGTGGCTGTCGGTGATTCTGCATTTCCTGGTCATCATTCTTTTGTGGAACAGCGAAAAGCTCATGATGCTGTTGCCCCATCGGACGATGAAGGTTGAGATCCGCACCGACGCCGATCGTCAAAAGGACGCGACATTTCTGGAATTGCCTCCCGATGCGCAGAAGCTGACGCGGCGTCCTGATGCGAAGGTCATGT
>JAYVCW010000597.1:0-2098 GCA_043749775.1 Acidobacteriaceae bacterium | reverse complement strand
AACCGGCCCTTTGTTTCAGCGGGTTTCATGAGATCCGGCGATTCTTCCGGCGGCGAGGTTTCAATCGGCAAAGCCTTTCATGGTAGCATTTTTGGCGTTGTTTTGGATGATTCCGCTGGCGCGGAGGCCTGGCGCAGTGGAAGCTTCCGATTGACAGCGGTGCGGGCGAAAACTGGATGCGATTTCTTGGGTTTCCTTGGGGGTCCTTGGGATGCAGTTCTTTATTTTCAATGACATGCGGAGGCGTTCGAGGAAAATGTTTTTTTGTGCAAAAATCGAGTTTTCCACAGTTTTTGCACAGTTTACTACACTGACTGTAAATGGGTTATTGATCCTTGGGTTAGGCTTGGGTTCGGTGGGTAACCCAAGCGGCGTGTGGTGTGATTTGCGGTCCATTCAGGCGGCCTCCTCATACTGTTGATATCATGCCGGCAGGAGTGAAGGAACCAAGGAATCCACGAATGTGTTGCAAATAGGGGAGATTGAGATTTTAATTTCGCGTCACTCGTCCATCCTCAGGCGTTGCGTGGAAAGCTGACTACGACTTGAGCGCGCCGAGGGCTCGCTCAACAAGCCGATGAACGACCTCGACCAATGCCGTCTCGGCCGGAATAGCTTCTGTCCTGTCCGGATCTTCCTCCGCCCCGCCAGATTTTAGCGGTCGATACGGAGCGATCAGGTACGCCCCCTGCCGCTTTGAAAATTTCCAAGTCTGAGCCACCCTCTCGAAGGTCGAGAGCGATTTCACCCTCGCGTATTTCAGCAGAACGTCTTCCGGGAAGTTGTCGCGTGTCGGCGTAGGAACGGTTGGATTGCCCCGTGCAATCGCTCTCAGCATTGCGTCTTCAACGGCCTTTCGGTCGGATGCATCCACAACCTCAACCGGGTCGATTCCCATGTAGAAACCGGCCTCAGTTTGGGCCATAGTCGGTATGAACGCTTGGCCCTTGCGGATAGTTAACATCCAGAATCCGTCTTTGATGGGGGCTGTCATCTTATTGGGATTACGACCACCTGCACGCCGCGCTGGGCAGCTGCGGCTGTTACGCGGCTGAGCACCGCTTGCTGGGCAGCCGAAACGCCCCCTTGTGGGACCGCCACCTCAAGCACTCGGCCGCTGATCTGCGATCCCTCAATCGCTGTACGGCCAACAGCGCCGCTCGTGAAGTCGGCGACTTTGTCCACATAATTCGTGAGCAGACGTTCGACATTGCCGGGATTCTGATACGAGACAGCGCGCAGATCAATCGACTTGATGCTGGTGGCCACTCCGTTGATGAACTTATCGAATGTTGGGAACGTTCTGGGCAAATTAGCGCCCAATGCCTGCTCGATTGCATTGCCCCTTGCGATTGGCGCTAGGTCGAACAGTGCAGGCCCGGCGGTCTCAGCGGCGGCTCCCCCAAGTAGACGACCGAATGTACCGCGCAGTAGCCCAAGAAACCCGATATCAGCTGCGTAATCGTGTTCGATGCCACCCTCACCCACTAAACGGCCGTTAACGAAGAGATCGGTGCCGCGTTGCGAAACGTCAATGGCGCTTACGGTATACGAACTGATATTTCCCTGGGAGTCGACACCAGCAGCTTCGCATCCTCCACCCGTGCCATCATCCGCTTGACCATTGCTGGTCTGGACGCACTTCCTCCCAGTAGGATCTCTATACCGCAACGGGTTGTTGCGGCCATAGTTATAAAGATTCCAACTCTGCGGGTTCGATGCGTCCTGATCGATGAAGGGTTGGTCGGGACTGGTGAACCGTCCCTGCGCCCCGGAGAAGTACCTGGCACCGAAATAATCCAGCGCCGTCTCGGCATCCCGTTCCTTGCCGGTGAACGCCTGGCGGACGCCGGGTTCCTGGCCGATGAAGTTGTTCGCCGCCGTCCGCACGGACGAATTAGATACAGTGGGCAACTCCTCGCCAAACGGTGCGTAGTCGTGCCGCGAGGCGACTGTGCCGGCGGCGTCGGTCACCAGGCGGGTCGAGCCCAGCGCGTCGACCGTGAGGTAGCGCGTCCTGGCCGACGAGGTGTTGCCATATTCCGCCAGAAGCTGGCCGTCCGCGCCGTATACGAAGATCGTAGTCTGGCCGCCTGCG
>JAYVCW010000596.1:0-4794 GCA_043749775.1 Acidobacteriaceae bacterium | reverse complement strand
CCGCAATTCCGTGGGATGGAGTTCCCGCTCGCCCTTCCGCGCGGCCGAATCCGCTAGGTTGATCCGGTAACATGACGCGTGCAACTTCAGCTCGTTTTGCAAAATCAACAATCGCGAATCCGTGCACTCCCGATAGCTGAACGAAGATTCTTCTCGTTGAGCCATCCCCATTCGTGTCGAAGGTGGTCGGCCGTACTGGATGATCAAATTTCACCGTCCACACCATTAGCTGGCTCTGCAAATCAACCACGCTCATGATGCTGCTTTCGAGCGAGCCGCTCACCGCGTATTTGCCGTCCGGCGTAATAAAGACGTTGTGGACCGGACCATCGACCGGAATGCTCTTCACGTTTTTCAAAGACGCGGTATCGATTACGTCGAGCGCGCCTGATCCCTCTCGAATGCCAACCACCACGCGCACTCCGTCTTTCGTAATCGCGAGGTTGTTTGGGTGTCCGCTAAGCGGAACTTTGTTTACGACCTCTCCGTTCTTTCGATCGATAACGTCGACCACGCCCTCCGATTCGTTGCTTACATAGATACGCGCACCATCAGGAGAAAAGACGATGCCATGCGGCAATTCGATTCCGTGAATGACCTGTACAACCTTGTTGGTCGCGGGATCGATCGCGTCGATCGTGTCGCTGGCGCTGTTCGTCACGTAAATTCGAGTGAATGGCGCCGCATGCGATCCGGATACGCTCTCGCTACTGATGGCGTGCACCCACTCCGCCATCACTCGCCAGTCAGGATCGTTCTGCGACGCGAACTGTCTGCCTCCGGAATGAAACGGATCGCCGCCTGCTTCAGGCGCGAGAGGATGAAGCAAGAGCTTGCTGGACGCTGGATCTTCGCGATTTACAAGTTCCTGAACGGTCTGAAAATTCTTGTGCGATTGCTCGTCGTTCCAGTCAGCGCTTCCTGGCGAAAGCGGCTCCAGCCGCAGGATTCGGTTAGAGAGAATGTGACAACCGTAGCAGCGCGCGTGTCCGGGACGTTCCTGGAGAAAAATCGGCTGAACTTTACTCTTGAAAAAATCGTAACTGAGTTCGGCATCAGGAACTGCGTTCGCTGCCTGAACGGATTGCTGACGAACGCTCAACATGGGCACCAGCACCATCACTCCGAGTGCAGCAGTTACTTTCAGAAATTTCTGCGCTCCGCATGCGCCCATCATTTTGCCGCCTTACTTTGCAATAAGGGGCGGAGCTCCCGGATATTCTTTACCTTATCAAGAGCCAGCACTCGCTCAATTAGAGTGGAGCACGCCGCTTCTCCAAGCACTGGGTTTATCAGCTCGCGCGCCTTCGCAACAACCTCTTCGCGAGTCATCGGATTCTCCGGCGTTCCGCGCACATGTTCCACGCGGTCCGAAAGCACGCTGCCGTCATTCAACGTAACCTCGACAATCGCCACACGCACCGGAATCAGCTTTTCCAGTTCCGCATCAGGAACGAGTTGCACCTTGGCGCGCTCACGCTGCACCGCGGCATCTTGCATCCGCGGCTTATCGTGCGCCGCGCGGAACGACACCGTCTTATCGAGCAGCATGACGGCAACAAGATGCTGCAGACAGATGTCCGGCATATCGCGGTTGTTGACGGTGTAGGCTGCGCTGCTAGCCGCTCGAACCGTGACCTGCTTCACCTGGGCCGCGTCGAACGGATGCTTCTTGCGAATATTTTCAAGTGCATCGAGCGGCGCCTGAATCGGGCCGCCAGTCGTCCACTTCTTTATCGTCGTCTTCACCACTCCGTACGTCTCGCCCAGGCCGTCAATCATTCCGGCCGCATCGGCCTTGGCGTTGTACGACTCGATGAAGTTGTTCGGACCAGAGAGCACATCGTTTGCCCCCGTCCATCCCGCGTGCACGACTAGAGCGGAGTTCGTTCCATTACGCGCGCCCATGCCGCCAAAAACAAACGCTTTTTCGATGTGCTCCGTATCGCGACGCCATGATCCGATTCCGGCTCCCGCCTGCTGCGCCGCATAATCGAACAGCCAACGCATTTGCTGTGCATTAAGACTGGCGGCGCATCCTCCCGCAGCGGTCGCGCCCATCGTGCCCACCAGCGGATGAGTCTCTTTCATCGCGACGCCGACTGTCTTCATCGCCCGGTAGGCGACGTCGTAGCCAAGCGCCAACGCTCTCATGAAATGCGCGCCGCTGATGCCGAATTGCTCGCCACATGCAAGCGCTGCGGGCACGAGCGCGCACCCCGGATGCGCCCCGCCTGTCGTGAAGTCATCATCAGTCTCATCGGAGTGCGCCAGTTGCCCATTCGCAAGCGCGGCCTCGATGGGTCCGCAGACAATATCGGACGCGACCACGGTAGCAATTTTTTCGCCGCCGTAGCTGCGAGCAAACTCTAACGCCAACTTTCCCGGTTTCAGTTCCGAGCCGGAAATCATTGCAGCAAACGTATCGAGAATATGGTGAGCCGTTTCCCGCGCCACCGCTTCCGGCAACTCACGGTTGCGAGCCTCAGCCATATACGCGCTGAGTTTCTCCATCACCGGACTAATGGCCGAACTGGATTCCGTTCCAGCAGCTGGCGCGGAATCTTGCGTCAAGCCCCAAGTCATTCGCGGAATCGATGCCGCCGCCGCAAAAACTGTCGCGTACCGTAGCCAGTCCCGCCGGCTCACTCCAGGCGCGACCCGCTCGGCGCTTACTTCACGTCGTCGATCCTTATGCACAATCACTGGGGATTGACTTAAAAAATTACCTTAAGGGCGAATTGGATTTCGCGTGAGGTGGTTGTGGTGCGCGTAAGTTGCCCGACGATTGGAGAACTGATACCTCCGGATATCTGCCCCGTGCCATCAAAAATGTCAGTATTAGTTGGCGTAACGGGTGGGGCAAAATTAGGGTGGTTGAGAACATTGAAAATTTCGGCACGGAACTGGATATTGAATTTGTCCGAAACCCTCGGGAGATAATTGTTTTTGAAAAGAGAGAAATCCAGTGACGTTAAGCCGGGGCCCGGCAAAATATTGCGTCCAGCATTCCCTCTCAAATTAAAGCAGGGCAGAGCCGGCAGCCATGCCAGGCCGTCCTGAGCGGGATTCAACGGATCCGCGATCACGATTTGATTGCTTTGGGCGTCAACCAAGCTATTGGGCATGGGGTTACAGTTGGCATTCCAAAATGCCAAATCGGGTGCCGTCGGAACTTGGAAGCATTGCGTCTTGATGTAATTGTTAACGTTGCCTGGATTGGTCAAAGTCTGGCAGCCCGGACCGCCGAGCCTGTTGACGTAAGCCCAGTCGTCGCCGCTGTTGGTATTCGCCGGGTCTGAGCCGGTTCCCCAGGTCGGAGTAAAAGGAACGCCATCACTAGCCGTGAAGATGATGCCGAGTTCCCACCCACCAAGAGCATACTTGGCCGGGCCTTCGAACTTCGGAGTCGGGATCTCCCATGTTCCGTTCAGCACAAATGTTCGACCCACGTTGAAGTCGGAGGGACCACGGCTCAGCTTCAGATCGAACCAATCGAGACTTGAAATGGAATTGCCAAACGTATCCCCCGCAACCGAGGCCGAACTAGTGTCAATGCTCTTGCTCCACGTAAATGTACCCTGCATTTGAAAGCCATGACTCATACGTTTGGCTAATTGTGTTTCAAGAGCGTGGTAGTTTGAGTGACCGTTGTAAAACATTCCTCGAATAGAACCGAAGTTCCGATTAATTGGATCAAGCGCCGCCCCACTTGCCGGATCGAAAGGCCATAGATATCCCGCTGCGGTTTTTGTTGGAATAGTTAGATTGGCATCGTCAACGCGGAACGGCTGATGCACCCCATTTGATCCAACGTAGGCCACCATTGCTGCTAGAGTCGGCGTGATTTGTTGCTGAATATTGAGGTTCCACTGCGTTACATAATTACGTTTTGGATGGGGGTCGGCATAGGTGGTCCGCAAACGGTTCGCCGGAAACTGGAGGTTGGCCACGCCGGGGAAATTGTAAAAAGGATGAGCACAGCTACATAGCCCTAGCGGATCTTTCACAACGGTATAGCGGAAAAAGGGAACGGCCTGCGTAGCTAGCAATATGAATTGATATGGCAAGGGATGGACGTCAAATAACCCCACGCCTCCGCGCAATGCTGTTTTCCCGTTCTTAAATATGTCCCAGGCAAAACCGACGCGGGGCTCGAAATCTTTTACGGTTGGATTATTGAAAAACGGATTTCCCAAGTGGGCCGTGACATCCATTATGTTTCGCAGATTTGCGAATTTACCGTTGGTTTCCTTAACGACAGTTGAAACCTCATAGCGCAAACCAAGGTTTAGAGTCAGATTCGGCCTCGCGTGCCAGTCATCTTGGAGGTAGGCACCGAAAAGATTCTGGCGCATGTTGCGGGGCGAAAGCGAACTCGCAATTCCTCCCTGAAACCTCGCCGGGTTGTTTGTGAGAAATGTGGACAGGTTTTCGAAATTCCAGATTCCGTTGGGGTCCGTATCAGCTAGCACATTGAGGAACATTCGTTCCGCCGCGAAGCCAAAGCGAAGTGAATGATTTCCTTTGTTAAAAAAAGCGTCATCGTATAGCTGCGCCGAATTCCAGTGATAATAGTAGGTCGGACTGCCCCCGATGCCCCCCGTAAAATCAGTCACTCCGCCAATCAAGACTTGCGCGGCGCTTCTGCCCGCAAAGTCAGCACCCCCAACCCCGAGGCTCACATCGGAAGAGGCCGGATTGATTGCCGTCAGACTTTGGTTGTTGGCAACACTCTCGTGGTTCCCGCCGACGCGGAATGAATTCGCGAAGCGCGGGTTGAAGATGTGAGTT
>JAYVCW010000595.1:0-4989 GCA_043749775.1 Acidobacteriaceae bacterium | reverse complement strand
TCACGACCGTCCGCATGGCGGAATCCACGGACAAACCCCGCACGATGCTCGTGCCCGCCCTAACCCTTACTTCAAACACGGCCCCATGTGTCTAGTTTTACGGGGTACACTACACAACGCTTATTTGACAGGCATTGTAAATATGCTCGTGGAGTGCAATGCGGACGGCGAAACCTGCAACTACGACCCACTGGAATTAACGACGTTCACAAAAGACCTGCAGCCTGTAAGGACGCTAGCACGTCGCGTCGATGGAGCTTTTCCCAGTACGGTAAACCCGGTGGCAATTTGGGAGATCAAAGAGTACTACTACACCACCACATTTGGCAGTCGAGTAGCGGATGGCGTGTATGAATCGTTGTTGGATGGTCTGGAACTCGAAAACCTTGCTGATGAAGAAGACATTCGTACAAAGCACTACCTTGTAATTGATGCGCGGGATACCTGGTGGAAACAGGGCAAATCTTACTTGTGCCGTATCGTGGACATGTTGCACATGGGATACGTTGACGAGGTTTTATTTGGCCGTGAGGCAATTACTCGACTCCCGGTCATCGTACCCGAGTGGGTTAAGATTGCCCGAGCGCGCGCGCAAACCTCAAGCCCGCCGATTTCAACGCCACGAACGGCTGATATTTAGCGAGAATTACTGAATCAGCGTCCCATCCCCGCCCACCGGCTCGTCCGGCGGAATCACCACCGCCGCCGCCACCCGATCGCCCGGCTCAACATTTATTAATCGCACTCCCTGGGCCGACCTTCCCGATTCGCGGATGAACTTTGATTCGATGCGGATAATTTTGCCGTACTGGCTGATCAGCATCACTTCCGATTTCTCCGTCACCTGTGAAATGCCTACCACTTTGCCGTTGCGTTCGGTGGTCTTAACGTTGATCACGCCTTTGCCGCCGCGGTTGGTCAGGCGGTAGTCGTCCGCCGGAGTGCGCTTGCCGTAGCCGTTCTCGGTCACCGAGAGAATGAGCGAGCCCTTCTCCGGAATCAAGTCCGCGACCTCGGGAGCGAGGTCTTCTTTCTCGGTTTTCTCAACGACTGCTTTGACCTCGGGCTTGATGGTGGTGGCCATGCCGACGATGTAATCTTTCTCGCCGAGGTTCATGCCGCGCACTCCGGTGGCGTTGCGTCCCATGGAGCGGACGTCGTTTTCGTCGAAGCGGATCGCCTGCCCATCGTGCGAAGCGAGGAATACGATCTGATTGCCGTCGGTCAAGGAGGCGGCCACCAGTTCGTCGCCTTCTTCAATGTTGATGGCGATAATACCGCGCTGCATCACGTGACAGAAGTCTTTTACTTCAGTCTTCTTTACCGTGCCATTGTGCGTGACGAAGAAAACAAACCTGCCTTCTTCCTCCAGATCGCGCACGGCGAGCATGGTGCGAACCGTTTCTCCCGGTTGCAGTGCGACCAGGTTGCCCACGTGCTTGCCCTTGCCGGCGGCGCTGACGTCAGGAATTTCGTAGACCTTGAGCCAGTAGACGCGTCCCTTGTTGGTGAAGATCAGAATGTAGGCGTGGGTCGAGGCGATGAAAAGATGCTGGACGAAATCCTCGTCGCGGGTCTTCATACCGGTGCGCCCCGTGCCTCCGCGGCGCTGCATGCGGTAGGTCGAAATCGGAGTGCGCTTCATGTAGCCGGAGTGACTCACGGTGACCGCCACTTGCTCGTCGGCGATCAAGTCCTCCAGCATGATCTCCGCAGCTTCATCTTCGATCACGGTGCGGCGCGCATCGCCGTAGAGTTTCTTAACCTCTTCGAGTTCTTTGATGATGACTTTGCGCAGCTTTACTTCCGAGCCAAGAATCGATTCGAACTCTGCAATTGCCTCACGCACCGACTTCAACTCGTTCGAAATTTCATCGATCGAAAGTTTGGTTAAGCGATGCAGTTGCAGTTCGAGGATGGCGTCGGCCTGTTTCGCGGTAAACGGTCGATCAGCCGCGAGCTTTGGAGCGCGTCCGGTAACGTTGATGTCGATCTTCTTGCCGCCAAAATACGCGACCAGGTTTTCGCGCGCATCGGCGCGGTTGGCACTGGCGCGAATAATCGTAATCACGTTGTCGAGGTGATCGAGCGCGGTCAGGTAGCCTTCTAAAATGTGCTCGCGGTCTCGCGCCTTGTTCAGCAAATAGAGAGTGCGGCGGCGCACCACATCGACGCGATGGTCAATGAAGTGCTTGATCGCCTGAATCAGCCCCATCTCCTTCGGCTGCTGGTTGACCACCGCGAGCAGGATCATGCTGAAACCTTCCTGCATCGACGTGTGCTTATAGAGTTGGTTCAGCACAATTTGCGGCTCGGCTCCGCGTTTCAGTTCGATCACGATGCGCATGCCGTCACGATCGCTCTCGTCGCGAATGTCGGAGATGTCATCGATCGTCTTCGCGTTGACCAGGTCGGCGATGCGCTCAATCAAGCGCGCCTTATTCACCTGGTAGGGAATTTCGGTGACGATAATCGCCTGCTTGTCTTTGGTGACGCTTTCAATGGCGGCGCGGGCGCGCATCATGAAGCGGCCCCGTCCGGTGCGGTAAGCTTCGAAAATTCCGGCGCGGCCGTGAATAATGGCTGCCGTCGGAAAGTCTGGGCCTTGCACGAATTTCAGAATTTCCGGCAACTGCGCTCCAGGATTATTCACCAGCGTGATCGTGGCATCCACGATTTCGGTCAGATTATGCGGCGGAATTTTCGTGGCCATGCCGACGGCGATGCCGTCTGATCCGTTGACCAGCAAATTAGGGTAACGCGCCGGAAGAACCGACGGCTGCGTCTCGGTCCCGTCGTAGTTCGGATAAAAATCGACCGCTTCTTTATCGAGATCTTCAAGCAGCGCGGTAGAAACACGGGTCAGCCGGGCTTCGGTGTAACGATCGGCTGCGGGAGGATCGCCATCGACCGAGCCGAAGTTTCCCTGTCCATCGACCAGAGGCGCGCGCATCGCAAACGGCTGCGCCAACCGCACCAGCGCGTCGTACACGGCCAGGTTGCCGTGCGGATGATATTTGCCCATTACCTCTCCGACGATGCGGGCGCATTTACGGGTCGTGCCTCCTGGCCGGAGCCCCATCTGCTGCATGGTGTAAAGAATGCGGCGATGCACCGGCTTCAATCCGTCGCGAACGTCAGGCAGTGCGCGCCCAATGATGACGGAGAGCGAGTAGTCGAGGTACGACCGCTTCATCTCATCTTCAATGTTCACCGGCAGCATGTTGAGCGCGCCCGGGCCAGCGGGAGGTTGGCCATCGCCGCCGGGAGGAGTTAAGGGGAGTTCGGGATTTTTATCGTCAGCCATGAGTGTCAGTTCTCAGTTCTCGTCGTCGGTCGTCGGTCGTGGTTCGTGGTTCGTTACAGACCTCTGAAATTAGGTGAACTTAAAGTGTAGGAACGGGCGATTCGCCCGTCTAAGGGCGGACGGAAATGTAGCCGTCAATGCCTCCGGTTTCAAGTCTCTGGTTTCGGAGCTAACTGATTGCATTTACAGGGTATTAACTCACAATTATGTGGGCTAATTATAGCACATCTTTTTCGCAGAAAATGGCTCCAGGCAGTAGCAGAGAAGGCTCCGATAATGGATTCCTAGCCCTGTTTTTGAGTAGCTGCGGTTCACCGCTGCAATTTGCCTCGATCAATATCGGATTGAATCGCTTAGGTCCGCGACTCTTCGGCGCGCCGTAACGTCAGCAGCGTAATCTCCGGAGGCACTCCCAGCCGCACCGGAAATCCAAATGTCCCCAGGCCTCGATTCACATACAGCGCGGCTTTGTGGATTCCATTACTCGCAGCACTCGCGGCCGAGCCCTTCTCATTCGTCATCGGCAGCCGATACAGCCCCGCCACAAACGGAGAGATTAGCCGAGCCGGACTCACGAAGTGATCGACAATCTCAACTTTCACTTGTCCACCATGAGTATGACCGGCAAGGCTCAACTCAATTCCTAGTTCCGCGGCGCGATGGAATGAATTTGGATTGTGCGAGAGCAACACGTTCGGCATGTCGCGCCGGATCAACGGCTCGACCTCGCGCAGCATCGGCCCCGTCGCTCCGCCACGCGTCATGCTGTCGCGCTGGTAGTCGACGCCCATCAGATTGAACCGCCCGCCATTATGCTCGATCACCTGCGATGAGGCGCGCAGCAGACGCATTCCCTTCTCGTGGAAAAGCCGCTCGGCATCATCTTCTACTCCGGCATAAATTTCATGATTCCCGTTGCATCCCCAAACGCCCAACGGAGCGCGCAATCGGCTCAACTCGTTAACACACGCCGCAAGTGGATCGCCCTCACTCGAAACAAAATCTCCCGTGACAAAAGAAATATCCGGGCGCAGTTCGTTCGCCATATCGACGGCCCGGGCAATCTCGTGCGGAGGCATGTAGTCGCCAATGTGAATATCACTCAATTGCGCGATGCGCAGGCCATCCAACTCAGGGGGAAGGTTAGCGATGGGCACATCGACGCGCTCGACGGTATAGCGCAGTCGTCCCGCCGCAAATCCGTATGTCGCGGCGAAGAAGGGAACGCTTGCGGCGAGCGCAGCGGTGTACTGAAAGAAAGTTCTTCGCGACGGGCTATAACCGCCAGCACTCGCGCCACTCGCGCCACCCGAGCTATGAGACGTCGCTAAGTTCGTGAGCCACTCGATTCCACCCACCACCTGCACCGCGATCAAAGCGAAGAACGAGGTGATCAGCCACAGGCGGGCGAACGTCGCGAGTGACTTGCCCAGGCTGAAGCTTCCGATATTTGTTCGCGTTACCGCGTGACCGAGAAGCGGATCAAGCATCGCCGCCAGCAGTGCGGCCGCCAATGCGATGAGCCCGGCGTAGAGTCCAAAGCGCAGGTTGGAATTAGGAAGCGCGCCAATCCAGTTCCAGGCGCGCATGAACCAGAAGCGTTGGACGAAATAAACCGCCAAAAGAAATAACGAAAAGAAAAGAATTTGTCTAAGAATCAGGGTAGATGCTCCGATGGAACT
>JAYVCW010000594.1:0-8821 GCA_043749775.1 Acidobacteriaceae bacterium | reverse complement strand
TTTCAGCAGCATCTTTCAACAGGATACGATTGCGAATTCAGCCTACAACTCGTTGCAGGCTTCACTCGACAAAAGATTTGCGCATGGGCTGCAATTCACCGCCGCTTACACCTTCAGCAAATCCTTCGATCAGGCATCGAGCTTCGAAGGCATCTTGAATCCCATCGATCCTCGCCTCAGCCGTTCGCTCTCAAACTTCGATGCTCGCCATCGCGTGGTTGTGAGCTACTACTGGGATCTCCCCATCCAGCACTACGATGGATTCAAAGGCAAGGTCCTCAATGGATGGTCGCTGTCCGGAATCACGACTTTCCAAACCGGGTTCCCGATTCGTATCACCTCCGTGGCGGATAACGAGCTGATGTACAGTTTCGACTTCGAGCTGCCGGGTGAACCGGCGCAGATCGCGCCGTTCCACACGCTCAAGCCCCAGTCGCACGGCAACTACTTTTTCGATCCCAACAGCTTTACCGAGAACGCGAGCAGTCCGACCTTCGACAACTCGGGAAACATTACCAACCTGTGTTCGCAGAATCCCGGTTTCGGATGCTACGATCCGTCCTTGTTCGGGACTCTCGGCACTGCACGCCGCACTATCTGCTGCGGTCCTCACATCAGCCAGACAGATTTCGCGATAATGAAGACAATTCAGCTCTCGGAAACCAGACATGTTGACTTCCGCGCCGAGTTCTTCAACCTCTTCAATCACACGCAATTCTTCAATCCGGATGGCAACACTTCGGATGGCTCGCAGTTCGGCCAGGTCACGCAGACGAAAGATCCACGCCTGGTCCAGTTTGCTTTGAAATTCTTCTTCTGAGTGCAAGTGTAGACTAGTTGTGAATAGCTCTAACCCCGGGCGGTTCACCTGCCCGGGCCTAATCTAATGGCCGATCTGGCCTGAGCATCATTGGAGACTCTCGATGTACCCCGCACTGAAAAAAGAGCTCGAAACTTTCGAGCGTCGTACCCCGAAATCTGCCGAAGCGCATAAAAAGAATCTGAAGCGCCTGCCCCTGGGTGTCGCCAGCAACTATCGCGCTTATGAGCCGTACCCCATCTTCGTTTCTGAAGCCTCGGGCAGCAAGTTCCGCGATCTGGATGGCAACGAATATCTCGATCACAACCTCTGCTTCGGCACGCTCATGGCGGGTCATTCGCATCCCGCGGTCATCAAGGCAGTCGAAGGCCGCCTGCACAAGGGCACCGCTTACGGCATGCCGCATAACATGGAGTGGGAACTCGCGGAAGAAATCTGCACCCGCTTTCCGGTCGAGATGTGCCGCTTCGGCAACAGCGGTACCGAGGCGACCATGCACACCATTCGTCTTGCCCGAGCCGCAACCGGACGCGACAAGATTATTAAATTCGAAGGCGGTTACCACGGGCTTCATGATGCCGCGCTAGTCAGCGTGAAGCCGCATCCTCCAGCCGATGATTTTGGTGACATCAAAAATCCGAAGCCGATTCCAGGTGGCGGAGGCGTGCCCAAAGCGAGCATCGCTAACGTACAGATTGCCACCTTCAACGATCTGGAGACGGTGGAACGCCGTTTCAAAGAAAATCCGAACGAGATCGCGGCGATAATTCTTGAGCCCATCATGATGAACGTTGGACTCTGCATGCCGGAGAAAGGCTTTCTCGAAGGCCTCCGCTCACTTTGCGACAAGCACGGCGCCCTCTTGATCTTCGACGAAGTGAAGACCGGCGCCAAGCTGTGCTGGGGCGGAGCCTCCGAATACTTCGGAGTTGCTCCTGACATGATTTGCCTCGCCAAATCGATTGGCGGAGGGTTTCCACTAGCCGCTTTTGGCACGCATAAGCGAGTGATGAATTTGATTTCGGATCACAAAGTGTTTCACGGCGGCACTTACAATACGAATCCGATCTCAATGGCGGCTGGCCTCGCGACCTTCCGCGAAGTGCTGACCCGGGACAACTATACGCTGATAGAAAAGTTGAGTAAGAAGCTGGTCGAGGGATACAGGAAGACGGTCGCGAAAGCCGGCATTCAAGGTTACATTGCCGAAGCCGGAGCGAACGGAGTGCTCATGTTGTATCCGAAAGAGATTCGCAATTACCGTGACTGGCTAACGATCGATGTCGACCTATGGCGCCATTACTGGTTCGCTATGGTGAATCGCGGCGTCATGTGCCAACCCTACTGGTGGGATGAGCAGTGGACGATTTCGGTGCAACATACCGAAGCCGATATCGACCAGCACCTGGCAGCTTTTGCCGATGTAGCCGATTCACTCGCGGCGGCTCAGCAGGAACGCCTGGGAGCGGTGGCAGCACACTAAGCGCAACGCGGCAGACGGCGCTGCTTACAATCCTTCGTGAAACCTGTTGCCTCCGTGGTTAAAGATTGGTTAAAGAATTTCTAACCACGGAGGACGCGGGTAGTGTACCTCCTCATGCCCAATAACGATGCCAATCAGCCGCACCTTAAACGCGTCCTGGGACGATTCGACCTAGTGCTGCTATTTGTTGTCGCCGTTTTTAATCTGAACGTTGTCCCGAGCATTGCGGCGAATGGCGGCGTAACGGTCTGGCTATGGCTGACCTCGTTGCTTTTGTTTTTCTGGCCGCAAGGAATCGCGGTGATCGAGTTGGCGCATCGCTATCCTGGAGAGGGGGGAGTTTATCTCTGGGCCAAAGAAGTCTTTGGCGACTTCCACGGTTTTCTTTCCGGGTGGTGTTACTGGACGAATAACATGCTCTATGTCCCGACCGTGATGCTGTATTTCGTAGGTGTAACTGTCTTTGCTCTCGGGCCGGGCCATGCCGGCTTAGCCGACAACAAGAACTTTGCCATGGCGGCGTCGCTTAGCCTTTTAGCGTTATTGACCGTCATTAATATCGTGGGGCTTGGAGTAGGGAAGTGGCTTAACAACCTTGGCGCCATTGGCACGTTTATCGCGGCCGCAGTACTGATCGGACTGGGAATTACGATCGTCTCGCGGTTCGGCGCGAATGTTACCTCTGCTGACTTTCGCATTCCTGCTGATCCGCGTTTTGTGCTGAATTCTTTCGGCGTAATTTGCTTCGGCCTCGTCGGCCTGGAGCTGGCATCGGTAATGGGGGACGAAATCCGGGATCCGCAGAAGACCCTACCCGGCGCGGTGGCATGGGGCGGTGTAATTTCCGGGCTCTTATATATTGGAGCGACGCTAACGCTGCTCGTGGCCGTTGGAAAGAACGACATCAGCGTGCTGCAAGGCATCGTGCAAGCAGTAAGCCACATGGCGTCTAAGGTGGGTGTGCCCTGGATCGTGACGCCATTTGCTCTTATGCTCAGCCTCTCGATTGCTGGCATCGGCTCCGCATGGATGGGCGGCTCGGCGCGAATCCCATTCGTGGCTGGGCTCGACTCCTACATGCCAAGCTGGCTCGGAAAAGTTCATCCGAAATATCGGACCCCGCATGCCGCTTTGATCGTGCAAGCAGTCGTCTCGTTAGTGCTGATCGTCATCAACTTCTATGCTTCGGGTGGTGTGCAAGAAACATTTCAAACGATGCTATCACTCGCGGTCGTCCTGCAATTGGTCCCGTTCTTGTACGTGTTTGCGGCCCTGCTGAAATTTGCCTTTAGCGGCGACATGACCGGCGCACGTTACAGCCGCGGCACGCTGATATTCGCAGGTCTTTCGGGCTTTGTTACAACCGCTCTTGGCATCGCGCTGGCGTTCTTTCCCGCGAAGCAGATCACTTCCGTCTGGAAGTACGAGGCCAAGATGTTTGGCTTCACTTTATTCTTTCTGGCACTGGCGGCTTTCTTTTTCTTTGTTTACGGTCGTTTAAAGGTGCCCCAACCCGCGCAAGTGTAACAGCGCGAATATTTGTATCCAGATTATCGGAGGAGTTATGCCCGGCGGAATTAACACTGAAACTAAAACCGACGTAAAGACTTATCAGATGTTGATTAACGGCGAATGGCTTGCAAGCAAGAGCAATAAGACCTTTCCCGTGTACGACCCGTCGACAGAAGAGGTTATTGCGCAAGTCCCGGAGGCAGGCGCGGACGACGTAAATCGCGCGGTTGCGGCTGCCAAAGCGGCGTTCGAAGTGGGTCCATGGGCGACGACTACGGCGCAGGAGCGCGGCCGCGTCTTGTTTCGTCTCGCGGAAAAAGTTCGTCAGAACCTGCCGATGCTCGCAGAATTGGAATGTCGTAACTCCGGCAAGCCAATTGTTGAAGCCGAGTTTGACATTAATGATGTAGCGACATGCTTTGAATATTACGGGGGCTTGGCGACCAAGGTTGTGGGCTATGTGAACCCCGTGCCCGACAATGCCATGAGCCTCTCTCTTAAAGAGCCGATGGGGGTTGCTGGGCAAATTATTCCGTGGAATTATCCTCTCACCATGGCTGCGTGGAAACTTGCTCCTGCGTTGGCCGCAGGATGCACGTGCATTCTAAAACCCGCCGAGCAGACTCCGCTCACCGTGCTCGAAATGGCAAGGTGGTTCGACGAAGTCGGATTGCCTAAAGGCGTGGTCAACATCGTCACCGGCTTCGGAGAAACCTGCGGGTCGCCCCTGGTCAAGCATCCCGACGTGAACAAGATTGCCTTTACCGGGTCCGCCGCTGTGGGCAAGATCATCGTGAAAGAGGCTGCGGACACGGTCAAGCGCGTTACCCTCGAACTCGGCGGCAAATCTCCCAATATATTTTTTGCGGATGCCGATTTTGAAGCGGCGATCGATGGCGCTCTCTTTGGAGTATTCATCAACCAGGGAGAAGTCTGCTCTGCCGGCAGCCGAATTCTTGTTCAGAAGTCGATTTATAAAAAGTTTGTAGACGCCATGGCAGAGAAGGCGAAGACGATAAAAGTCGGGCCGCCTCTCGATCGCGAGACCAAGATGGGCGCATTGGTATCGAAGGAGCAATATGACCGAGTTAGGTCGTATCTTGAGATCGGCAAGAAGGAAGCGAAACTTGCATCAGGCGGAGATCGAGTTACTAAGTTCGACAAGGGCTACTACGTGCAGCCAACGATCTTCTACGACATCGATAACAACGCCCGCATCGCACGCGAAGAAATCTTCGGTCCGGTGGCCGCTGTCATTCCCTTCGAAGATGAAAAAGATGCGATCAGAATCGCGAACGACTCTCCGTATGGCTTAGCGGCAGCCGTATGGACGCGCGATATCTTCAAAGCCATGCGCGCGGTTAAGGCCCTTCGTGTAGGCATCGTGTGGGTCAATCACATGCAGCCGACCTACGTTGAGGCTCCCTGGGGTGGTTACAAGCAGTCTGGATTTGGCCGTGAGCTTGGCCCGTGGGGTATTGAAGAGTATCTCGAGACAAAGCAGGTGTACATCAACCTCAATGAGTCTCCAATCGGCTGGTACTAATAATGGTGTTAAAGCTGGTACTAACAATGGTGTTAAAGCTGGTACTAACAAGACTTGTAAAGAATTATTGGGAACAACGTTTCTGAAGACTGACAAGAGCGCTATGACGTCGATCAAATTACGCACAGCAGTTCCAGGACCCCGCAGTCAGGCCCTCATGAAGCGCCGCAATGAGTCGGTCGCGGTTGGCGTCTTCCACGCCACGCCCGTATTTGTGTCGAAGTGCGAAGGCGCCGTCGTCGAAGACGTCGATGGAAATCACTTCATCGATTTTGCCGGAGGCATAGGCTGCCTCAACACCGGGCACCGCGCACCTGCGGTGATTGACGCGCTCCGCAAGCAATTAGATCGCTTCCTCCACACTAGCATCAACGTGCTGCCCTACGAATCGTATGTTGCCGTCTGTGAAAAGTTGAATGCGATAGTCCCCATTCAAGGTGCGACAAAAACCTTGCTGCTGAACACCGGCGCCGAAGCGGTCGAAAATGCAATCAAGATCGCACGCTTCTACACCAAGCGTCCCGCAATTATTTGCTTTGAAGATGCATTCCACGGTCGCACTTACATGGCGATGGCAACGACCAGTAAGACGCATCCTTATAAGGCTGGATTCGAGCCATTCCCTGGCGACGTCTACCGTATTCCCTATGCGTACTGTTATCGCTGTTCGTATTCCCTTAAATATCCTTCATGCGAGGTGTACTGCGCTCGCCATCTTGAGGACACATTTAAGCGCGTGGTCGCAGCCGAGTCGGTGGCCGCAATTGTCGTCGAGCCGATACTCGGAGAAGGCGGATTCGTTACGCCTCCACCCGAATTCTATCCAATGCTCGGAGCGATCTGCCGCAAATATGGAATCCTCCTGATCGCCGACGAGGTTCAAACCGGCTTCGGACGCACCGGCGCGATGTTTGCCAGCGAACGCCTCGGCCTCGCTCCCGACCTCGTTACCATGGCGAAGTCTTTAACCGGAGGCCTGCCGATGGGCGCGGTCACGGGACGAGCTGAAATTATGGATGCCCCCGGTATTGGCCAGCTCGGTGGCACTTTTGGCGGGAACCCGATGGCCTGCGCAGCGGCGCTCGCGGTGCTCGAAACGCTCGACAAAGAAAATTTGTGCGAACGCGCCAATTTTCTCGGCGATCGCTTCCGTAAGCGAGCGGCGAAATGGCAAGCGCAATGGGAACTGATCGGAGAGGTAAGAGGGCTCGGCGCCATGCAGGCGCTCGAACTCGTGCGCTCGAAGGCCACCCGCGAACCGGCTGATCAGGAGACGAAAGAAGTTTCGCAATACTGCTACGAGCATGGGCTGATCACGATTACGGCGGGCTCGTACGGCAACGTAATCCGTCTGCTCATGCCTCTCGTCATCAGCGACGCGCAAATGGACGAGGCTCTGGATATCCTCGAGTTGGCGCTCGCTCAGGTTGCCGAAAAGAAACGAGAGCTGACAGTACAATTGTCATAGATCACGGAACTAAACCCGTAGAAATTGTTTCGGCAAACAGGGGATTGATTTCGCAATGGCTACCTCAATCGACCAGGAAAACCGCAAAAAGTCGGGGCGCGCCAAACCGGTTCTAACGCCGAAAGCGCCGGTCGACGATGCCCAAGTGAACACCGCAAAAGTGAAAGCTCCATTTGCGGCCAATGACGAAGAAAGCATGTCGGGCCGGGAGATGATCGAGTTAACGAAGAGGCACACTCTCTTCGAGTGGTCGGCGCAGTCGAAAGTCGACCCTATCCCCGTCTCTCACGCCAAAGGAATTTTCTTTTGGACTCCAGAAGGGAAGCGCTTCATCGACTTTAATAGCCAACTCATGTCCGTCAACATCGGGCATGGCGATGAGCGGGTGGTGCGTGCGATCACGGAGCAGGTGGCGGTACTTGCGTATGCCAACCCATTTATGGCGACGGAAGTGCGTGCCCGTCTCGGGGCAAAGCTTGCCGAGATTACTCCGGGCGATATCGACACGTTCTTTTTCACGAATGGCGGCGCCGAAGCGAACGAAAACGCAATCAAGATAGCCCGCTTTTTCACCGGACGTCACAAAATTATGGCGCGCTATCGCTCGTATCACGGAGCGACGGCAGGAGCGATCAGCCTAACCGGCGATCCGCGACGGTGGGCGGTAGAGCCGGGAATGCCCGGCGTGGTGCGGGTTCTCGACCCCTACCATGGCATCGAGCGTGGATGGGATTCTGCCGCCGATTCGCTTGCGATGATCGAGGAGACGATTCAACTTGAGGGCTCACACACCATCGCCGCCTTTATTCTTGAGCCGGTGGTTGGGACGAATGGCATTCTCATTCCTCCCGACGGGTATCTCGAAGGCGTGCGTAAGCTCTGCGACAAATATGGCATTTTGATGATTGCCGATGAAGTCATGTCTGGCTTTGGACGGACGGGAAAATGGTTTGCCGTTGACCATTGGAATGTTGTCCCTGACCTGATAACCATGGCGAAGGGACTTACTTCGAGTTACTTGCCGCTCGGCGCCGTTGGCATGCGGCAGCATATCGCGAGGCACTTTGACGACAAAGTGTTTTACGGAGGCCTGACATATAACAGTCATCCTATGGGATGCACCGCCGCGCTCGCCACCATTCGAGTCTATGAAGAGGACGATCTCATTGAGCGTTCGCGAAAAAGCGGCGAGATCATGAAAAGCCTTGGGGCGGAGATGCAAGCCAAGCACAGGTCGGTTGGCGCGGTGCGGTCCATCGGCCTGTTCGGAATCTTTGAATTGATCCGGAATCGCTCCACCCGCGAGCCGATGGCCCCGTTCAACGGCACTTCAGAAGAGATGATCGCGCTCGGCAGATTCTTCCGCGAAAATGGGCTATACACGTTCGTCCGCTGGAACACGTTCTTCACGAATCCTCCGCTGCCAATCAGCGAGGAGCATCTGCGAGAGGCCTTTGCCATTATTGATAAGGGGCTGGAAATCACCGACAAGGCAGTTAGGGATTAGAGATTAGGGATTAGGGATTAGGGATTCAAGCTCGACGAAGTTAGCGCCAGGAACGTTGTTGGCGATCGAAGGCCGGGATAACCATTGGCGCCTGGTGCGCCGACATTGCGTGAGCGTTAATAGCGGTCGCCGCCTGCGTTCGCAGATTGCCGACCTTGGCGTTGAAGTCCAGCGTGCTCACGCTGTGCGTGCACTGCCGACAAGTAAACTTCATGCCGCCCTTAATCCGTTCAATGCGATAGGCTTTCACTTTTGGGATTCTAGCGTCTGCATCGACCAAACGCTAGACGCGTTGGTCGGGTGCCGAAAGTAACGCCCGGACCCTGTCGACAGCAAAAGATTCCGATTTTTATTAATGCAGGGATTTTGATCACCAGGTCGGAATTTGGTGGAGCTAGTCGGGATCGAACCGACGGCCTCGTCGTTGCGAACGACGCGCTCTCCCAGCTGAGCTATAGCCCCACGTGACGTGAAATTAATTTTAC
>JAYVCW010000593.1:0-4593 GCA_043749775.1 Acidobacteriaceae bacterium | reverse complement strand
CGCCTTATCCCACGCGGGCATGCCGGTGTAGCGAACGCCGGTTCGAATGATGTAATACAGATGCCACTCAGCGTCGTCGGGAGGATGCAAGATGAGATTCGGCGGCGGGGGATACATCGATTTCTCCAGCACCGCTGGCTGACGATCGAGATCGCCATGGCAGACACCGCAATTCATGGCGTAAATCTTCATCCCGGAAATTAAATTTTCGTCGGTTGGCGGTACCGGATTAGTGGTGTGCGGGGCGTGGCGATCCACGGAATTATCGAGCGCGCTCATGGCAATGTGACTTTCCATCTGCGGAGGAGTGACATTCGCTCGAGTGGGAAAAAATCCGAGCAGGGCAAGGCCCAAGCCGCCGAATACCAGCACAAGAATCGTGATGACTATGCCCAGAATAAAATTGCGCATGGCCCGATCCTAGCAGGCTGCTCCGGTGCAGGCACGCCCTTTATTTGCGGTCAATGATGCCGCGACCGAACCGACCCGACCGCTCAAAAAAAAGTGCCCAATGAAGGACGCTTGGAGGGGCAATAGACGAGGGACGCCGTTCCGGCGAAAGAATTTAACAGCCGCGCTTTAAAGCTATCGAACATTACCTAACAGATTTAATACGAATGCAACCGACGAGCTTCGCGCACCACGTCGGAAACCTTGGGCAAAAAATATTCTTCTTGCGGAGGCGAGAATGGAACCGGCGTATCGGGAGCAGTGATGCGCACGATCGGGCCGTCGAGGTCGTCGAATGCATCTTCATTGATGATGGCCGCAATTTCTCCCGCGAGGCCTCCGGTGCGGGAATGTTCGTGAAGAATAATCACCTTGTTGGTCTTCTTCACTGTTTCGATGATGGCTTCACGATCAAGCGGCGAGACTGAACGCAGGTCGACGATCTCAAGGTCGATTCCCTCTTTACTTAAGATGCCGGCCGCTTCCAGGGCCACATAAAGCATCGCGGCGTAAGTGATCACGCTGACGTGGCGGCCCTCGAGCGCAACCCTCGCTTTGCCAATCGGCACAACATAGTCTTCTTCCGGGACCTCGTCTTTAATTCTCCGATACAAATATTTGTGCTCGAAGAAAATGACGGGATTCTGATCGCGAATCGCAGATTTGATGAGACCCTTGGCATCGTAGGCTGTCGCCGGGCAAACCACTTTCAATCCAGGAGAGTGCACAAACCACATCTCCGGATTTTGCGAGTGAAACGGGCCGCCGTGCACATTGCCTCCGCTCGGTCCACGCAAGACCAGCGGTGCCGGCGCTGCCCAACGATAGTGTGCCGAACCAACCATGTTGATGATCTGGTTGAAGGCGCACCCGATGAAATCCATAAATTGAAATTCGGCCACCGGGCGCAATCCTGTCAGCGAAGCGCCAAAAGCCGCACCCACAATGGCTGATTCGGCTATCGGAGTATCAATGACGCGCTCGGCGCCGAAGCGGTCGATAAAGCCGTCGGTCACTTTGAAGGCGCCGCCGTAGATGCCGATATCCTCGCCAATACAAAAGACCGAGGGATCGCGCTCCATCTCTTCCCAGATTCCCTGGCGAATGGCTTCTAGATATGTAGTTTGCGGCATGAACAGAAAGTGTAACAAACTGCTCGCGAGATTCGCTCGGGCGGAAAAGCAACTTAAAATTGCAATTTGAAGCAGCAGCATTTCGTTCGTTGACCAAAGTATCTTTTCCCGCGTGCCTGTCATCTGAGACAGTTGCGCACCGAACCACAATCTATCGGGCGGTATAATCCGGATAACGGGTTTCTTTTTTGGGGGTTCCCACCATGAGTTTTTCCCGGACACTCGGCGAATTGCGCCGGAGTCCTTTCTCTGAACAGCGCCTGGGCCAGCGCCGTGTAAAAGATGAATTACGCGAAAATTTGATGGCTCGCTTGCGCGAAGGCGGCCAAATCTTCCCCGGCATTGTGGGATACGAGGATACGGTCGTGCCGCAGATCGTCAACGCGATTCTCTCTCGCCATAATTTTATTCTTCTCGGATTGCGCGGACAGGCGAAAAGCCGCATCCTGCGCGCCCTTACAACCCTGCTCGATCCGCAAATGCCTTACCTTGCGGGCTGCGAAATTCACGACAACCCATACGCTCCCATTTGCCGGCGCTGCCGCGAACTAGTTGCGAAAGATGGAGACTCCACTGCGATCGCGTGGATTGAGCCCGATGCCCGCTACGTCGAAAAGCTGGCGACTCCCGATGTGACAATCGCAGATTTGATCGGCGATATCGATCCCATTAAAGCTGCTCGCGGGGGACATGAGCTCTCGAGCGAATTAACTGTACTCTACGGTCTGCTTCCTCGCGCCAATCGTGGAATTTTCGCAATCAACGAATTACCCGACCTCGCGGGCAAGATTCAGGTGGGATTATTCAACATCATGCAGGAGGGCGACGTACAGATTAAGGGATATCCCATTCGCTTGCCGCTTGACGTGGCGATCGTTTTCAGCGCGAACCCGGAAGACTATACAGCCCGCGGAAAAATCATCACTCCCTTAAAAGACCGCATCGGATCAGAGATTCGGACTCACTATCCGGCGACGGTCGAGGAAGGAATTGAAATCACGGCGCAGGAAGCATGGATCAATCGCGCCGGCAAAACCGTGAGTGGTAACGGAGATGGCACACAACTGCGGGTTCCGAAATACATAAACGAAATTATTGAGCGCATTGCCTTCGCGGCGCGCGATGATAAAAAAATCGATAAGCGCTCAGGAGTGAGCCAGCGCCTACCGATCTCGGCGATTGAGAACGTCGTGTCAAACGCGGAACGCCGCGCCATCAGTCACGAAGAAAAACTCGTTGTGCCTCGGGTCAGCGATATTTATGCAGCTCTTCCGGCGATCACCGGCAAACTCGAACTCGAGTACGAGGGGGAGATGAAAGGCGCCGACCACGTGAGCAGAGAACTGATTCGCACCGCAGTCGCGAAGTCATTCGACACTTATTTGCAAGGCGTCAACATGAATCAAATCGTGCAGTGGTTCGACCTCGGCGGCGAGATCCAATTGGGTGAAAATGCCGGTGCGGGTGAGGTGCTCCAAGGGTTAAGCCAAATTCAAGGGTTAATGGACAAGCTCGTGAAGCTGAATGTTGGGCCAAGCGAATCACCCGAGATCCAGGTTTCCGCGGCCGAGTTTGTTCTGGAAGGGTTACACGCTCATAAGAAGATCGGCCGCAACGAAGAGCGAGTTTTTTCCGCCGGTGAAAAACCCGTGAAAAAACAAGAGCGTGTTTATGAACCTGAAGAGCCCGGCTTCGGACGGAAGCGGGGATTCAATTAAACAGCTTCTAACTCTTAACGCTAGAAGCTCTCTCAATGAAACGCATTCGCTACTCCAAATACGTTCCCGACGCCGCCGGCGACATGAGCATGGAAGACCTGCTCAGCGCCCTCTCTGACTACTTGCTGCAGAGCGGATTCAACGACAATTTATGGTACGAAATGCCGGAGGGCGAGCACACGCTCGATGAGTTGAAGCGGGCGCTGGAACAAGCCTTGCTCGACGGCGACTTGTTTGACGAAGAGATGCGCGATCGCCTGCAGCAGATGCAGATGGAGGGCGGCCTTGAGGAACTGATCGAAAAGTTGATCGAGCGCATGCAGCAGGAAGATTACATTTCTGTCGATCAGCCGCACGACCCTTCGAAACGTTCAAGCGTGGGCGGGCAAACTGGAGAGCCGCAGCAGCAGGCCAAATTTGAAATCACCGACAAGAGCCTGGACTTCTTAGGATTCAAAGCTCTGCGCGATCTGCTCGGTTCGCTCGGCAAATCGAGTTTTGGACGCCACGATACGCGTGACATGGCGACCGGCATCGAGGCGAGCGGAGCTTCGAAGCCCTACGAATTCGGCGACACGTTGAACCTCGACATTACCGCCACCCTTTCATCCGCTATCCAGCGCGAGGGGCTTGGCCTGCCGCTGAATCTCGAATATCGCGACTTGCAGGTGCATCAATGTGAGTATCAATCTTCGTGTGCCACCGTGTTGATGCTCGATTGCTCGCACTCGATGATTCTGTATGGCGAAGACCGCTTCACCCCGGCAAAAAAAGTTGCCATGGCGCTCTCGCAATTGATCCGCACGCAGTATCCCGGAGATTCACTATCGCTAGTCCTTTTTCACGACTCCGCCGAAGAAGTTCCGCTCTCGCAACTGGCGCGCGTAAAAGTTGGTCCTTATTACACCAATACGCGCGAGGGCCTGCGTATGGCGCAACGCATCCTGCAACGCCAGCGCAAGGATATGAAGCAAATCGTCATGATCACCGACGGCAAACCCTCCGCGTTAACGCTCGAAGACGGACGCATCTACAAAAACGCCTTCGGTCTGGACCCCTTGGTCGTTAGCCAGACGCTTGAAGAAGTTTCGAAATGCAAACGCGCGGGCGTTCTGATCAACACATTCATGCTGGCATCGGATTATGGACTGGTGCAGTTCGTCCAAAAAGTCAGCCAGATGTGCCGCGGCAAAGCCTATTTCACGACCCCCTACACGCTCGGCCAATATCTCTTGATGGACTACATGTCGCGGAAGACGAAGACGATTCACTAAGCTCGATAGGACCTTTAG
>JAYVCW010000592.1:0-2335 GCA_043749775.1 Acidobacteriaceae bacterium | reverse complement strand
TTGATATCGATGTAGGCCTGCTCGCGTAGAGTGCCCAGATAGGCGCGCAGTGCTGGCTGCAACTTTTGCATGTAAAGAGCGTCTTGAATCTTCGGCTCTACTTCCTTCATGGTCGGAATGCCAGCGCTCGTGTGCTCTGAAACTTCAAGAATGACGTAGCCTTGCTTGGTGCGGATGACATCGGTTGTCTCGCCGGCCTTCAAAGCAAAAACCTTGTCTTCGAGCTCTTTCGCCAGCGTCCCACGCTTGAAGTAGCTCAGATCTCCTCCGTCTTTTGCGGAAGGACCGTCTGAATTTTTCTTCGCCAGCTCCGCGAACTTTTCGCCTTTATGAATCTGCTCGAGCAATGCCTCGGCCTTTTTTTGTGCAACTGAAAGCGCGGCTTCGTTCTCTGCTTCCGTGGGCGGTTCCGGCTTAACTCCAGGCGTGGTCGGCGGATGGCTGGGTGGTCTGGGCGCAACGAGAATTTCCCTCAGCCGAACCTGCTCCGGTTGCTCCATCTCGGCGCGGTGCAGGTCGTAGAACTTCTTCTCTTCGTCCTTATTCATCGCCAGTTTTGAGCCGACTTCTTGCCCAATCACTTTTTGGGTGACGATCTGGTTGCGCATGTTCTGCTTGAAATCTTCATAGGACGCACCTTGCGCCTCGGCCGCCTTTTCCAACTCCTCCATGGTGCCGAGATTCATCTGCTTGCGCATTTCGTCCAAGCGCTTGATGAGGTCGGTATCACCTGTGATACCCATATCTTTGCCCTTTTGCAGCAGCAGTTGCTGGTCGATCAGATCGCGGAGAACGTCGCGCTGCTTTTCGGCGAAAATCCGGTCGGCGTTCGCGGCATCCTGCTGCTGGACTTCCTGCTTAAGCTGGTCGCGGCTGCGGACGTATTCCGATCGGGTAATGATCTGGTTATTAACGCGGGCAATAATCTCTTCGACGACGGTATCGGCGGTCGAGGTCGCGGGGAGCACTAAAACACATGCCACTGCGAGCAACGAGGCGAACCTTATCTTGTTTATCCGGATCTTGGGTATCCGGATCTTGGTCATCACAAACTTGGGTATCAGCATCTTGATCATTAGGGTCTAGTGAAATCCTTCAATGCGATCGAAGACCGGGGGGAGCGCCCGGAATTCGGATTCATTTGAACTTGATCTTGCTGCTATTTTACGCCGTCTGCTGGCTAGGAGCCAACCGCGCGTGGACCGCGCCGGGTCAAGCTCAAGGCGGTTGCGTCGTTCTGCTTGGGCGCGCCATGCATGAACTCCTGCACCCGACCAAGAATACGTAGCGATAAGTTGCGAGTTTGGCCCGGAGACTCATCGAGCGTCTGTTTCACGCCCTCCAGCCCAAATTCCTTGCGTTTCGATTCCGCCTCTACCACTCCACGGGAGACGACGACCAACGACGCGTTTGGCTCAAGTCCGACGATCCGAGAGTCAGTCGGAGCAAGGGAGAAGAGACCAAGCGGCAAGCCTGTGGCCGGCAATTCGATGGTGCCCTCGTCGTCGTGTAGCAGGCCGGGAGTATGGCCATTATTCACGTAACAGACTGTACCGAGTTCCTCGTTGTAGCACCCGGCAAAGGCGGGGCAGCTGCGAACTCCCTTAGCGGCGCGCATAATTTCGAGGTTGAGACGCCGCGAGAGTTCGAGCATAGCATCGGCTTCGTTAAGCTCTTCCGCGGCAAAGAGCTCAAGCGCCGACGAATGGAAGCAAGCCTGGGCAGCCTCGATGATTGAGCTGTTCGTTTCGCGCTTGCCGGCGACGTCCAGCAATCCAAAAACGAGTCGCGTAGGGCCGACCCGGACAAAGTCGTGAAGATCGCCGCACATACAGCCGAAGTACGAGATCGCCAGTTCGGCACCGTTTAAAGCGGGCGTGTCTGCCTGCAAAATTTCAGCAACTTCTTCAACGGCCGGACTGAATCCAAGTCTTGCCAGCAAACTCGCCATGACGCGCCGAAAGTAACACAAAGAAAGAAGATGGGCAATGACAGGAAAGTGGGGCTCAGGTATTAGAGAAGGAGAGACTTCTACCCGTTCCGCCAACAAGAAAGTAGTTCAGGGCGATTCGAAACTTACTCGCCGTACTTTTCCCGAAGCGATCGCGTCATCTCATCCTGCAACTGAGGGTAGCCTGTATGCATTGTGGTCCGCAGTGCTGCTTCTGTGGAATTGCCCTGCGATAGAAGTTGAACAATGCGGCTGATCTCGGCCATGCCATAAGCGTCGCGAATGTACTCGGCCGCGGCCAAAGCTTCCGCATAGGCGACGTCTGCTTCGGCTGCGGAAAAGCTGATAAAACTCGTCTCCAGCATATTGAATGGAATTTCGTTT
>JAYVCW010000591.1:0-9267 GCA_043749775.1 Acidobacteriaceae bacterium | reverse complement strand
TTGCTCTGGCTTATACCTCTGGATGGGCATGACCCGCTTTTCCTCCAAGTGGATTCTCTCTCATTCCACCTGGTACAAATTTCGCCGGTCACGTCAGTTTAGGCAAGGGGTGCCGTCCCGATACAGCATTTGGGGATCGATGCGTGCCAACCGCGCCAAGGTTCGCGCATCCAGGCGGTCGTCTTTCTTGCGACTCTCTCAGATCAGCCGTACGTTGCGCGCATGCGCCACGATGGTTTCATGTCCCAGTCCGCTCAACAACCGGCTGACCCATGGAGAATGCATCCCGGTCTCGAGCGCAATGCGGCCGCGCGGCATACCCCCGAACACCTCACGCATCGCTTTTGGGGTGGTGCTCAGCCACTGTTCCAGCAGCACGCTGCCTGCTTCATCCAATACACAATACCAACTGCAGCGATCGCCCAGGTCCAGGCCGATCGTCAGTTTCTGTCTGGAAAAATGCTCGTCTGCTTCGCAGCTGTGGTGCTCATCTTCTTCATTGCCGGTCTCCTCTATCTCTTGTGCTTCAAAGCACGTCGATAACTTGGGAGCGTACAGCATCCCGTCTGGAGACCGGCCAACAGTTGACCGATGATCGCGCCCGTGATTAGAGCGGAATCAGTCCGGTCAACTTCCCGCTAGTCGGTTTCCTTTTAGCTTTTGCGTTTGGCTCTTATGTGGGCGCTCTTTATTATTATTATTGTCGGATTGGCTCAAACGCTCAGGAATCCCGGTGATAAGGCCTTGATAATCTGTGAGGCGTTCGCCGATAATGACCACGCCCTTGGAGGTTATTTCGTATTCGCGGATATCCTTGCTATGGTTGCTACCGCGCATCTTGATCACGACCATGATCTTGCGCAGCTGGCCGTCGATGTTCACGTACCGAAGCCGGATAATGTCGTCGGTGAGAAAGGAAATCGAGTAGGTACTAAACGGAAATTCCGCAAAGGACCCATTCACCTCAACCGTGCTTAGAACCGTTACCCCGACTCCGGTCAAGGCGGTAATCATCCGGTAGAGCGACTCGCGAAAGTCCTCGCGGAAGTTGGGCGCCAGGGCCATTTCACAGCCAGCCAGCGAATCAATCACCAGAAGCTTAGCGCCGATTTTCTGGACCGCGTCGAGAATCTCACGCATGGTCTCATCCACCGCTGCGTTGCTCGTCGTGGGCGCCGTGTCACATGGTGCCGGCACATTGTGCAGACGTCGCCGCTCTGGATCGGCATCGTACGTCCCTCCGCCATTCGCACTTGGCGAAAATAGGCGGCCCTGCCGTGCATGAGACTCCAATCAATACCCTATATGCGCCTGAGCCCTACAGCATCGCCCTGATTGTTTCCCGAGCACAACGTTCTCTATTTTAAAGATTAGACTCTATGAGAATCGCTCAGGTAGCACCTCTATACGAGAGCGTACCGCCTCCCGGTTACGGCGGCACGGAACGAGTGGTGTCCTGGCTCACCGAAGAATTGGTGGGTCTAGGCCATGACGTTACCTTGTTTGCCAGCGGAGATTCGGTGACGAGTGCTCGTCTAATTCCGCCTGCGGCGACGTCGCTGCGAACCAATCCGAACTGTCAGGATTGTCTCGCTCACCATATGATCATGCTTGATCACGTTCGCAGGCTGCGCCACCAGTTCGACATCATTCATTTCCACACTGATTACCTACACTTCCCTTTGGTCCGAGAATGGAAACCGTGCGACATCACCACGCTGCACGGCCGCCTTGATTTACCGGATCTCGCGCCAGTCTATCGGGAATTTAGTGATGTTCCGGTGGTTTCAATTTCCTATGAGCAACGACGGCCGCTACCCGACGCCTACTGGTTAGGAAATGTCTACCACGGACTTCCGGACCATTCGTTGCCTTTTCATCCAGGGCCGGGCACATATCTGGCTTTCATCGGACGTATTTCGCCAGAGAAGCGACCGGACCGTGCCATCGAGATCGCCCGCCTGGCTGGGATGGAGTTAAAGATTGCGGCAAAGGTCGACCGCGCCGATCGAGACTACTTTGAGAGCCGGATCGAGCCTCTGCTCCATCAGCCTCACGTAACTTTCATAGGAGAGATTGGGGATTTGCAGAAGCCGGAATTTCTCGGCAATGCGCTGGCATGTCTCTCGCCCATTGATTGGCCGGAGCCCTTTGGCCTCAATATGATCGAGGCCATGGCTTGCGGGACGCCTACTATAGCGTTCCGCCACGGATCCGTCCCCGAAATAATCGCTGATGGGATCAGTGGCATCATCGTCGAAAGCGTGGAAGCCGCCGTTCAGGCGGTGCATCAGGTGAAATTGATGTCGCGGCTTGCGTGCAGGAATGTCTTTGAAAAGCGCTTCACGGCGAGGAGGATGGCCAATGATTACCTGCAACTCTATCGGGAAAGACTCAAGGCCGATTTAGCGCTGGGAGGCCCGCCAGCTGCCGCCTCCACCCTTATGGACGAATCCGATACGATTGGGTCTTTCGGGAACGCTGCGTAGCCTTGAAAGACGTAATTCAAATCAACGATCAGTTTTATATTCTGGCTACTTCATCCCTGGCGGACGACCGCACTTGTGTGTTGAAATCGGGTGAATCTTTCGCAGTCTTGAACCGCCTCGGAGATATTGAGTCGATCGGCTTGGCGGAACAAGGTCTCTACCATCGTGGCACCCGCTATCTGTCGCGTTTCACACTGCACATGGGCGACAAGGCTCCGCAACTTCTGCGATCTACCATTCAAGACGACAACGCTTTCCTCACCCTCGACATGATGAACACTGATGTCCAGGGTGAGAGCGGGCTCTTGCCGAGGGGATCGGTACATCTCTTTCGCGCCAAATTTCTTTGGCATGACACCTGTTACGAGAAACTTCGGCTGGCGAATTTCTTTTCGCAATCGATTGAAACTTCGGTCATTCTGGACTTTGCCGCCGACTACGCCGACATTTTCCAGGTTCGGGGCATGAAACGTGAAGTCACCGGGAAGATTTTGCCTGCGGTTGTGGAAGATGACTGCGTATTGTTGTCTTATCAGGGCCTTGATGGAGAATTGCGATGCACTCGATTGCAGTTTAGTCCGCTTCCTGTGCGTCTTACCGAACATTCCGCCAAATTCGCTATCGCCCTCGCGCCCAAGCAGGAAACGTCTCTCTCCATTGCCGTAAGCTGCGAGCGACTAGGATTCAGCCGCGTAACGGTGGGTTTTGACGAGGCCATGAGCGACGCGCTGGCCCGTGGCCAGGAGGTTCGCCAGCAATTTTGCCGCGTCACCACCTCAGACTCGCGCTTCAATTCGTGGTTGTCTCGATCGGAAGCGGACGTGCACATGCTGATCGCGGGCAATCCGGAAGGCGCATACCCGTATGCGGGCGTGCCCTGGTTCAACACGGTGTTCGGCCGCGACGGCATTCTCACGGCCATGGAATGTCTGTGGTCAGCACCATGGATCGCAAAGTGCGTGCTGAAGTATCTCGCGGACAACCAGGCAACGGACGTCATACCTGAACAAGAGGCGGAGCCCGGAAAGATTCTGCATGAAATGCGCCATGGGGAGATGGCAAACCTTAAGGAAATACCTTTCGGGCGTTACTACGGGAGCGTCGACGCCACTCCCCTCTTCGTAATGCTGGCCGGAGCATACTTCGACCAGACTGGTGATGTTCCGTTCCTCTCCGAAATCTGGCCCAACGTGCTAGCGGCGATTGACTGGATAGATATCTACGGGGATTCCGATCGCGACGGCTTCGTCGAATACCAAGCCAAAGGAAGAAAGGGTCTGGTGCAACAAGGTTGGAAAGATTCCCATGATTCCGTGTTTCACCGCGACGGGTCCCTCGCCGGGGCGCCCATCGCGCTGTGCGAAGTGCAGGGCTACGTATTCGCAGCCAAGAAGGCGGCGGCTCAGATCGCCTTGGGTCTCCGATTGTTCGACCTCGCTCAAAAACTGAACCAAGCCGCAGAAACGCTGAGCGGTGCGTTTGATCGCGAATTTTGGGACGAAGACCTTGGCACCTATGTTCTAGCCTTGGACGGAGAAAAACGCCCGTGCCGTGTCCGCAGCTCCAACGCCGGCCATTGCTTGTGGGCAGGCATCGCCCACCAGCAGCGAGCGGACCGCCTCGCCGTTACTTTGCTGGCAGAAGACCTGTTTTGCGGCTGGGGCGTTCGCACTCTGAGCAGTTCTGAGGTTCGCTACAATCCGATGGCCTACCACAACGGATCGGTATGGCCTCATGACAACGCGCTAATTGCCAGCGGTCTCGGGCGTTATGGGCACAAATCGGAGGCTTTGAAGATACTGGAGGCCATGTTCCAAGCGAGCACTTTTATGGATCTCAATCGCCTTCCTGAACTTTATTGCGGCTTTCACAAACGGTCTGACGTGGAAGGTCCGACTCTCTATCCGGTAGCCTGTTCTCCTCAAGCATGGGCGGCAGGGAGTGTTTATCTGCTGTTCGAATCTTGCCTCGGGCTCAAGATACAGCCAGCCGAAAATCGGGTTGAATTCCTTTCGCCGGAACTGCCCAGCTCGATCGAAAGTCTGCAGCTGACGAATCTCCGTGTAGGCACCGGCTCTGCAGACGTTTGCGTGCATCGCGCGAAGGGCGAGGTATTGGTCGATCTTTTACGTAGTGACGGTAATTGCCAAGTTCGCGTCCACACTGGACCGAATTCTTTAAGGCTTTAGCCGCCGGTTGGCCTCATTTGCTCGACGCTTTGGTGCGAGTCCGATCCAACGAGCATATCTACTCCCTCTTTCGCAGGTGCACCAAGATCTTGAGAGCACTGAGAGTCGGTCTAGGCTCGGCCGTTGGCAAGGCCCAGGACCCTGAGCAGGGGCTTGATTGTCAGGCCCTGTGCCAGGATGGAAAACACGACGACTCCAAAGGTTAGATCCAGTAGCCGATCTCGGTAGGGAAATGTGTTGTCGAGGCTGAATGCCAGCGCTAGCGCCAGTGCACCGCGCAAGCCACCCCAGACGATCACATGCTGCCATCGAAAGGGAATTTTTTCAGCAAACAAGTTGCTCAGCGGAACCAGTAAATAGACAGAAAGAGACCGTCCGATCAGCACTGCTGCGATTGCGAACAGTACCGGGCGCCAAGCGTGAGCCAGTGCATTGATATGAACCTCCAGTCCGATGAGCAAAAACACCAGGGAGTTCATGACAAAAGCGACATATTCCCAGAACGACTCCAAGACAGTTCTGGTACGGGCACTCATGCCTTTCTTCGCGCCAAAATTACCGACCATCAACCCCGCCGACGCGGTCGCAATGACACCTGATAAATGCAGATGATTGGCCAGCAGATAACTGCCATAGGCAACGATGGTGGTGAGCGTGATCTCGACTTGAGGATCGTCGATCGTTTGTGTGATCTTGCTTGCCGCGTACCCAAATGCAGACCCTAGAACCGCTCCTCCTAGGACTGCCCAAAGAAAGTGCACGATTCCGTTTCCCACGCTCAATCGACTCGCAACAACACCGGCAAGCAGGATCTGGAACAGGACCACTGCGGTTCCGTCATTCAACAGACTCTCGCCCTCAATGAGGACCGAAAGTCGCTTGTCCATCCTGAGATCTTTGAAGATGGCGAGCACGGAGATGGGATCGGTAGCAGAGATGATTGCCCCGAAAAGTAGCGCGATCAGAATCGGCAGGCCAAACGCCCAATGAACCAGGTAGCCGGTGACAAGAGTTGCCAACAAAACTCCGGCATTAGCTAAGGCCAAGAGGGGCACAGTGTCACGCAGAAGGTCTCTTACATCAATCGTGACGCTCCCAGCGAAGACAAGGGCGGGGAGAAACAGAATCAAAATCACATCGGGTGTCAGCCAGTTCGGACGCTGATTCGGTTGCAGCGGCGACAAAAATGGCAAGTGAAGCAAGCTCAGGAGTAATCCGCCAAAGACGAGAGCCACCGTGTAGGGAATGCGCAGATACTTCGTCAGCACGGCGATAGTCGACGCGGCGATCAGAAGCCAGATCAGGAATTCCACTCCTGAAATCGCTGTCATGGCAAAATGGCCTCATTGAAGGCTGCTCGGACCGTTGGACGTAAGAGACAAGCCAACAGCGCAGTCGCAATGATAAAGCCAATTCCCCCTCGTACCCAATCACCTCGGAAGAAATTGAACAGATCGCCCAGAACCTGAGTCGCGATCACCGCTAGGGCTAGCCTCCAACCCCAAGGACGACGTTTGAACCAACCGGTCCCAGCAACTGCCAACGTTGCGCTCAGCAAAAAAAAGAGGATTCCTATTGGCTTGCCAAGGCTTGTAAGCTGTCGATGAGCGATGGGATTAAGAGCCCATACCCTGTCGGAGGATGTTCCAGGCCAAATCAGTGTCGCCCCGGCAACCGATGCCATGGTGGCTCCGAAGAACAAGAAAGCCCCGACAGCAGTGATTCCACGGGGCATTTCGACTTTGTCGGTACCATGAGTTAAGCCGTCCCGCATCTGTTGACTATACCGCGACGTCCGGGTCGCGCTCGTATGGCGCGCCAGTTCCAAGTAGTCCATCACTCTCCAGAAACCGAAGGAGACCCATGCTTCGGTGAAACTCCAGGGTGGAAATCAATCTCTCGAAGGTTTCGCATGGCTTTAGACCACAGTCCCTGGAATCCTTCCAGGTTGAGGACTCCGTTGGAGATGACCACATCGACGCTGGCATCAGCAACTGGCAGGGACGTGGCATCGCCTTTTCGGATTTCGACCTGAGGCAAGCCGGTTTCGGCGGCAGATTTCCGCGCCCGCTCGATCATGGCATCGGTCATGTCAACGCCGATGGCGCGTCCAGCCGGACCGGTACGCCTGGCCGCAAGCAACAGATCCATGCCTGCGCCACTGCCGATTTCGACAACCGTTTCACCGGAGCGAATCTGGCCGATCGCGAGCGGATTGCCGACTCCGGCAAAGGAAGCCGTGCAATCGGATGGAAGGGCGGCGAGTTCGTCGGCACTGTAGCCAAGGAATCCGGCGGCATACGCGGGTCCGCGATGAAAATGGAATTCGCCATCCGGTTCTGATGCCACCCGTCCATAGATGCTGGAGATCTCGGATCGCAACGCGGCAGTGTTCAGGTCAAGAGGACAGGCAATTGCCATACCACCCCCCCACGAAGAACATCCAGCGAGCTATACGCGTTCGCGCAGCCGTTTGCAAGGGGGCTAGAGCCGACTCTAGAACCCGCGGCCTCCCGCGTGACCGCAGGCGTTCTAATCAATCGAACCACACCCCGCAAAACTTAACTACCAACGGACAGCCGACAGCGCTCGGATTAGCACCCGGAAGTCGGTTTCTCGCTAACAATAAATCGATCATTGCTAGCGCGTTTCCCCGTTCTGCCTTGCAAAGTCATTGATTTTCTTGGCGGATTTTCCGGCTTATCGATGCGTGGAAACGCCATCATTATTTTGCTGAAGGGAGCTCATTGCGGGAAATTCATCCGGCGGAGCAAATCTTGGAATCTCGGGTCGGACTGGAGCACATCGAATTCGCGCGCGCAGCGAATCTCCAGAAGCGCATAGGAGTGTTCTGTGTAGGCTTTCTCCAGCCAGGCCATTGCCAGATTCTTTTCACCAAGCGAAGCGTATTGCCTTGCTAAGTGCACCGGCCAATCAACGTACTGCTCAGGCAGATTCGCGAGATCGCCTAAAATAGCGCTGGCCTCGGTTCGATTGCCGCTCACCGCGTCGGCCGCGGCCAACGCGAGCCGGCCGGAAGGGTTGCCGCCTATTAGCTGAGCGGCCTTCCGGTATTCAGCGCCGCTCTCCGCTTGCATTCCTTGTATACAAGTAGATCGTGCCCAGAGCGTCGTGCGCGCGAAAATCGTTGGGTTTGAGATCGGAAGCATCCCGCAACTGTTTAATCGCCCGGTCGTACTGGCCACCGCAAGCGTAAATCCTTCCGGCGTCTACTTTCTGTATAAAAACGATGGGATCGACCTCCTGGGCTCTTTGAATTTCCGCAATCGCCTCGTCATGTCGCCCGGCTGCATTCAAATAAAGTGCATATCCGTAGTGCGCCTCTCCGGAGCTGGGGTTTAGCTCGATTGCTCGCCGGAATTCCTTCTCGGCGCCCGACCAATTCCAATCGTAGGAGTAGGCCACATAGCCCAGCAGGTAGTGCGCCTCCCCGAGGGTGTCGTCGATTTGCAGAGCTTTGGCAGCGGCTTCCCTCGCCTTCAAATTGACTTTCCTGTCAGACCCAGATTGCCATTCATAGGCAATGCCCATTCCAGCGTACGCCAGGGCGTAATTCGGGTCCATCTTGGTAGCCTGCGAAAAGTACGTAATGCTGCTTTTCAAGAGTTGGTCATATTTGTGGGGGTCCACCTCGTCGTGGCCGGCACTGTAATAATAGAGGCCCTTCAGATACGCGTCATGGGCTTCGGGGTCGACCGGGCGGACAGTTGTCAGGCGGGCCTGTTCTTGTGGCGTCAGCTCGCTTTGATCTCATCCGTGATGGCTTGGGCAATCTCGCGCTGGAGCGCCAGGACATCGCGCAGGTCCCGCTCATAGGACTTAGCCAACAGATGGCGATCCGTCGGCGCTTGGATCAGCTGGAACGTGATTCCTACCTTGTCGCCCGAGCGCTGCACTGCGCCCTCGACCACGGCGTCCACACCCAGCTCCTTGGCAATTTGCGGCAGTGATTTCTTTGTTCCCTTGTATTGCATCACGGAGGTGCGCGAAATCACCTTGAGCGCGCTGATCTGCGCTAATTCGGTGGTCAGTGCCTCGGTCATCCCGTCGGCGAAGTATTCTTGCTCGGGATCGTGTGAGAGATTTTCGAGCGGCAGCACGGCGAGCGATCGAATGGCACTTGGATCAGGTCTTCCGAAAAATCGCTGGCGCAACCCGCCAGCGTTGAAGCCAACAAGAAGGGCGACCAGAAAAGCGCAGGCGATGGAGGCGAGCCAAACCGTCCGCCGTTGAGGATGTGCTCCGGATGACTCGGGAGTTTCGGTATCAGGCTTCTCGACCATCAGGTCTACGGCATCCTGATCTGCAGAGTCCGGCACCGACGCCGGCAACGCGCGTTCAACCGAAGCAATAAACCGATAGCCGCGCCGAGGGACAGTCTCGATGAAACGGGGGCTGTTAGCATCGTCGCCGAGCGCCTCGCGGAGCTTATTTACGGCCGCGTTCAGGCTGTGCTCAAAATCTACGAAGGGACTGGTTGATAAAGCATACATTCAAGAAAGACCCGCTTCTCGACAGGACCGGTAATAGGATGAAGTGGGTACGACGTCTATCGCCGAAGCCAATTC
>JAYVCW010000590.1:0-10607 GCA_043749775.1 Acidobacteriaceae bacterium | reverse complement strand
CCGACGCCACGCTTCGTCGCTGTCTCCGCTACGGTCATGCTCGTCCTCTGTCAATATGCATCGACTCAAGCTCAGATTGCGTCCGGAAAGCAGCAGGTCTCGGGCAAGAATCAGCTCAGTGCGATGCAGGAGAGCGAGTCCGAACCTATGTCTCAGCAGGAGAATGATGCCGAACTTCAAACCGGGACTGTTCTGACCCACAAAGGGCTTTTCAGTGATGCCATCCCACACTTGTTGGCAGCGCGAGCCGGAACTCCCAGAGAGTACGCGGTGAACTTCAACCTCGCTCTGTGCTATGTAGGGACCAGCCAGTTCAAACTGGCGATTGAAGTTCTCAGTAGTCTTCGCGGCGGACACAACCGCGGCGACATCGAGAATCTGCTGGCCCAGGCGTATATCGGAAACGCGCAACCGAAGGAGGCATGGGCAGCGCTGCAAAAAGCCGCCGTTCTGTCGCCACAAAACGAAAAGCTCTACGTGTTCGTCGCGGATGCCTGCATGGAGCACCACGACTACGACCTTGGGCTTAGGGTCGTAGATATAGGGCTGCACAATGTGCCGCTATCGGCACGCCTCCATTACGAGAGAGCGATGTTTCTTTCTCAGCTCGATGAACCAGATCAAGCGAAACAAGATTTTAAATTGGCCGGTGCACTCGCACCGGGAACCGAAATCGGCTACCTCGCCGCTTCGCAGAAGGAACTGTTCGAGGGCGAGATCTCTGAGGCAATCCGTTCCGCGCGTGAAGGCGAAAAGCAGGGTTTTGGAAATCCCGTCTTGTTGACGATTCTTGGGGAAGCGTTGATTCGCTCCGGCGTCAGTCCCGGTCAGCCTGAATTCGGGGAAGCGCAGACGGCGCTGGAGAGGGCGGTCTCGCAACGATCGAACGACCCAGCCTCGCAGATTGCCCTTGGCGGCCTGTATCTGATGACTGGCCGCCTTAGGGATGCGATCTCTCATCTGGAAACCGCACGCCAGCTTGACCCTGGCAAACCGTCGGTTTACGCCTACCTCGCGAAGGCCTATCAGCGGCAAGGAGATGCCCAACAGGCGCAAGAGGCACTGGCAACTCTTGAGAAACTAAATCGGGAGCAGGCCGACCGCATCAGTTCCGCTACTGGAGATCGCAGGCTGGGCTATGCAAATGGAGCAGGGCTACAAGGACAATCGGCAACGCCCCATCCATAACTGGCCACCGATCCATCACGCGGAACTCGCGCTCATTTGTTGGATACACGTGGGAAAGGGCGCTCCACGATGCCCACACCTTCTTTGATGGCAAGGATCCGGTCGCTCTTGAGGCTGCCCAATTTGGTCATACTTCCGCTGGGCCAGAGAATTTCGACTGCGTCAACAGTCGAATGTGGCCCCAATCCAAAATGAAGGCGCGGATCCTGCGCAGATTGGTAGCTCATGCCGCCCTTACGCTGGTCGTGGAGGGTGAGGTCTCCAGCCGACACCTTTACTCGGGCACCCACGCCATCTCGATTGGATTTCGTACCAATCAGCAGTATTTCCAGCCAGTGATTGGCATTGCCCCCGTCATTTCGTAGCAGTTGCGGTGCCTGGCCATTGTTGTTCACGAGAATGTCGAGATCACCATCATTGTCGAAGTCGGCGACGGCCGCCCCGCGGCTCACCCGGGGCTGCTGAAAATCTGGACCCAAACTGTTACTCACATCTTCGAAAACTCCGCGCCCGTTATTGCGGAACATGAGCTTGGGTTCTGCGTACCGGGTGTTGGAGTGGTAGCGTTCGATGTTGTCGAGCACGTGTCCGTTAGCCATGAACAGGTCGCGGGCCCCATCGTTGTCGTAGTCCATGAAACGCGCGCCGAACCCGCTCATATGGTAAGTCGCGTAGCCAATCTTTGACCGTAGGGTCGCGTCATCGAAAGTCTGGTCGCCCAGGTTTTGGTAGAAGCGAGCGAGTTGCATGTCGAGGTGCGTGACAACTAAATCCATGTTGCCATTGCCGCTAGCGTCCGCGGCGTCTGTTCCCATGCCGGCTTCAAACTGCCCGTCCGAGCTGACTGCGACAGCAGCTACATATCCTACTTCGCGGAACGTACCGTCGCGGTTGTTGTGAAACAGGAAATTCGGCATGTGGTCATTGGCAATGAAAATATCCTGCCAGCCGTCATTGTCGTAGTCGAACGTGACCACGCCGAGGCCATTGCCTCCCTTGATCCCCACTCCGGAGGACTTGCTCACATCGGTGAAGGTGCCATCGCCATTGTTGTGATAGAGAGTCAGCGGCTGACCGTGGAAGTCATCCGGATGACAGTAGCTCCGCATCCCAGGACCGTGGTCGCCACAGTAAAAATTACGCTCGGGCGACCAGTCCACGTAGTTGGCGATTACGAGGTCCAACCGTCCGTCGTTGTCGAAGTCGAACCATGCCGCACTTGATGCCCAGCGCCCTGAATTTTCCACGTCTGCCCTCGCACTCACGTCGGTGAAGGTTCCGTCCCCGTTGTTTTGGTAGAGGATGCATCGCCCGTAGCCGAGGACGAAAAGGTCTGGAAATCCGTCGTTATCGAAATCACCGACTGCGACACCCATTCCGAACAGGCCTGCGGCGGCGACCTTGGCTTCGACGGTCACGTCGGTGAAAGTGCCGTCTCCGTTATTGCGATAGAGCGCACTCCGTAGTGGCTGCGTCGGGCTGTAAACGCCGGTCGCCGCGCCATTCACTAGATAAAGATCGAGCAGACCATTTTGGTCGTAGTCTATCCAGCCGCATCCTGAACCCATCGTCTCGATCAAGTACTTTTCCGGAGAAGCCGCGTTGTTGTGCTGGAAGGTAATTCCCGCTGAACGGGCCACGTCAACGAAATTCACCGGACTGGCTAATGAAGCGGACCACACGAGAGGTCCTGCCGTCAGCCCTAGCCCTACTGAACCCATGCCCTTCAGCAGATCTCGCCTGGAAATGTGAGAGTGAGCGCTCATGGAAGACGATCCCGGGAACAAAGTTTTCAGCGAGTCACTGATCGAATTGAATAACCAATCTTACCGACCCATTCTTACTGATCGATGACAACTACCTGCACTCATTCCTCAACATGCTGCGTCTCCGAATGGGAGGGGACAGGGAGGGCGTTGTTAATTGCAAGATCTTCAGAATTTGGTTGACAACTGAAGAGAATAAAGTATACAACATCCACTCATAAGGGTAAACGTTTGCTGCGTCGTGAACCCTCCTATGGTATGAAGGCTTTGGGACGATTCCTGCGATGCTCCATTTAACAAGCGGCGTAAAACCGCGCAACAGCTTTTTTGGCTTGTCGAAGGAGGACAAAATGCCTTCCAGATCTTCGTGTCGGGTGCTAGGTGGCGGCATAACCGCATTGCTGGCTCTCCTCATGCTGGGCATAGGCCCCTCCGCTCTGGCTCAACATGGTTCCGAGGGAACGGTGACCGTAACTGTCCTTGATCCGAGCGGCAGCGTAGTACAGGGAGCACGACTGGAACTGCAGGACACGGCTACGAATGATGTCCGCAAGGGTGAGACGGCGGAGAACGGCACGCACACCTTCGTGAATCTTTCACTGGGTAAGTACAGACTCAATGTCTCGAAGGCTGGATTCAAAACCCAAATGTTTACAGATGTTGTGGTTCAGGCGGCCCGGACCACTGACATTGCAGCAGCACTCGAAGTAGGCGCAATCGCTGAGACTGTCGAGGTAAAAGGAGGTTCGGCTCCGCTGATCGAAACAACGACGAATGCAGTCGGCACCACGGTGGACATGAAACAGATAGAAGATCTACCGGTGCAGGGCCGCGACATCGCTCAGCTCAGCCAGTTGATCCCGGGCTATTCCGGAGGCCAAACCAACATGGGAGGCACGTGGAATGGGCTTCCTTCGATCGACCAGGGAAGCAACATTGACGGCGTTATTGGCAGCCCTAGTCGGATGAAGTTCGGTGGCAATGCGGAACCGGCCGTTACCCCGCGTCTCGAAAGCATTGCGGAAATGACGGTTCAAACTGACCAACTCGACATGAACCAAGGGTTCGGTCAAGCCAGTACGCAGATCAATTTCGTGACACGGCGCGGCGGCAACGCCTTCCATGGACGCATCTTCGAAGACTTCAGAAACGCAGCGCTCAACGCCAACAGCTGGGCCAATGATGCCCAGACTGCGATCGACCCGACCAACCCGCAAAAGAAAAATCCAATCAAGCTCAATGATTTCGGCGGCAGCATCGGTGGCCCGATCATCAAGAACAAACTCTTCGTCTTTGGTAATTTCTCAGAGCACAGACAGCCAGGAACGCAGAAAGCATTTAACTGGCTTCTAACTTCCGCAGCTCAAACAGGTCTCTTTACTTACATTGATTCCAACGGCGCAACTCAGACCGTCAATCTATTCCAACTCGCCCAGGGCGCGGGCCTGCCAAATCAAGTCAATCCCGCTACGACCGCGGTGTTTCAAGCATACCCCTCGGCTGGTTCGGGAACCATCACTCCTGTCAGCGGCGATTTGAATGTGCAGCAGATAGACTGGCAAGTCGCGAATCCAGTAACCACCTACTATCCCACCGTCCGAGTGGACTATACGCCTAACGAAAAGATGCGCTTCAATGTCGCGTGGAACATGACAAAGAGCACCCAGCCTGGCAACCATGTTCCGGACTTCCCAGGGTCGTCGTGGTCCAAGACCGGAGCGGGTGACACAACAAAGAACTACAGTGCTTCTTTTGGTTTCGACTGGACGCTTTCTCCGACGGTGGTAAACGAGTTTCGCGGTGGATATCTCTACAACGCTTCGCTGTTCTCTTACAACGCAGCGCCCTTGAGTCTGAACGTGCCGCAGGTCGGCTGGAATTATCCTAATGCCGGGGGGACGCTTGCGACTCAGATGAGCGGCACCGTGGACTACTTGCCTGTGGGGACATTTTATCCCCTGCTGAATGCATCGGATACGGTGAGCTGGCAGCACAAAGCGCATACCCTTAACTTTGGCGTTTCCTGGTATCAGGAGCAGGACCATTACTACAATCCTGTGCAGGGATTCCCGGTCGTCAGTCTCGGTCTCGCGACTGGAGATCCCGCTGAAAATGCGATCTCGCACTCCACCATTGCGAATGCTACGGATACTCAAATCGGTCAGGCTCAACAGATATACTCTATCTTGACAGGCAGGATTTCCGGAGTAAATGGCCAGTTTGCTTTCGATCCCAGCTTAAAAGATTACAACCATAGCAAACTAATGGGTTACAACCTCGACGAGTTGCAGCGTGCGTGGGCGCTGTTTTTTCAAGATTCTTATCGTGTTCGCCCGAATCTTACGGTTAACTACGGGCTTCGCTGGGACTTTACGGGTGCCGATCATGATCTTACGGGCCTTTACCACAGCGCCTCTCAATCAGCCATCTGGGGACCGTCGGGGATCAACAATGCGTTTAATCCCGGCTCATTGCTGGGCGACGCAAATCCAACGATTGCCGCTCGCCCCCGGCCGTTCAACAGCTGGAACGTCAGTCCGCAACCTGCGCTTGGCATCGCGTGGAACCCGCATACAGGCGAGGGATGGTTGGGCAGACTGATGGGCCAAGACCGGACCGTGATTCGTGCCGGCTTTTCGTTGAAAAAGTTTACTGAGCCGCAGCAATACTTCTGGAACCAGGCTTCGGATGGCGGGGCCTTCTTCTACCAGTCCTTTAATCTGTTCGCCAACAACACGGGTGCGACGGGGACCTTTAATCCCGGAAGCCTTTCCCTGGGTCAGCCGCTTCCGCCTTACATCTTGGCTCCGACCACATATCAAGCGAGTGAGCCGATGTCGGACTTTACGTTTGTCGGCGGCCCTGGAGCGAACGGCATTGATCCCCACATCAAACAGCCGTACACAGAGTCGTGGAATCTGGGGATTCAACGGCAATTGGGAGAGTCTCGTGCCCTCGAGATCCGTTACGTCGGCAATCGGACTTTGCGGCAGTGGATGTATGAGGACGTCAATGAGGTGAATATCTTTCAGGCTGGACCATTTGGAGTCCTCACCAACTTCAAGGCCGCGCAGGCGAACCTGGCAGCTAACAACGCCAGCGGTAACGCCAACTTCGCAGGTTCCTACGCAAACCATGGTCTACCAGGGCAGCAGGCAACGCCGCTTTTCGATGCTGCATTTGTTGGCGAGGCCACCGGCGCGGACGGCAGCCTCGCGGACTACACCAACAGTGGTTTCGTCACTCTGTTAAATACAGGGCAGGCGGGTGCATTCGCCGGCGCGCTGGATAACAACAACGGAACAGCACCTTACTTCTGCAATCTTGTAGGCCAATCTTTCGGTCCCTGTGCCAACAACATTGGCTACACCGGTGCCGGCGCGGGGCTTCCCATCAACTTCTTCCAGGCAAATCCCTTTGCTGCAGGAAACTCGGCTCTAAACCTGGTCGCGGAAGGGTATTCGAACTACAACGGGCTTCAGGTAGATTTCCGTCAACGCCAATGGCATGGCCTACAGTTCGATGCCAACTATACCTGGAGCCACAGTCTCGGCTTAACCACACCGAATAACTGGCAAGGACAAACCTACACGTTCACGCTGCGCAACATGCGATTGGGATATGGACCGTCGTTGTTTGATATCCGTCACTCCATGAACATCAACGGCACCTATGACCTGCCCTTCGGTCGCGGCAAAGCGTTTGCCAATCGCGGAGGAGTCGTCGACAGAGTTGTCGGTGGTTGGACTCTGGGCACGATCTTCAATTTTCAGACAGGAACGCCATTCCTGCTGGGCGGCGGAAGCGGTACCGGCAACACCGCTGGCACGTTCAACAACAACCCGGCTGCAGACGGACTTGGCGATGGCGGGGTAGTGCTCACCGGCGTCACTCCATCGCAACTGCAGAGCGCTGTGGGTGTTTATCACATTCCAGGGCAGGCGGCGGTTGATTTCATCAATCCCAAATACCTCGCAAACAATGGAACCGGTGGCGGAGCAAATCCGGCGTACATTACTCCGAACATTACGCCTGGAACCATTGGGCAGCGGATCTGGCTCTACGGGCCACACTATTGGAATGATGATCTCTCTGTGACAAAGCGCTTCCCAATTACCGAAAGGGTGCGGTTTACTTTCCAGGCAGAAATGCTGAACGTATTCAATCATCCAAATTTCCAGCCTGGACCTTCCGCCGGATGCAACTACTACTGCTCTGCCGCCGGATTCTCCTTCCCGTTTATCCAAGGGCCAGGTTTTGGAATCGGCGGGATCTCACCTAACTATAACAATGAGTCTCCTAACCAGGGGGCACGCGTAATCGAATTCCGAGCGAATCTCGAGTTCTGAAAATGGCTTGACGCGCATCGAGATCGAGGGCCTTCGTTGGAAGCGGCGGACGCCGTCGCTTCCAGCTGATGCGCTTCACCTTGTGTCTGCGCGAACACTCAAAACTTCATGACTTCCAATCCTTGTGCCTGGATCATTGCTGTTGCCTGCCTGTTTCTCACTCCTCCGGCCGCGCTAACGCAAGGTAGCCTGGAAGACTACCAGCGGGCCGAGCGTTTTCTTCCCGGCAACGTCAGGCATCTTGCTTATGTGGCAGATGTGGCTCCGCATTGGATCGAAAAGACCAATCGCTTCTGGTATCGCAAGGTCGGGTTGAAAAACACCGAATTCGTTCTGGTTGATGCGGAGAAGAATACGAGCGGCCCAGCTTTCGATCATGAACGGTTGGCAGTGGCGCTTTCTCATGCGGACAAGCGAGATTATTCTGCGGCAGACTTGCCCTTTTCTGAAATTGAGTTTGTGGATGGCGGGAAGTCGATCCATTTCTCCGTGACTGATACGCGGTGGAAGTGTTCTCTTGCCACATACGAATGCCAGCGGGACCAGCCGGCAGTCTCTAAGCCAAACGAAGTCCTCTCGCCCAACAAACGCTGGGCTGCGTTCGTGAAGGAACACAACCTGTACCTGAGGGATGTTTCGACGGGCACCGTCCTGCCACTAACGCACGACGGTGTGGCGGGTTGGGACTATGCCACTCCTCTGCCTTCGTTGCGCGTGATGGTCGAGCAAGAGACGGAAGACGTGAAACAGCCAGCGGCGGTGTTCTGGTCGCCGGACTCCTCGAAGCTCGTGACCTATCACCTTGATTCCAGGAATTCAGGCCGGTTTACTAGTCTGCAATTTGTTCCGCCGGACCAGCTGCGGCCGAGGGCCTTTACTTACGTGTATCCCCTACCGGGGGAGGTACTGGCGAGGGCAGATCCAATCATCTTCGACATTCAGTCCGACAAGAGGATCGATGTGCCGTCCGCGTCCATCGAACTTGCTTTTCAGGATGGTCCCAGCTTTGATTGGTTCCCTGATAGCAAGAGCTTCTACTACGACTACGATGAACGCGGATTCAAGGCGAAGGAACTACGGGTTGTGGACGCGTCGACCGGGGAGCAAAAAGTCCTGGTACGCGAACAATCTGATTTGTATGTCGATCCCGGAGAAACGTTCTACCGTTTCGTCAAGGCCACCGAGGAGATTCTGTGGTCTTCGGAACGCGATGGCTGGAATCACCTTTACTTGTATAACCGCAAGACTGGACAGTTGGAGAATCAGATAACTCAGGGCCCATGGGTCGTCCGGCAAATCGAGCACATCGATGAGAAGAACCGGCGCGTCTACTTTCTGGCCAACGGACGCGAGAAAGGCGAAGACCCTTACGAGGCTCATTTGTATGGCATCGGTTTTGATGGAAAGGGGTTGCAGCTACTCTCGCCTGAGAATGCCGACCATTCTGTGAATGTTTCGCCCGACGGGACATTCTTCGTGGACAACTATTCCCGTCCAGACTTGCCCGGAGAGGCCGTGTTACGCAAAACCAAGGATGGCTCGGATGTCCGCGTTTTGGAGAAGACCGATGTTAGCGAACTGCTGAAAACGGGATGGAAGTTCGCCGAGCCATTTTCTGGGAAAGCTGCGGACGGCACTACGGATATCTATGGGTTATTCTGGCGCCCTTCGAATGTCGATCCGGCCAAAAAATATCCGATCGTCGAGTTCGTGTACACAGGCCCGCAGGCATTCTTTGTCCCCAAGACCCTTGGCCGCACGTTATGGCTGCAATCGGTGGCCGAACTGGGCTTCATAGTTGTGATGGTCGACGGCCGAGGCACTGCCGGACGCTCCCGAGCTTTTCACCAGTTCTCATATCGGAATTTAGGTGGAGCGTTCGAAGACCACGTGTCCCTGATTAAGCAAATGGCGGCACGCTATCCGTATATGGATGCAACGCGGGTCGGAATCTTCGGTACGTCAGCGGGGGCCTATGGCGCAGCTCATGCCATGCTGTCCTTCCCCGAGTTCTACAAAGTGGGAATCTCCACCTCGGGTGATCACGATGCCCGCCTGGATAAGGCTTGGTGGAATGAGGCTTATCAGGGATATCCCGTGCAGGATGACTATGCCGCCCAGTCGAACGTGACCATGGCGGCGCGGTTGCAGGGACATCTCCTGTTGGAGCACGGAGACATCGATGACAACGTCCATCCAGTGGAGACGATGCGCTTTGTAGATGCGCTGATAAAAGCGAATAAGAATTTCGACATGCTGTTTGTGCCCAACATGTTTCACGGAGAGAGCGGTGAACACGCCTTGTACTTGGTCCGCCGCCGGTGGGACTATTTCGTTCAGCATCTACTCGGCGTGACGCCACCGGCTAACTTTGAGATCGAGGAACATAGGGAATCGATGGGCAACGCCGGGCAGCGAAGAAGATGATCCAACCGGCGCGGCGAGCCAACAGTTTGTCGCAAGTTTACGAGTGCTTTCTAGGATTTCGAGCGCGGCCCACCATTGCCCGAGTTTGCCCGAGCGTCGTTGCGCTTCTGCTCCAGAGCTTGCTTCAGTGACTCGCCGGCGTATCGGATATGCTCGCGTAACAGTTTGCAGGCTTGGATCACGTCGCGCTGACGGCAGAACTCCAGAATCTGGTGATGCTCCTCGTTAGCGCGCTTCATGCCGTGAGTAAGGTAGAGCTGCAGGCGAGTGTACCGTTCGCCGTTGTTGTTGACGTTGCGGATAATGGCCATGAACCGCGGCTGTGTCGCGCGTGAGTAAAGGATGGAATGAAACTGCCAATTCAGTCGTCCCCACGCGGAGACGTGGTCGTCCCTCCGCAGTTCACTCACATATTTGCGAAGCACTGCTGCGGCTTCTGAAAAATCCTCTTCCGTAAGGCGGGGAATCGAAAGTTTCAAAACCTCAGGCTCGAGCAGAGCGCGAATCGAAAAGAGCTCTTCAATGTCATCCGGGGACAAGGCGGGAACGATTGCGCCCCGGTTAGGGACAATGGCAATCAGTCCTTCCGCGTCCAGTTGACGTAAGGCTTCGCGAACCGGAATTCGGCTGACCTGGTATTGAGTGGCGATCGCGTCCTGCCGGAGTTGCGCGCCTTCCGGGATCTCTCCCCGAATGATTTGATCGCGTAACTTATCGGCAACCGCCGAGGTGAGCGACTGTCGTGGGATGGCTGAATCTGACGCCGTTTCCAGGTCCATATTGAAAGAGTGGAGATGCAAAGGCTAAGCCTACTGCTCATCGTTTTCATGTCTACTATATCTATATCGCATGTTGTATCCAACAAGTTTCCTGCCGC
>JAYVCW010000589.1:0-6155 GCA_043749775.1 Acidobacteriaceae bacterium | reverse complement strand
CGACGAAGTATTGATTGGTGGTTTCATCGTCACAGGCACTCAATCGAAAGAGGTCATAGTCCGTGCCATTGGGCCTTCGATACCCCTTAGTGGAGTCCTCGCTGATCCGGTGCTCGAATTGCATGACGCGTCCACCGCAATCATCGCCTCGAATGACAACTGGCGCACAGATCAAGAGTCTGCGATTCTGGCAACCGGTGTCGCACCGACCAATGACGCCGAAGCAGCTATCGTGGCAACCCTCGCTCCAGGCGCCTATACTGCGGTGGTTAGCGGTTCTCAGAGCGGAATCGGTATCGGGTTGGTCGAGGTCTATGACTTGGATCAGATAGTCGATTCGAGGTTGGCGAACATTTCTACGAGGGGCTTTGTTGGTAACAATGATAATGTGCTCATTGGAGGATTCATTGTCTTGGGCAACAATGCTGCTGAGACGATCGTGCGTGCAATTGGCCCCTCATTGACTAGCCTCGGTGTCATTGGCGCATTACAGGACCCTGAACTCGAACTGCACGACAGCTACGGAACACTAATTGTCTCTAATGATGACTGGAGGAGTGATCAGGAATCTGACATCCTCGCAACTGGCATAGCACCGGACAATAATGCGGAGAGCGCAATTGTTAAGACTTTGGCACCGGGAGCCTACACCGCCATCGTTAGCGGCAAAAACGGAGGAACCGGTGTCGCGTTGGTCGAAATTTACGGACTCTGACTTGAACGCTCTCGACCGCTAGAATATTGCGTGAGCAGGGCTAGTTTCACGACCGGAGAAAGATTGCGCTTGTTTTCATCATGGCCGCTCAGGTATGAGGCGACCCGCTTATTTGAGCCACCAGAACCTCATACCGGAGACTTCGTCAGAGGCAATTCGCGCGCCTTGCGTAAGGGTGAAGATCTCCTCGGTGATCTCTTTGAGTTCCGCCCGATTCGCGAATTCGTGCAGCGGCGAATCGAATCGTAACGAGAGGAAACCGGCCCGCATCACGTCAAACGAAGATTGCTCGATTGAACGTCCCTCATCCTCTCGGACTAGGAAATGAATGATTCCGTGGTCGCCCGGAATGGTAACGCGAGCTTGGAAAAATCGGGCCTTGGTCGCCACGGCGCGGATTATCCATTCTCGCCCGCTCCGAGCCAAGCCAAAAACAAGGGGGTGAGGAAGAGGACGAGTGTCGGCCGACTATTTGGTGCTGGTTCGCCAACCCCGGCGGGCCCGCAACTACTTATCTTGACGCGAAAAATCCTTGCCGCTCCCGTTCGTCATAGCGCGGCTATTGTACACTTGCTGTGGCCCGTAGGAATAATACGGGGGCGGCGGATACCCATAATAGGCGTAGCCATATGGAGGATACCAATACGGATAGCCCCACCCCCAACGCGGGAATCCGCCAACGACAAACCTGACGTTCCCATGCCCACCGTGCCAGCCCCATCCGGGACGGCCGTGCCAGCCCCATCCGGCGTGACCTTGCCCACGGGTCGCACCATGGAAGCCGCCATGACCACGCCGCTGCGCGTTGGCCGGAGCGGCAGCGCCAAGCAGGGCTGCAACTACAAATGCAACAATCAAAGCTCTACCAAGTTTCATAATTTCTCCTTCTCCTGTGGTTGTGGCAACAACTTCAGGTCTGGCAGAGGAGGAAGACTCCCAGGATAAACCGCTCCCGCCCGATCCAGATCCATTCGACAACAAGGTTGAACAGGGCTCTCCGCCGCTGTCAAGATCAATCAACGCATTGCACAATGCTGTCAGGGGACGTGGTAAACAGCGGAGAGGTCAGCAAACTCCTCATCCCTGCTTCTTTCTTTTCCCGGCCTCGAAGGAATAGCTCTCGGAATTTTTGTAGCGGCCCCTTGCTCCGCTCCTCCGACGCATTTTCTCGCGGTCTTTGATGTTGAGCATTTGACGATGCTCCTCGCATTTGCCCGTGATCACGGCGGGCCGACCGCAATAGATACACATGCCGTCGCGGAGCCTGCGCAGCTGGTAGCGCCGCTGCTTGGAGATCCCGGTGCGGCCGGAAAATTCATCTTGGACCTTGCTCATCAGGCGGCGGGGTACTTGATCCGATCGTCCACGACGATCGTCTCTTCGACGGTTGAGCCGCCCTCGGAGTAAACGTGGACCTCGCCTGCACCGCCGTCGAAGCGACCCATCGCGTAATCAAGCGCGTCTTGTTTGCCGGCGAAGGTGGGCTGGACGCCTTCGCCTTCGCAGGCTTCCCAGTGATATCGGAATCTTTTTGATGGTCGGATTTCGATGATCTTCATGCACCCTGTTCCGCTGCCAACGAAGTCCAGAGCGGCTCCAAATCAGGGTCGTCCGCGGCGATCAACGCGAATTTCGCGTCGATTTCACTCGCGCGCTTCAGGTGCTCTTTCGCTCGGTCGAGGTTCCCGATCTGCGCTTCGCAGCAGGCGAGGTTGAACTGAATCGTCCCGTCGTTCGGATGCAGGTCTGCTCCTCGGGCCAGAACCGCGTGCGCAGCATGAATCGATTCAGCGCGCCTGGTTGCATAGGCAAGTTCAACGTAAAAGCCCGGCTCTTTCGGATTCCATTCCGCCAGCCTTTTTCCGACCACGGCCAACAAATCGCGATCCTTCAAGCCGTGATAGATAGCAAGGCGCGCCACCAGCAGTTCGGGCAAATGTCGGTACAAGGAGTCAATTCCCTCAAGCTCGGCATGGGCGACATCGAACATTCCAAGCTCGATGTAGCCGTGCGCGGCGCGCAAATGCAGTTCATCAGGTCTTTCAAGGGGCATGAACGCGGATGATATGAAAATTCGGTTGGAACAGCCAGATTTTTCCGAGGCTGGGCCGCCTCTCAAGGTGATAACAGCCGGCCTCTGGCACGTCACTTGCACTTTGCAGGGAAATGGGAAGCTCCAAACGACCGCGCAAATCGTCGAGTAGTTCCGTTGAAGTACGTGGGTCCGGCGTTCATGGAAGGGGGGTCTTCGCTGCGCACAGAATCCGCCAAGGTGAGCGGGTTATCGAATACACGGGAAAGCGGATCTCGTGGAAAAAGGCGAAACAGATGCCCCCGCTCGATCCGAAAAACCCGAACCACACTGTCTTCTTCGGGCTTGACGATGGCACCGTGATTGATCCGTCTGCCGGCGGGAACGAGGCACAATGGATTAACCACTCGTGCGAGCCGAACTGTGAGCCTAACGAAGAGAAAGGCCGAATTTATATTATTGCCTGCCGCGACCTTAGAACGGGTGACGAATTGTTGTTCGACTACCGTTTGGAAGCGGAGGGCCGCCGCACGAAAAAGCTAGAGAACGATTTTAGGTGCGATTGCGGAACCACCCACTGCCGCGGGACGATGCTGGAGCCGCTGCAGTGCGCTTTCCCAGCGTGAAAATAAGAACACAGTCCCGCCTCCACCGGTTCAGGAAAGGGTAAGGTCGATGAATCGTCATGAACCTTCCTCATCGGCCCGGCGCGGATTGGCACTCGACCTGCGACAGCTATTCGGATCGGACGCCGGTGTCAACGGTGTGGGGAGGGGCGCTCAAGCAGGCACTCGCCTGAATTTTGGCTGATGTTGGCAAACGCCAGCCCGTTGTAAATCCGGTATTGCCGACGCATCGATCAAATTCATAAGCTAAGGTATGCCAAACGCCGGGCTCTCGCCCGTACAGTCTGTGATCCCTCCTCAGATTCTTGCTCTTCGTGCGGGCCATTTGCAGCTCAGTGAGCGGGTTCGACTGGCCATCGACGAACGCGAAACGATCGGAAGTTTGATTGCGGCGTTCGACTTGAGGCGATCAAAATGGAGTCGCTTGGCCCGATCGGAGATCTCCTTGGTGCTCAACCAGCTAACGAGATCCATGCAATACGACACGGAGGAGGGCTGGGACCGTTTTCGAACGAAGCGACCGAAGGCGGCCGACGCCACCGCTATTTACTTCACGAGTTTTGCGTTGGACCGCTTGAAGGACTCCGTCCGGAATCTGCCGGTTGGCACGCTGCACGTGAGCACGCGAGCGGCAACTGCCCTTGCTCGCGCGAAAATTAGGACCCTCGGAGATCTCATCGACGCCGCGATATGGGGCTTCGTAAATCCTCGCCCGGCCGGTGCTGGGACTTGCCTGGAGATTATCGAAATGCTCGACGTTCTTTCCAAGACCGTGGACGCGAATGGAGAATGTGCCTGGGACAAGTATGCAAATTCCCGACGAATTATTTTTCTCCCGCACGATAAAGACCGAAGATTTGTGCCGGAGGAGTACATCGGGGAATTTCCGGCGGTTATTCAGATTGCCGTTCGTGCCGGATACGGCCAGTGCGGGGCAGTTCTAACGCGTGAGCATCTCCTGTGTGCAGAACGGCAGCGGGCTCCGTTGCTCAGAATCGGAACCCGGTTCGGAATCACACGTCAGGGGGTCAGTCGTGTGAGGAAAAGCATCGTGCAAAAGCTGCGCGCGGCTTTCCTGAAGGCCGATTACGCGGGTTGCCGATTCCGGTTTCGACCCGAGTTTGTTAGGCCGGTCAAGGTATTGGCGACGGAGCTCTCGAGTGCGAAGGATCGCGCGATTGCCTACTCCGAATGGAAAAAGATCCTAGCTCGTTCCTGGTCAACGACGCCCAATTGCTTGGGCCCAGTAGAGCGCGGTCTTCTGGAAATCTTAGGATTTCAACTAGTGACGTTCAAGCAACCAAGGTTTAGGCCAATTATTCTGCCTTCCGGTAGGAAGGCTTATCCTATTCGACGAGCTGTGACGAAAGCGGGGCGCTTGTTTACGTGTGACTTCGCTGCGGGGCTTTCGAAAACCGAGTTGTTTGACGCTCTCAGGAAAGAGCCCTATGGCAGGCAGCTTAGAGAGGCGGATATTCCAGCAATAATACGCTCGCTTCCTGGCGTTCGTCGGACGTCGCGCGGCGAGCACTACGAGTGTTTGTTAGGCGATCTCGAAAGTCTCAGGGACCGGCTGGAACGCGCATTGAGGAACAGGGGTATAGCAACTCATTTCCGACAGCTCGCGTCGCGGGTCAATCAAATTGCGCGGGCGGCTCGGAGGAGCAGCGAACGCGCCGTCGTTGTCGCGTTGTCCGCAGATAAACGCTTTACGCCAGTGGCGCGAACGGGTTTGTGGTCTCTGACGGAATGGGGCCATGTCGAGACCCGCACTGTCGCCGATCTAGCAAGCGTATTTTTTACACAGAATAACCGACCTGCGACCGAGGAGGAATTGTTCGAATTCATATCGCCGTTGAGAAAGGTGGCGAAAGAGTCGATTCGGGTAGAATTGAAAAGAAACCATCACTTTTTGCGAGTGGCTCCTCGGACCTGGGCGATTCGTGCCGGGCCTGGCCAGATGTGATTCAAAAGGGAGAGTGGCAAAGCGAACAGGCCCAATGTTACCGATCAATTTGCTCAACCTTGCTCTGCGGAGCAGTTTGCGGGAGCCGAGATAAGTCCATTCAACGAGGATTTCGACCTTCGTGCAAGCCCGAAAACCGACCGTATTTTTCGATAATGCATTGCTAGTGGCTCTGCATGCCTCAGTGCGCGGGTGTCCAATCAGCAAACTGCATTTGAGCACGCGTGCTCACAATACACTCGATGGTTTGGGCATCAGGTCGATCGGTGAGTTGGTCGATATGGCTCGTCGTGGAATCCCCAGCCCATGGGCCGCTGGCCGGAAAACGGCTGCGAATATTGCTGGGGCGCTTCACGCTCTGGCCGGGTCCGTTATGCCCGGCGGCGTCGTGGATTGGCTTCACTACGCAGCCCAGCGCAAGCTTGATGCTGAGCACCCCGACGCCCATCTGCTGCAGATGAGACCACTTAATCCAAGGTGCGTACACATCAGCAGTCCCGTGCTAGATGCCCTGGATGCGACCGCTCGCAGCCGTTCTCTTAAAACCCTACATTTGCGCCCACGCGCTTTCCATGCCTTGGAATCTGTAGGAATTAGCTCGATCGGAGAGCTGATAGACGCAGCTCGGTCTGGGATCGCTGATTTGCCTGCCGCTGGCCAGCAGACCCGTGCCGAACTTCGGGAGGCGCTTCAGGCGCTTTCGAAGGCAGTTCGGCCGAACGGCGATATCGATTTGATTCAGTACGCGGTCCATCGCAATTTCCGTATCCTGCCAGAGAAGAATTGCGCGGAACTTTCCCCTCGCGACTTCCCAAA
>JAYVCW010000588.1:0-11180 GCA_043749775.1 Acidobacteriaceae bacterium | reverse complement strand
TTCAGCGACGAGCAAATCGTGGAATTGACGCTAGTGGTTTGCACGGCAAATTTCACTAACCGAGTGAATGACGGACTGTTGAGCAGCCCTGATCTGGGCGACTAGTACGGGGAGTAAGGCCGCGCAGGTCGCTCGCTACAGCCTCAAAAAGTTCCTACCGAGGGGGTGCCCCCGTGAACGACCTTTCCCATGACCACGTTGATGACGACAAAAGCACCGTTGAGAACGAAAAAAATCCGGCCCGTACTCTACATCTCGAGATCGCGCCGTATGGTCAAAACAGCTCACTTTTCACAATTAGCTCCAGCCTGTACCTGATTACTGGCGTATGGGGCGCTGCGCCTCACGATTAACCTTTTGGGCCTGGCTGCTTTGATTGCCCATGACGGCAACGAACAAGTCGGCGATGCTGGGCGTGCGCACTTCGCCAAGTGCCGCAAGTTGGTGGCGATCGGCGTGATCGAACAGCAGGATGCTGCGACCCATCCACTGGCGCTCGTGAATCGGCTCAAGCGTCTTGCCTCGGCAACCTGCTCGGGATGCACCATCAGTTCGAGATAGCGCGACGCCAGTTTGCCTCTCGGGTGCTCTCTTGTGGCGACGCAGGTCTGACACTCCTGACACTTCTCTCAAATGCCGTTCATCGCGGCGAAGCGCTCGTTAGCGTCGCGGCGCGTTCGAAGGCAGAGCCTCGACAAAAACCATCTCGGAGCTGAAAGTATGTGGCAGCGTGACAAGCACTCCGCTAGTTAATAGCTCATCGCCACGAAAGGTGCGGTCTTCGGATGAGCCGTCATGAAAACGAATTTGGTATGTGAGCGAAGGGTCCATTCCTCGAAGAATAAAACGATGGCTGTTGTCTATTTTGGTTGAGCCCCGAAACGCAAGCACAACTCCCCGTCCCGTGCGAGGGTCGAAGAATTCGATGCCATCCCACTCCTTTCCATTAGGCCGTTCGGAGATGTGATATAAGTCAGCGGCGCGGATCAAGGGACGCAACTGATCTTTGTAAATCTGAATTTCTCTTTGCGCGATATTGTGTTGCTGCGGAGTCCAATTGCTGGTGTCGATCATGACGCTAAACCAGCCCATCATTCCGCTGCGAAGCATGTACTTGAAACTGTTGGCGTCGGGTGGCGAAGCCTTCGGCTCCCAGCGTTCTACGTAGGCCTCAAGCATGGCTGGCGGGAATAGGAAACTTGCATCATAGAAAGCACGCCGATTCGACAGCGGATCGTAAGTGTCAGTAATCGAAAAATAATCTCCATGTGCGGCGCTCCCAAAATCCACCATGCGACCGCCGTCATTGCATATTTCGAGCAATAGTCCCGGATGTTTTTGCCGTAGATTCGTTTGAACGTCGTAGTAGGCGCGTGCGGCGTAGTAACTGACGTCCGTAGCGTTACTGCTCTCGGAGAAAAAAAATCCGGCGTCGCGATAAGTGCATTTGAGCAATGCGTCAGGCGCGGCGTGAGGATGGCTCGCGCTGTCGCAACCCTTCGCGACAAGATAACCGTCGTGCTCCAGCATGTCCACTTTGTAGTCGGTAACGATCCGGTCGGTTTCGCGCATGGCCCAAGCCTTGGCCGGGGGATTGCCGATATCGATGATCTGGCCTTTAAATTCGTCCGGCTTCCAATTTGCTGGTACATCGGTCGCTAACCACTCTTTGACTTTTGGATCGCGAACGTTCAATGCACCTGGCGCCTTGCTCAGAGCGGCCTGGGCCCAATCGACCCAGAGACCGAATTTCAAGCCTTTTGCATGCGCGGCATCTGCGACGGGAGCGAGTCCATGAGGAAACTTAACCGGATCGGGCTGCCAATCACCGACTGCCCGAAACCATCCGGCGTCCAGATGAAACATTTCGAACCCGAGACTCGCAGCATCGGTGATCATGCGATTGGCGATTTCTTCGTTAACGTTCATCCCGCCGCCCCAACTGTTATTTACGACAAGCGGATACTGCGGATTTTTCCACGTGTTTTGGTTTGCAAGAACCTCGCGAACCCAGCGGCGGATCACATTGGCGGTCGCGTCCGGACCACCATGCGTTGCCCCGACAAACACCCGCGGGGTCTCAAACACCCCGCCCGGCTTAAGTTTTGTGCGGAATTCTCCGTCGAGCGGGTCGAGCCCGACTTCGCTCTTCAGCGAGTCTCCTGATCGAATCAGAGTTAATTTTGTGCGACCGCTGAATTCGATACCTACATAAAATCCGGTCTGCATCCCCGTCGCATGTTCGACGAGCACGAAGGGGATGATCTCTCGCGGCGCTCCATGAAGCGGCTGGGCATAGGTGCTCGATTTTCCCTCCCATTCGTACTCGTCGAACACCTTCACCAGATGCGTTCCTTCCTTCGACGGGGTGTCAGCGCCTTTCTCGATGAAGAGGCTTTCAAACTTATCTAGCTCTGAAATTCTCCAGTCGAAGACAAAACTTTTTTGCAGTGGTAAAAGCATCTCCTGTGATTCGAGGTTTTCTATCCTGGTTACATGTTCGATGGGGCCATTCTCCGAACGCACTTCCCATTCCCAAGTTAAACGCAAGTGCGGAGAGGGCGAGTCGTAGACGTAGCTCACAACTTTCGTATTAGCCCGGCTCTCGGCGCGATTGAATTTCCATTCGATGGGGACAGATTTGCCGGCGATCTCGACGCTTGCAATCAGTCCTTCAGTAGCACGGTTGTCCAGATTCTCTACCCCGCTCGATAGGCTTGCCACACGCGGAGCACGCGCCTCAGCAAGAAGCTGAACAGTTGTGTCTGAGGTCTTCAATCTTGCACTTTGTGCGGCGCTGGGAGCGGCGGCCGCAAGCGCAGACAACAGTAAACCCAATGAAAGACAAAGCCTTTTCATAGTTGGGAAAAATATGATCTAAATAGTTGGGCAGAGCGCTTGATTCGACGACCGCCGGTTGCAAAGGACTTTGCCCGCGAATCAATGCACGAATGTTACCGCAACTCGGCCATGTCTGTAAGCGCTCTGCGGTTCCTCATTGGCGGCGGGTATCACTGAGATTCGATACAAACCCGGAGACATCAATTCGTACGTCGCACCGGTGATCTCCCCGATTTTCCAGGCGGTTCGCAGGTCGAAGCTGAGGGTGTTTGCCGGTCCATAATCAAAGTCGACCGCGTATAGCCGCTCATGCAAATTTACTTTTATGATCTTGAGAGCTTTGGACGCTTCTCCAACTTCCGGCGGAGATGGGTTGGTCGAGATGGCAACGCCTCCGGAGTAGTCGATCGTGAGAGAAGAATTTCCGTGTGGGATCGCGAATTTAGTCTTGGCATGGGTATCTTGAGCGTTCTCTTCGAGAACGACGGCGACCGGAGCATCGTTAAGTCGCACCCTGTCGATCTTCGCACCGAGTGGAATTTCCGGGTCGAACACCATGTCCACCGGAGGGCCGCTATTCTGCATCAAGAGTCGTAAGGTGCCGTTCGAACGCGAGATCGTTAGCGCGATCTCTGAGTCGGCGATGCGCACCTTGCTGATCTTTACTTCGCCCCACGATGGCGGGAGGTGTGGGGCAAAAGTGATGCGCTTCTCCGCGGCGTCAATTTGCAAGCCAAGCAATCCGCGCACGGCAGAACTGAAGAATGATGAGGAAGACCACGTCTGTTCCGGCACGGACTCGACCTCTTCGTGAAAGAAATCTCCAGCCATGGCTTCGTGCATGTGACCGATGGAGTCGAAAGCGCTCCAGGCAACGAGCGCAGTCCAGACAGGCAAAGCGCTGGCCGGGCGATGCGCTGACCAAAGAACGCCTGCGATTTCAGCCGTATCCGTCGCCCAGACGCTTCCGCTTGCGTAGGAATTTGGCTTATATGTTTTAGTGTTCGAGCTGTTGCTTCGCGTGCCCCAGTCGGTTTGAAAATTCCAGCCGACGATTTGGTCGAGCAGAGCGTCGCGCTGGAGGGGTGAAAACAAGGTGTCATTCATCAGGCGTGCCGGGCCGACATCGCCCACGGCCAGTGGAGTGTTTGCGCGAGTGTAGCCGGTGATCCAGCGATGGTTTAGTTCGTCCCAGTACCGCTTGCGGACGGCAGTTCGAGCCGCCTCGCTCAACGTGTTTGCTTGCGTTGCATCTGCGCTGTGTCCTGTCGCAGTTGCGAGGGTTGCGAAGGCCTTTGCCGAAATGACCCAACCAGCCGATAAGCTCAACTCATCGCTTAAAGCATCTTGTTCCCGCCGGCCCTCTTTATTTGATGGAATGCGAGGCAGGCCGTCGTGGGCGTCAAGCGTCGATCGGCAGTACTTGTCGGCCGCTTCGATGGACGCCCAATGTGCTTTCAAAAATTCTTTGTCTGCAGTCGCCGAATAGTAATCTGAAAGCACGCTCAAAAAATCGAACGTCAAGTCAACGTGCACGAACATATACGGATATTTTGACCAGTCGAGCAGACCCGCGCTTTGCGACATCTCATGCCAGATCATGCCGGTATGCCGGTCTTGATATTTCAGGATAAATTCGAGTTCTTCTTTCGCACGCGCATATTCGCCTGCGGCGAGAAGGCCTTCGACCGCGACCATTCCATCTCCGGCAAAGAACCAATCGTATTGCGGACGGCGAGAGTTGCGCGAGGGCCCATAGCCAGCAACTATGCCGCAGCCGAGGTCCGGATTGCAAACCCAAGCTTGATCCAAAGCGATTTCGGACCACGCTAGAGCGCGATTCGTTTCTGGATCGGGAGTTTCGATATGCAAAGCGTGATTCAGAAAGCTCGCATAATGTTCGGCGGCAGCGTGATCCAGCGCATCGTTATCAGCCAAGAGTTTTTTCGCTAGCGTAGTCGTGTCGAGTCCGCCAGCTACAACCACTCGCGTCGACTTTTGCCCGGGTGCGGCGCGTAGCGTAAGGGCCACTCCAGCGCCGCGCTCGATGTGCTTGGAAGTATTTTCGGTGTTGTCATGCTCAATGATGTCAGGGGAGCTGATGCTCGCCTCGAACCGGTGAGTTAATTCGGTTATTAAATAACCGGACGTGGCAGCATCCCAGCGCGTTTCCTGCCCACCGACGGCGGCGGGCCACATCAAGTCGAGTACTGGATTGAAGCGAATTTCGATATCGACCGTTCGCTCGCCGTCGATTTCATAACTAAAAATCGCGCCGGGCTCATCGATGGGCACAAAGATTTTTTCTCGAACTATAAAATCTGGTCCGGTATAAATGCGGGTGATTTTGTCGGGACCGTAAATAATTCTGCGAAGGATTGTCTGTCCGTCGATCTCGGTGGCGGATCCCGCTGGACGAAAAGCCACGCTATAGCCGCTGAGGACCTGCACCGGGTACGCCCACACCTCAAGGCCGCCATCTAAGAAACCGCGTGAGCGGTCTTGCGGGTATCCAAAGACTGCCGCTCGTCGTCCGTGGATCGATACAAAGCGGCGCGGGCCGGTCGCATCAATGCTCCATTCAAGGGATCGCAGGTTCGGCTGACTAGCGCCCGCTTGACCGCTTGCGGGCGCGGAGACAGGGAGGACTACACAGCAGACAAGAAAGATCAGAGTCCTTTGCCTTCGGCCGCTTACGGTAGTCTTGCACATCGCCCTTTGATTTTAAGTCACGCACACATAGGTGGAGTACTGCTCATCATCGATGGCAACGTATGGAAGGAGTTGCAGAAGGCCGGTGGAGCTTTTCGCCTCCCAAGTTTTTTTATCGAGCTGTTTCGCACCCAGAAGTCGAGCCCGGCTAATGGAGAGCGGGGAATCTTTTGTGATGGCGAACAATACGAGAGGGCCGCATAGCAGGGCGACCGTTTCAGGATGCTGCGCATCGATAGCTTCTAGACGCATTGGAAGAGGCATTTGTAGATCGATGCGGTCGCCGCCTCGCCATTGCCGCGAAATAGTCGCAAAGCTTCCGGGCTCTGCGACTCCTTGCCATCGCTTGCCGTTGATTTCGATGCGGGCATCGTGCGCCCACTCCGGAATGCGAAGGCGCAATGCGAAATCTTTTGGCTGCGAGGCGGTGACTTTCAACGAAACTGAATCTGCGAAGGGATAAGCGCCATCCTGCGCGAGGCTCAACTCCGCGCCCTCCTGAATCCAGCGAACGCTCGATGACAAGTACAGGTTCACGTAGACGCCTTGCTGGTCGCGGAAATACGTATTGATGCGGTAATCTGCCGCAACTTGCGGCAGGGTGCCGGAACAGCAGGGAAAGCGGTGATTCGAAAAGACCTTTTTTCCGACGAAATTGTAATCAGCGTAATAAAAGGCCCGACCGTCGGCGTGCATGGGCTTGGCTCCGAGCACGGTGTTGTACATGATTCGCTCCATGCTGTCGCCGTAGCGCGAATCGCGCGTAACGCGCAATAAATATCGCGTCACTTTGAAATGAGCGTAGGAACCGCATGGCGTTTCGAAGCTGTTATGCGTTTTTGTAAGGCTGGCATTCACGTCGCCACTATCTGGAGCCTTCAACATCTCATCCGGCCCCCAGCCTCCGGGCGCGAAGCTCTGCGCCTCCAACATGGCAAACGCATTCTTCGTCGCCCGCAGATATCTCTCGTCGCCGAGCGTCATGTAGGCTTGCATCGACGAACTGAGGGAGTTTACGTAGCTATACGCGTGTTTCCCCGCAAGCACGTTTTCGCCGCGCGCCAGCGGATCAAACCAAGTGGAGTTATCAAGATACTGAATTGCGGCTTCGCGATACTGCTCTCCGGCGCCGCGCTGGTAGGCGAGAAAGAGATTTTCGGGATTGGTGTACGACTCATCCCAACGGAAAGACTGATCTTTGCCAGGACGCCACTCGAGTTCGCGATCGATGGCTTTGCCCGGCATATGCGGCAGTGCGGCCTTCGTGGTCCGCTTCAGAATGTCGAAGGCATCCGGATCATGAACGAGTTGGTGGGAGTCGATCAGCCCCAAGAGTAACTTGTCGTAGCAGTAAGCGGGGAAGCGGTTGTTGTCGTAAAAACTTTCAGAGATAGTTTGCGCGTAGAGACGGTTGAGGCGGAGCACTTTGTCGCGAATTTCGGGCGAGCCGTTGATGGCGTACATGCGCGCGAGGGCAGAGACCCACTGTCCGAAGGTTGCACCGGGAGCGAATCCGGCATCGTCTTTGTGCCAATCGAAATTTGGATCGTAGTTATACCAGCCTCCAAGATCAGTCCCGGGAGCTGGCTGCCTAGCCATTTGGCGGAACGGCTTCAGCAGGCTGTCTTCGCTCAAGCTCATCAAGACGTCGTGAGTGTTCTTCAGCTGCGCTTCGTGGAGTGGGCTCGTGATCGTGACGTCGCTATAGCCAAATTCGTCGAGCCGAGGCATTGCCGCAGCCTGAGCGACGTTGCGCGGACGGCAAAGCTGACGAGTAGCGGCGGCTGCCGCTGCTGCACCGGACAATTTAGCAAATTTGCGGCGCGTGATTTTTGAAGTTGCCATAATTCTCGCTTTACGCTCGACGCATCTTTTAGAATAGGCTAATGAAAGCCACCCAGCGGCTGAAAGCCGCATTGTTCTGTGCCCGATCTGGGAACAGTGTGACGTTAGGGTACGACGTGAAAATCCGCTAGGTCTCGATTTTACTTGCGACTCGAGTTTTACATACTGCAAATGAGTCAGATTCGGCCGCGCGCCCTAGTGAACGGCAGCCTTAGATGCCGCGGTTCCAGATCCCTCCGTCACAGTTACAAACGATCGGCAGTTCCGCCGGGAAATGTTTCGCTATGTCCGTTCGGCCGAACTTCAATTCGCTCGACGGTCCCGCTGCTGCCTAGCCGAATCGCAGACGCATATCTTTATTCGAAATGTAGCTGGAGGCGCTTTTTACCTCTTGCACGAATTTGTATTTCCGGCTCGCACCGTTACCTTCGCTGTTCGATGTCGTTGCTCGCAGATATCGGGTGCAACTTCGGGGCCGTGTGGCTACAATCGTTTATGCCGCTGTGTATGTCAGTCGTCTTTTTGATATTGTTGGGCACTGCAATTTACGCCCAATCGTGGAATCCAGTTCTTTCCGCACCGGCGCAGTCTTCAAAAGAGCAAAGCGTCACCGCAGCTCCTTCACTCAACATCGAAGCAACGCTCGCATCAGCGCACGACAAATTGGAGCACGGCAAAATCGAAGAAGCGATCGCCATGCTTGAACAGTTGCGCGCGACAGCTGGAGAATCGGCTCGAGGTCTGCAACACGAATTGGGGATCGCTTACTACCGCACCGGAAAACTCGTTCCCGCCGAGCAGGCCTTTGCGAAGGCCATGAGCCAGAATCCGCAGGATATGGAGTCGGTGCAACTGCGCGGCCTTTCGCTGTATCGCTTGGGCCGTCCTGCAGACGCCATCCCGTATTTGGAGCGCGTTAAGCATTGGACTCCCAATGCAAACGCCGACGCGAACTACGTGCTCGGCCTGTCCTACCTGAATTCGCAACGCTTCAATGATGCGAGGGCCGCTTTTGCGGAGCAATTTTCTGTGGCTCCGAATTCTGGTTCGGCCTATCTGTTGCTGGGAAAGATGCTGATGCAAGCAAATTTACCCGAAGCAGCCGCTGACGCGGCGAAGAAGGCGCTATCGCTCACTCCAACTTTGGCCATGGCTCACTTTTTGCTTGGCGAGTTTTATCTCTTCAAGTCCGACACAGCGCAGGCGCAAAAGGAATTTGAGCTCGAGCGCGAGATCAATCCGGCAAATGCGGCTGTCTATGACCGGTTAGGGGATGTCTACACTCGCGCCGGGGATTTCCAGAAAGCGCAAGAGTCCTTGGCCAAAGCGCTCTCGCTCGACACCTCGAGCACCGGGCCATTCATACAGATGGGAAAAGTGCTGCTACGGCGCAATGACCCTCAGACTTCGCTGTTATACCTTCAACATGCTGAAAAGATGGATCCGGGAAATTACATGATCCACACTCTGCTTGGCCAAGCGTTGCGGAGCATGGGTAGAGAAGACGAGGCCAAAAAAGAGATTGAAGCGGCCTCGAGAATTCATTCTGGCAGCGAACTGAAATTGCAGCCGGTGAAGTAGAGCTTGATGGAAATGTCATGAGCCGTTCATGAGCGCTGCACGCAGATCGAGCAGCTCGGCCAGAGCTTGACGCCTTCCGCCGCTTCGCAATTGCCAAGTTGAAGAGGTTCTTCGCTCCGCTCACGATGAAAAACGTAGCGTCGGCACCTTGCCGACTGTCAACGAGCGTCGCCCTACATAAACAGCTACAGTGGTTTGCTAAGGATGACATTCTGCCGCTTTCGCACGGCTAGCAGCTCTGTTCCTACGGGCACTCCGCGAGCTACCTTCACTCGCAGCAAAGCCTCCAATGGACCGACGGCATCGCCATCGCGCAAGCCGAGCCGGCAAATTTCTCAACGGAATCATTCTGCCTGTTGAATGGTTCGATGCTACGCCCCGCGTAAGAATGGTTGCACCTTAAGGTACGCCTTCGACATAGAAGCAGTTTTTAATGTTACTGTTATATATAAGATTGAGTCCCGAATTTCCCTGCCAAGAAGCAGTCAGCCCGGAGGCATCATGAGCACTTCCTCGTCCACATATAGTTCTAATCATTATTTGGCGTCGCACGTTTGCAAACGTCTTTTGGCCGTGGCTGCAGCTGCGATACTTGCTGTTGTTACCCTGATCGCATCCCCTTCCGCTTCAGCGCAGGCCGTCTACGGGTCCATCTTCGGGACGGTCACCGACAGCACCGGTGCCGTCGTTTCGAATGCCACCGTCACCGTTGCTGATGCCGCGAAGGGAACGTCGGTTACCGCACAGAGCGACGCGAGTGGCGAATATCGCGTCCAGCACTTGATTCCGGGAACGTACACCGTTTCGGCCGAGGCCAGCGGCTTCGCGAAGGTGAATACGGAGAACGTTGTTGTTTACGCAGACACTTCTCCCAAAGTCGACCTCGCGCTGAACGTCAGCGGATCGAATAACACCGTTACCGTTTCGGCCGAGGCTCCGCTACTGCAAACCGAGCATACGGACGTCAACACGATTTTGAACGAGCGCGCGGTCGAGACTCTTCCGAATCTAAATCGAAACTTTACCGCGTTCGAACTGCTCACCCCTGGAACCACGTACATCGGATGGGGCGTCGACGAGTCGCAAAATCCGCAACGCAGCCAGCAGATTGAAGTGGATGGGCAGCTTCCTTTTGCCACCGGCTATGAGTTGGACGGAACGGACAATCAGGATCCAGTCATCGGCATCGCCGTTATCAACCCGAATCTCGACGCAGTTTCAGAGATGAAAGTGACGTCGCAGAACTACGACGCAGAATTTGGCAAGGCAGTCGCCGGACTCGTGACGGCGCAGACGAAGTCGGGAAGCAACAGTTTACACGGGTCGGCGTTTGAGTTCTACCGATCGGACAAATTTCAGGCTCGTGATCCCTTCACCGAGTCGACGAGAGATCCCGTCACCAACCGCTATATTCCGAAGAGCGACCACAACCAATTTGGTGGGTCAGTCGGCGGCGCCATCATCAAAGATAAGCTGTTCTTCTTCGGTGATTATCAAGGATTGCGCGAGAAGAGTGGCGTTGCGGGATTATTCACTGTTCCGACTGCCCAGGCGCATTCGACCTGTTTGGCGGCGGCAGCAAATCCGGCGCTCACTTGTGATTTGAGCGAATACCTCGCGCAGGGGCAGATTTACGCTCCCGGTAATGACACGACCGGAATTGGTCGCACTCCGTACGTAAACAATCAAATTCCGGGAAGCGCGCTATCACCACAGGCAATCAATCTGCTGACTCTGCTTCCGGCACCGAACCACGGCGCGGCAGGTGTGCTTAGCCAAAATTATGCGGCTTCAGGAACGGGGTCTTTCCATAACAACCAGTTCGACGTTCGAGTCGACGATCAAGCTTCCCAGAAACTCCATCTCCTGGCGCGCTATACTTTCTTCAACTCGTCGTTAAACGGCGGCTCAGTTTTTGGTCCAGCCGGAGGCTCAGGGTTCGGCACGAACGGTTTCGCTGGAACCGACACCAGCAAAGATCACAGCCTTACGGCAGGGGGAGATTACACGCTGTCGCCAAAGTGGCTGACAGACTTCCGCTTCGGATGGTTTCGATTTCACTTTAACGAATTGCAACCCGGTTACAACCAGCCGCTAGGCACGGCTTTGGGTATTCCTGGCGTGAACACTGGGGACCTCGCCCTTAACGGCGGCTTGCCGGCCTTCTCAATCGATGGCTTTTCCAACAACAACACAAACTT
>JAYVCW010000587.1:0-5055 GCA_043749775.1 Acidobacteriaceae bacterium | reverse complement strand
GCAGCACTTTATATATTCCAATTTCTCCTATGGGATTCTCGGTGAGGTGGTTGAACGAGCCGGAAAACGTCCATTCCGAGAATTTATGCGAGGCGAGGTGCTTAATCGTCTTCAAATGACTTCGAGCGGCTTCAATCTCGCAGGTCCCGATGTAGCCATCGGATACCAGGCGGGTAAAGCAGTTCCTCCCCACACATTTGAACCAGAAGCGGGTGGTGGATTCTACACATCGGCGCATGACCTGGCATTGTTCGGGTTGTTCCAGATCGATTCTGCCCAGAAACTGATTGCTCCCAAACTGATGAAGGAAATGCACACCTTGGAAACCGACCAGCAGATTAAGTCGCACTATACGAGTGGCTGGGGTGTCTTTAATTTCAAGGACGGTTCCTCCGTGCTCATCAGTGACGGGGTAGTGCTGGCCGGTTCTGCAACGCTTTTGGTTCTTCCGAAGGCGGGTGTCGTGATCGCCTGTCTGACGAACACGGGAAGCGAGGAGATGGACGATTTGGCCTTCCAATTCGCCGACCTGTTCTCTAGTGGTCTTTTGGCCAACCTCGAATCGGCGCGCAAAGAAGTTGAGGCCCGAGAGGCCTCTCGACCTTTCCACGCGGATCCATCCCAACTTGGGTTGTGGGTGGGAAGCGTGGACACGCCGAAAGGGAAGTTGCCCGTGCGGGTGCAGATTACCGGCGACGATCAAATGCAGATTGGTATCGACAACGGCGCCATGGTTCCGGTGGGAGATCTGGGGATCGAGGAGGGCTTTCTGTCAGGAGGAGCCGCAGCGAGCCTGAGTTTGCCAGAAACCGGCAACCAACCCTCCAAGTTGAAGTTGCAACTCCTATGGGTTGACGGGAACCACCTAATCGGCACGGCGCGGACGGAATCGACAGGCGATCTGCCGCGGTTCGGCTTGCCGGTGTATGTTTCGCTCTCCAGACAAAGTAGTCCGCTTCTACAGGAGTTACAATACCGTTGCCGGGTGAAACGGAAGCGGCACTGCAGGGATGCAACCATGCTGAGGGATAGCCTGGCGGGGCTCATCGAGCCGATCTTCCGCAGCGCGGGAGTTTAGTCCTCTCGCGCTGTGTACACCGAATCGCGGAATAAGCATCGGACGATAGACCCCAATGCCTTGAAAATCCCCGCCCCGAAGGGGCGGAACCTACACTAACGGAGAACGTCGGTTCTCCATTTCACGCTGAGCCAAGACAGTGCTAGCAAGCCGGATGGTTCATTGGACAGTCAGTTCATGATGGTTAGAGCCCGGTGTAGCGACCATCTGCGCAGTCTACAGAAACGCTTTTCTGCGCTTGCAGCCGGCAACATTGTTGAATTGCCAAACCGGGATTATCGCTATCGGCTGATCATCCCTAAGGCGTCCTGGGCTGAGATTGTCAGTGGACTGGCCCAGGAGCAAGAGTGGTCGAACTTCAAGAATGAAGCCGCGAAATACCAAGGAACGTCGGGCAGGGGATATATCCAGGCACTGCACGACGTGTGGGCTGTGATGAACCGACTGCAACAGGAGGGAGATCGGACGTAGCGAAATTTTCCGGAACTTTGCCAAAGCACTTTTCGAGGTTACCCGTCCCGCCACCCGGACTTTCCTCACGGCTTGCGGCCTTCCGCCATGTCAGTTTCGTCGCGTATGGATCGCTCCATGCAGCGTCAGCAATCGCTTGGCTTATTTCGCGCACCCACGTTTCCCATAACACTGTGCCGACGACATCGAAGACGACGGTAGCCGCGATTGCGCCAGCACCATCCAACGGTCCGCCAAAGCACCAAATGTATTACCTCCGGCGAGCTTTGCGAAAAGGACGCAACACGCGGAGCACCTAAGATGACTTTTTTGCCGTGATCCATGGATGGTTTTGCTGAACAAAGAGGAGGCCGCCCCACTCTCGCGCGTTCTTTGTGCAAGATCGACTGCATAGCGCTGGCACGCGCCACGCCCAGAGCTAGGCGCCGCCCGTCGTGGGTGCAAGGCCACTTGGGGGCGCTCGCAGCCTACAAAGACTTCCTCACCCTCTGGAAAGACGCCGACTCCGACATCCCCATCCTGAAAGAGGCCAAGGCGGAGTACGCGAAGCTGCAGTAGCGGCTTGCAAAAATCGCAACGAGGGCGAGACTTTACTGCCGGGCAAGGAACTGCTCAAGGACAGCTACAAAAGATTGTGGTTCTTCGTAAAACGGCAAGTGACCGCTGTGCTCGAAGACCTTGAATTCAGAATTGGGAATGGCCTGATGGATTCTATAGGCGACGAGAGGAGCCACGTTGATATCGAAGCGCCCAGTTATGACTATGACCGGGAATCGGAACTTGCGGACTTCGGGCATGAGATCAAACTGTTCAAAGTCAGACCAAACGGCTTTTTGGATTTCCTTGTTAAAAAACGAGACGTTTGCCGGAATTGATGCCAAGAATGCATCGCGTTTCTCTGACGAATAGAACAGCATCGAAAAGTAGTTACGTTGATCTTTTATTTCGGCCTTCTCGTCACCCATGCCAACGGCGAAAGCCAATGAATCTGATCGTTCCTGCACATCAGGGTAGATATTGTCGAAGAGGAAAATCGTATCCTTAACCCCTTTGGGCGATCCGGAATCTACATAGATGAAATGTGAAACGCGATCAGGATGGGCTGCGGCGTAAGCCGTGGCAAGCATTCCGCCCCACGAGTGTCCCAAGATATCCATGTGGTCGAAGCCAAGGTGAGCACGAAGAGCATCGATATCTTCTATTTGCTCCTTCAACTTGAAGGTCTGGCCTTTGTGATCGCCAAGCGAGCGACCTGTACCGCGTTGATCGTAAAAAACAACTTGACGGCTCTTCGCAATCGCATCCCACGCACTTGTCCGATGCATGTAATCATGCGCAGCACCCGGCCCGCCGTTCACGATGAGAAGGGGAGTGCCAGTACCCGATCCAACTATTTCAAAGTAAATCGTGGCTCCCGGAGCTTCGAAGATTTTTCCCTGTTCGTCCGCAGCTAGCACGAAAGCGCACGTGCCTAACAACAAAGAAACACAGAATCCGTACTGAAATAATCTCGTTGCGCGAGAGACTAGCTTCATTATGACCCTCCAGATGAATTTTTCTGCTTATCGACTAAACTAGCCTCTCGTTCGAGTTTGCAATTTCATTCCAGCGAAAGTTGTATCTAGACAAACAACAGTCCTCTAGCTACGTGGCGATCTTTTTGTCGAAGGTGCCCTAAGTTTGTAGTCGGCAATAATGGGTTTAAACACATCCCGGACCTTCTTCGGAAGCGACGATATCCGCGAGCCGTGCCATTTGAATCCGTGAATTTGCTTTTTAAATGTGAATAGACTCTGAGGCAGTACAAAAGGTCTTTATGAGTTACGGTTTTTAAAATTTCGCTGGAACCACTGTTAAGAATTTTCCGAATGTGAGACGGAAGTCTATATTCTTTGAGTCGAAGCCGGGCCATCTTTATGACCAACTCCAATTGCCTCGGATTGCACTCGCGAAGTACTCGTGAGACTTCGTATGGAAGCATCCTACCCGCTCGTCGCTCCCGCTCGAAGTAATCCGTAGCCACAGCTGCACCTCCCCGCAGGGATTCGGGATCTTAACTTATATGTCGGCTGACGGTCAATTGCGGTTCTTGCTTACAATCTGCAATCTAGAATCAAAGTTTTAATGTCGAGAAAGCCCCAAAATGACAAATTGCTCCATCAACCCCGGCTACAAATGATCGCTCCGAGAGGCATAGAGGCTCGAGCCAGATTTCATGCCAGCTCACATTCAACTATGGCATATATGGTGACAAGCGGGGTATATGGATTCTGACGACTGAACATCCCGTACGTCGAGACGGATGGCATTTCAATCTTCTCCACCAACAAGGAAACGCCTTACTCCCCAGCCGGGCCCTGAGTCATTCGATCTTGGGACGGGTTTCAGGGGACAATAAGCTCCGAGAGATTGTCAACTATTGCAATTGATTGCAACCTTAAGAACTGAGACGTTTTGTCTTTAATGACTTATTGGGATCTAACAGAGGTTGAGGTTAAAAACCGATGAGAATCGTCATGTTGGGGCTGCAGACGCGTTTGTTCGCGGAAATCCGCAGGGGACGGGGCGGGGAAGCCCGAGTCTCTCGACCCTAAACTGCGCGCCCCGGCTAGTAGTGACAAGATGGACAAGTCCGCCTCGCTTACCACTATTAACAGGAGATGGCAGCTTAAACTCGACACGTAGCTTAGGCTGATGCCGGGACTACGATCAAAATCCGCCCACCCTTCAATCAGGGTACCTTAATACTCACCCTACCTTGGCAGCCGTTTTCTTGCTTGTTCGAGCTAAATTCACTATAGCTTGAGCGCGGAGGACGAATTTGTTATCCGCCAGATCGCGAATTGTTTTGATATTGAGTGACTTGTGCAAAGCCTCAGCGTCTGCTTTCGACAATCCTTCTAGTGCGTCAACCGGGGACTCTGCTAACTCGTCAAATTCTTTGTTCTCATACGCCTTGTCGAGATGCTTACTAATATCTGCCATGCAGCCTCCTTGTAGGTTCGTGCCGTAAGTTATATCTCCATCGAGCAGCGTCTTTTGGGATGAGTGACTAAGCCACTTTTTTATCGTCGTCGATGCTACTGTCCTCATCTGGGTTAGTCTCGCCCACCGCTGTAAGTTCCTGCGTTTCTTCTTCGTTCAGATTTGTTGAATCATTACTAGCTCCCTCTTGCGTCGGGCTTTCAGCCGGAATACGCGACGCCTCCAAATTCTCAGTCTGTGAAGACTCTGGACTTTGGTCCGATCTTTGTGGGGCTCCGAAGCTGGCGAATCTGCTCTCAACGTCTGCTTTTACTTCGTCTACCTTCTGCATAAGTTCATTCTTTACTTTGTCGCTTATCTGATTCTTTAATTGGATCTTTCATTGTTCCGAAATCCATAATCTTCTCCTTTTTATGTTTAGAGTGTGTTGGCATCAGTCCGATCGCGGAATCCCAAGGGGTTTCCAACCGGAAGCATTTGACGGGGCAGTCATTGGATCAAGCCAAACTTAGACTGCTTGC
>JAYVCW010000586.1:0-2891 GCA_043749775.1 Acidobacteriaceae bacterium | reverse complement strand
GGCGAAACTGAATGTGCGCGCGCTGGGCTTTAATCAACTGGTTCGCGATCGTTTGGGTTGGATCGCATACGACCCGCAGGCGGGGGACCTGCTGCGGCTGCGGGTGGTGGAACGATGACCATGCCGCCCGATTTTTCCGCGTCAGGTTCGATGCTGGCGACGCCGCCTGTTACACCGAGGCCTCTTGAGAAGTCCGTGGATTCGAACGACTTGGCGCGCTCCTACCAACCGCGGCGAGTGTGGGCTTCGGCGGTGAGCATTGGATGGAATCTGCTGCTGGCGGCGGCGTTTGTCGGCTCGGGAGAAGCCGTGCGGTTGTACAGGCAGTTTGTGCCGGTCGAAACGGGCACTGCGTCGTTTTCGTGGGTGACACTGGTTTATTTGTCGCTCCTTTTTTGCGGATATGCAGCCCTGAACTTTCCGCTGGAATTGTGGTTTGGATACTTGCAGGAGCGGCAATTCGGCCTGGCAAAGGAAGGCGTGCGAGCGTGGGCCCGGGACTGGTTCATGGGCACGCTCCAACACGGGGCGATGTTCGTGATCGGATCGTGCATGTTGGTCGTGTGCCAGGTCATGCTGCCGGGGACGTGGCTGATCGCGGCGGCGGGGGTGCTGCTGGTCTTGTTTCTGGGAACGACGTATCTGGCGGCGGATCTCATTCCCATCGGGTTGTTTCACCTTCAGCCTGCGGATGACCAGACGGTCCAGCGGTTGGAGAGATTGGCGCCAAACTCCGCATTGCCCGGAGTCGTCGTTTACAGCCATCCCGCCCTGCGCGAATTTGCGGGCGGGATTGTGGGGATGGGAAATCGGCGGGTGATGCTGATCAGCCGCTCGACGCTGGAACTCGGCAGCGACACCTTGCTCCGGTTTGTGCTGCTGCATGACCTGGGGCATCAGCGATATCACCACAATCTATTGTCGGCCCTGGCGGGCTGGGCGTGGGTGGTCATCGGGCTGGCCGCCAGCCAACAGCTGATTCCGCTGCGATGGTCAGGAGCGGTCGTGCCGGGATCGCCGATCTATATTGCGTTTCTAGCAGTAACGATCAGCGTATGGATGGTGATCGGCGAGCCGGTGCTGGCCTATCTGGGCAGACGATTGGAATATCAGGCGGACCGATCCTATCTGCGCAACGGCGGCAGCCTGGCGGAAATGCAAACCGCTCTGGACGAACTGGCCCGGCAAAACCTGGCGCGCACCGAGGCGATGCGCAGGCGAGAGACGATATTTCATCCCCTGCCCTGTATAGCGAACCGTCTTCACCGGGCCCGGGAGTTCGAAAAGCAGAGCCGCCAGAGCGGAGAGAAATAAATCATGTTGCCATTACCCCGACTGATTTTTCGCTTGACGATGTGGATACCCAACTTGATCTGCCGAAGCCTGCGTGCGCAGGTGGGAAAACCCCAGGCGTGGTTTTTGCCGGGGGGGTGGGTTTAGGCGCGATGCGGGAATCAGTGGTGTCCCATCGCTAAACCACCTTGTGAGTAAGGTCCCAGAAACCTCTCCCCGTTAAAGTGGATCATGTGAGTCGGCGCTTCAGCGACCCAAACTTCCGTCTCCCATGCGATGTCGCCGAGGTATTTGACCATCGCCTTGCGGGACTCAAAAGCGGTTACGAATACCAGTCCAAGTTTAGAACCCTTGAACGCATCTTTGAGTTCATTGTGCCTTTTGATATTGACCGGACCATGACTCGTCACCGCTTCGATGAGCACGAGCCAATTCTTCGCCGTGTAATGGACAACGACATCCGGCATTTTTCCGTGTTCCGCGATCGTTACGCCTAGCATTTCGAGACCATCACGGTCAAATATCTTCCACTTTTCTCCAGCGTCACCGACATAGAGCACCCGCGCGCCCGGCGTATAGAGAGGGCAAAATTTTTCAAGAACGTCCTTCCACCAAAATGTTCTGACCTCCTGGCGTAAGATTGATCTTAAAACCATCGGGCAATACCACCGGGATTTGGTTCATCGTCCGCTCTTGGGGATGAAGGACGCGAAGCGTTTGTGCCGTGGCGCGAAAGGCCGCCAGCGCTTTCGTCCAATTACGCGTTCGATAAGTTCGAAAGAGGGCCAATGCACTTGGATCGATTTGGTAGCGGGCATCCGGACTGTTGACCGGACGATTGGGATTATCGGGGTTGTAGTGAGCAAGGCCCATCTGCACAAATTGGTGAATCGTATGCAGTCGCACCGTCTCGCGTGTGTTGGGAGCATAAGTCTTGCCGAAAAACTCGCGGAAATAGTCCATCATTTCCGTAATCCCGCGCAGGGGAGCACTGGCCTGACCCCATTTTGTTTCCGGCTTCATCTCGAGTAGCGACAGGAGAACCAGGGCGGAGCGTTCGTTCTGTTGCTCACGCGGAACGTTTAACGCCTTTAGAATTGCCAGCGCGTCGTCAATCTTTTTCTTCGCTTGAATCGGGTCGGAGCCTTGTGCCATCGCAAATAGTTCCTCTCTCACGAGTCGGTCCAACTCATCCTGCTCTGGAAGCGAATCGCCGATCTTTTGTCCAAGCGCAGCCAGTTGGTTTTCGGCCGGGTATCTAAAACTCCGCAAATCGGTGGCATTCACCTGAGTATGACCATTGAACTGGCGAAAATAGGAATCGATCAACGAAGAATTGAGGAATGCCGATAACCCTCGCGCGAGATCGGGAGGAAGCCCGGCGCCATTCCGATGGAAATAATTGAGGTGATTCTCAAATGCAATGCGCGGCGCGTTCACCTTACCTGGATCGAAGACAGCGGCAACGACGCGCCGGCGCTCTTCTTTCGCGGAAAACCGCTTAGAGCGTGTTCTGAACTTTCACGATGATCCTGCGGTACAGCTTGGATGGCAAGGAAGCCTTACCCAAGCGATGTGTCGGACGACGAGTGGGACTT
>JAYVCW010000585.1:0-2133 GCA_043749775.1 Acidobacteriaceae bacterium | reverse complement strand
CGGATCGCTGGGTGCCCGCTCGAATTGCCTACGCGCATTAATCCACGCCTCCGTTGTGAACCGCTTCACCTCTGCCTCACTCGGTGCGCCGGCCTTCTCGCGCGCCATCAGCTCAGATGTATCCAGAAGCCAACCAGGAATACGGATTGCGGGCGGCGCAATATCCCACATGTAGAATGTCCTATTGAAGGCGGCCATTACGTGGCGACCATCCGGGCTGAACTTAACGCTGACGACTGGTCGGTCACCGGTGCTGCGGACTTCACGGTCTGGATACTCGCCTGGAAGCGGTTGCGATATACGTTGAGCTGAGCGGACGTCCCAGATACGCACCGCCCCATCGTAAGAGCCGGTGACTACTCGGAGACCGTCGTCGCTGAATTCGGCACAATTCACAGGCGTCGAACCGAGCGGGATATTACGTGGTTGATTTGAGACTGTTTCCAAGATTTGAGGTGGTGCGTCACTGTAGCGCGTCAATATTTTCTTGCCGTCGGGGCTCAGAGTTGCCTCTTCAAACCCTTCCGCAGTTTCGGTTGCCATTAAGCACTTCCCGGAGCGAATTTCCCATATGCTAAGCGTGCCGTGTTTAGAGGGAGTCTTCCATACCCCCCCATACGAATCATCAGTCGTTGCGGTAAGCAGATGCCGCCCTGAGGGATCGAACTGCATTCCTCGTACAGATTCACTTGCATGCGCCAATTCCCTGACAAGGTTACCATTGGAAGCGTTCCAGATCTGCACCCAACGACCGAACATTGTGGCGATATACGCACCGTCCCTGCTGTAGCATGCGCCTTTGCTGACCTCATCAAAAACTTCATGATTGAGCCGAGCGACATCTAATGTAAATGCCTTTACTGCTCGTCCGCTAAGTGAGATATCGTAGACGTAAACATAAGCGTTCGCTCCAGTCGGGCATATCATAATATGCGAACCGTCCGGACTGAACTGGACATCGTCGAAGCGCCCATCGTGCTTTATACTTGGGATCAACGGTTTAAGTGTATCTGCATCCCAAACGCACAAATCTCCATCGAGAGAGAGAGTCGCTATTTTTTTGCTATCCTTGCTCAAAACTGCACCGTGAATGCCTTCTGACGTTCGCAGCGGTTGCGATTGAAGTGGCAGGCAAGTTTCCACCGACCATAGTCCTGCATACTGTCCTCCGAACGCAAAGATCTTTCGACCGTCAGCGCTGAATGTGGCACCGGTTACGGAGGCATCTGGTGTGATGAAGGAACTGCCATTCATCTTGGCTATAACTGCGCCGGTTGGTCGAAAAATGCGCCATATCATCGTCTTGTTCTCGGAGGATGTTACCAACTCAGTCCCAGTTGGATCAAAACGCATGTGTTTAACTCCCCGATGCGGAAGAATGTCGCCAACGGGAAGGCCGGAAACCGCATCCCAGATGCGCACGGAATTCAAGTCGCTTGTGGCCAACCAACGGCCCTGAGCTTCCAACTCAAAAACATCGACTCCCTGGAGATATGCGAAACGTCGGACCTCCGCAAAACGCTTGCCCGGTTCAGTCGTTCCTGTGAGCACTTGGTTATCCCCGCTTTTGGCGGCCACTACAACTCCGTCATCGCTCAATTGAACCTCCGATATGTCGCTCGGCAGTCCGGGCGGTGTCTCTTTGGGCCACCGGGCAGGGCTAAGGCGCACAGTACCTTTTGAGTTCGAGACAAGGATGCTTCGGCCGTTTTTGGAGTAGCATTTCACTCCAAGCTCGGCGCCGGTCAAAAGCTTGCCAGTTTCCGCATCCCAAAATATAGCGACTCCCTCCGGCTTGTGTCCCACAATGGACTTTCCGTCCGCACTAAATTGTATAGATTCTGCCTCACAGGGATCATCAATCCGTCGTAACAGACTCGGGCCTTTCGCCTCCAGCTTGAACACTTGGATGCATGCTGCACGTATCCTTCGGTAATCCTTACTCACCTGAAGACCTTGTCCGTTCGATACAACAACGAGTTGTTCGCCATTAGGACTTAGGCCCGCAGATGTCACAGATCCCTCGAAGTCAATGGGCCGGCCGATGATTTTTCCGGAGGGCACTTCCCAAACACAGACAGTTTGATCCCAAGAACTGGTCACAATGCGTTTACTATCGCCACTGAAACTCGC
>JAYVCW010000584.1:0-2117 GCA_043749775.1 Acidobacteriaceae bacterium | reverse complement strand
TGGTTGTTCTGGATTCGTCGCAGCCGCTGGCGGAAGAGGATTTTGAGTTACTGGCCCAAACGGCGGAACGAAAGTCTATCGTTGTGGAGAACAAGACGGATGTCTCTGGCCACGACCTGCATGGTAGGACAGAGCTAAAAGCCACGGCGATCCGGACATCGGCGCTGACGGGGGATGGGATTGTAGAGCTTCGAGCTGAGATTCTTCGGCAAGTCCAAGGCGGAGCAAACGCCCGGGGCGAACTAGGAATTGTGACGAATCTCCGTCACCAGCGGCTGGTTGAGCAGTGTCTGCAGGCTCTGGAGGCTGCCCACCACGCTGTAAATCAGCGTGTTCCGCACGAAATGCTGCTGCTTGATCTTTACGCTTCGCTGCGATTTCTAGACGAAATTACCGGGTCAACTACGACCGATGATATTCTCAACCTCATTTTCGGGACGTTTTGCATCGGAAAATAGTAAGCAGCTTCTGCATGCAAATAATTGCGACCTCTGTTTAACCCCTGCCATGCTTACCCCGTCTCTACAGCTTCTTTTTCTCCGTGCTACAGACTGATCCCTAAATCCGATTGTTATTGGTGTCCGTAATATCGTTGTGAACGGCATACGCCTAACGGTTCGCATTTGGAGCTCATGCAACCGCGTCTGGTTTTCTCTTCCCGGATTCAGGCTTGGCGGATTCCGACCACAATCCCATCCTTCTCGAGGTAAGTTTATGCAACGATTCAAATCCCTTGTGACTTTCGCCATGGCTCTGCTCCTGCTAGCTCCGGTTAGCATGTCTGCGTCCAGCCATCGCGAGGCTCCTATCACCGCCCTCGACCGCACCGCGGATATTACCGACTGGTACGCGTTTGTGAGTTACGACCACCCAGACCGCGTGACAATGATCCTCAACGTGGATCCTTTTCTTGAGCCTTCCAATGGGCCCAACTATTTCCCGTTTGACCCGAACGTGCTTTACGAAATGAAGGTCGACAACAACCGCGACGGCGTGGAAGACGTTACATTCCAATTCCGTTTCACGACGACGATCCGCCTGCCCGGAGTTTTTACGGGCTACGTGGGTGGGATTGCCGGCATTCCCCCAATTACCGCGCTTAGCGGCCCTGGCTCGGAAGGCTTGAGCTTGAGCCAGACTTATACCGTAACCATGGTGAAGAATGGCATATCGACCGACCTGACGGGCGGTCGCACGCTGTATGCGCTTCCTTCCAACGTTGGGCCGCGCACCATGCCGAACTATCAAGCACTTTACAATCAAGCCGTTTACCGCCTCGGCAGCAACGTGAGCGCGTTTGCCGGCACAGTCGATGACCCATTCTTCATCGACTTAGGCGCGGCTTTCGATTCGCTGAACTTCCGCATGGGAGTTGGTGGAGTCCTGAAACCGAAAGTAGACGGAGACGACAAGCACAACTACGCCCCGGATGCGGTTGCGGGCTTCAATGTTAACTCCATCGTGCTGGAAGTGCCCATCACAATGTTGACCGTGGATGGCAAGCTGCATCCCGCCAGCGACAAGGATGCCGTGCTTGGAACTTACGGAACCACATCGCGCCGGAAATTTACGGTTCGCCGTTCGCCCAATCCGTTGGTCACCTCTGGAGCGTTTCAGCAGGTTCAGCGTGAAGGCAATCCGCTCATCAACGAGTTGATTATCGGAACAGGTTCCAAGGACAAGTTCAGCATGAGCGATCCTTCGAACGACAGTCAGTTCGCCAGCTTCTTCCTGGATCCGCTTCTCGCGAAGATCTTTGCCTCTTTCGGGATTCCGGTTCCTCCGGCTCCCCGAACGGACCTACTTCCATTGGTCGTATACCAGGCGCCTATCTGCCCGGGATGCGGTCCGAAAGACTCAGGCCCGATAGCGGACCTGATGCGCTTGAACACCGGCATTCCGCCCACGCCTGTAGCCAGCCAGAAACGCTTAGGCTTCCTGGTTGGAGACAACGCGGGCTTCCCGAATGGCCGCCGTCCCATCGACGATGTGGTGGATATTGCATCGCGCGTTGTCGGCGGAATCCTTGCTGATCCGGTGAAGTACGGCACGCCGATCGGCGATGGCGTCAACTTGAATGAATTGGGATATCGCAACACGTTCCCGTTCGTTCAGCC
>JAYVCW010000583.1:0-2159 GCA_043749775.1 Acidobacteriaceae bacterium | reverse complement strand
GTTAGACGTTGGCAGCTTGCAAAAACTGACGCTCATCGAAAGTCTTGGTTGGGTACCGACGCGGTATTCCGGGCCACCTGCTGGTGCGCGACGACTCCCCGGCTGGAAGCAGGGCCGCCACCAGTGTTGCTATTGCGGTCATGCAGGGGGAATGACTCCCCGCTATTTCCACTCGCAGGCGGTGATTTCGATCCAAGCGGGCCGTCGCGTGACCGAGATCCACATTAAACTGCCTGGATGCGAATGTCGAAGTCGATCACACGCGGGTCGGAACCCGAGTAGAATGTCAGCATCCGGGTTTCGGTCATCATGTGCTTACCTTCGGGATCCAGGCCGTCGAGACAGCTATGATCTTTCCCGATCTCGAACCCCCTTTCACCTCAATCGCCTTTTCAACACCATACTGCCTTTGTTACTGGCTTTACTGGAGGGCTCCGTAGACCGGAAGTTCACACCATTCACGTCGCCATGGGCGAAAAACATGCCGCGGTGGTGCGGATGATCGTGAGTCTCATCCGGAATTTCTTCCATGGGATATTGACGGGTTACCAGAATGCCGGAGGCTGTTCGCAGCGGATAAACAGAAGTCTGTATAAGGCTTGCCATCGATCTCTACTGAAATGCGGTCGGTTTGCCTGGTGATCACTACCTGGGCATTTAAGCAGAGAGATGAAATGGTCACAATCAAGAACGGCCGGATTCGTCTTCACTCATTTACCCACAACAGCAATTCTGAATAGGAGGTCTTGCCTGTCCGAACCGTTGCCGGGAATCGGCCGATAGCCGCGGTGACCCGCACCTCGTCCGCTGGAAAAGTTTCACTCGCGTTGTAGAGGAACAGCTTGCCCTGCGTAGCAAGAGTCGCGGCGGCTAGGAAATCTCCCGCCTTGCGAATTCCAGGAATAAACAACTTTGCCAGATACTCTTTATCCTCGTCCGTTCGGAACTGATTCATGTCCGCGGCGAGGTTCACGCCTGAGCGGGCAAGAGCGCGTGCGAACAGAGCCCACACGCCTGCTTCGCTCAGACCAATGACATTTACAGTGTCCTGTTTTGAACGTTTCTTCAGATATGTAATAGCGGTGAGAATATCCTGGACTCGGTTTGCATCGTCTGTACGATTGAAAACTGTGAAGCCCGGCTTGGTAATGTCACGCGAGAACGTGGCGCTTCCGGTCTGAAAAGTTTCGATGGCCAGCACGGCTCCGCCGTTATCCAGAATGCCTCTAACCAGTCCATCTGGGCCGTGCTGTGTTTCGAGCACTGAAGCAATGCCTTTCGAGTCCACAATTAGAGTCGCCTTGACACTTCGATTTGGCTTGTCGGGGAATAGCCACAGGGCGGGGACTCGGTCTCCCTTGCCGGCGCGACCGAGCAGCAACTGCTCTTTTCCTGGAAGCGTGGAACCGGTTTCGGCGATTACGTCTTGAGGGAGCGGCAACGACGCGAGTGTCGAGAATGCCAGGCGCTCCTCGAAGGCCTTTCGCGCAACGAGCAGGGAAGCGGTATCCTTCGGATGCAACTGAGCGGCTTCCTGTCGCGCATCGGCGACTCTATTTTCGACGTATTGATTCATCGTCAGCGCGTTCCGCGGAGCCTTTCTGCCAAACAACGCAAGCAAATCCTGGGGCTGTTCGGCGCGAAACGCCTGCTCTTTTACCGCACCGCTACGATGCAGCACACGCTCATTGAGGAACCCATACACCGCTTCACGACTGGCCTTGTTGTAATTGTGCGTCGAATCGATCTGCACCTCAGACACGTTCTGAACGGCGTCAAACAGCTTGTAAATACCTTGAATCGCAGGGAATTCCTCGCGCGGAGTATTGCGAGTCCAGTCGCCTGAAGCGGAGACCATAAAGAGGGGACGTGGCGCCATCATCGCTCCAAACATCACGTTATGGGCATCCACCCGCAAATTGGCGGCCTCCTGGCAGCCCCTACCCTGATGTATGAAAGAGATCATGTTTACGGGCGCGGAATACTTGATGCGGTCATCCACGGCTGTCAGAAGGAAAGCCTGGGTGCCTCCACCGGAAGCACCGGTAATGGATATGCGTTCGGGATCGACATCCGGTAGCGACCCAATGAAGTCCAGCGCTCGAATGCTGTCCCAGAGTTGCAACCCCATCGTGTTAACGCTCCAAAGATCTTCCCGC
>JAYVCW010000582.1:0-2261 GCA_043749775.1 Acidobacteriaceae bacterium | reverse complement strand
GAAACGATTCCGGCGGCAGTGAGCGCCCGTCCGCATCACTTGATCAAATAGGAGACTCGAAATGACCTTGCATGCTGAGACTGTTTCACCATCTGCTGCGACGCCCGGCGATAACGAAGTCTCTCTCGCTCGGCTCTACCTACTGCGCGCGATGTACCTTGTGCTGGTAATCGGCGGCGCCGTCGCGTTTCTGCCGCAGTTGATAGGCCATGAACCGACGGCGCGCGGAGTAATCCCAAGCATGCTCGGCGGACTGTGGGTGCTTGCATGTTTCGGGCTTCGCTACCCGCTCGAGATGCTTCCGATACTTCTCTTCGAGCTGGCGTGGAAGACAATCTGGCTCATCGATTACGGGCTACCGCAATGGAGGGCGGGCGTGCACACGACGCAATTTACAGAAGATTTTAAAGCGATCGCGCTGGGCATGATCTTGATCCCGATTATCCCGTGGGGATACGCCTTCCGGCACTACCTGAAAAAGTCGGGGGCACGTTGGCGCTAGGCGGCGCTTTCTCGCGAAGAAGTATCAAGTCCTAAATAACATAGATAAGAATGACTCTCTCTTGCGAGTCGGTTGGGTTAAGAAGCGTTTAGTCCCGTTGTTTTTCCTGCTACGATCACTTCTTCCGCACATACTGGCAACGAGCGCTACGGTTTGGGGCATACGGCGTTCAGTTACGGGATGATGTGAACGCCTGGGTCGGCGCAAGGGACCTGATCATTGTCTTTGGTCAAGGTGTACTTACAGTAGAAGTTCCCTTGGCCAAGATCTTTACAACCACGCTTCCCCTTTATCGTATGCCCAAAGTCAGGCACCCCATGTTTGACCACGAATGGATTGGCGGTCGGCTCACTGGGGTGCGAAAAGCGGACCGTATAGTCGTGCTGATCGTCGCTTTGCCAGTAAACATGGTCCCCTTCGCGAACTTGGACATCCGCCGGAATCGCGCCACAAATGTCGATCGTCACTTGGTGGGTTGCGAAGTTACTCTTAGTCTTTTTGCAGCCAGCCAGGTTCAAAACCGCCAGCAGGCAAACGGGCAGGGCAATTCGAATAAGTCTTTGCATAAGGTGCTTCTCAATGCCAAGCGCAACTTTCGGGGCACGAACAGGAATGTCCCGCGCCCAGACAGAAGGAGCGCCCGAAACTCAAATTGGAGTTCCGGGTGCTTTCGTTTTTCACGTGAGGCACAGGAGGACCACTATTTTGCTGGCACGTAACCAAGATCAGCGCGATAGGCAGCGGCCTCGGTGTACTGGCGGGCTGTACAGTCGCGAATCGTCTTCTGCACCTGATCGGACACTTCCTTCCCGTAGGCCTCATTCAGGACGTCGGCCGTAGTTTTTGGTAGCGGCGCCAAATCCGCCCAATTCTTTCGGTCATTAAGCAGGACGAATGTGGGCCCCTCGCCTCCGTTGACTAGCTGCAGCCAGCCACTAGTTTTGGGCCAGTCCGCCTGCTTGTTCAATGCTTCGTTCACTTTCTTTACCGCGGCAATGAAGTCAGGACCTGCTCCGGGGTGAAGAACGAAGACCGTCACTGCGGTGATGGGCGCAACAGGGCGGTTTGCTGGGCCGAGGCTCATGTCCGAACGATAGACATAAAAACCATTGCGGCCGCCCTGGACATATGGCGACAAATTTGCTGCTCCGTCGGCGGTATCCGCTTTCCCCATGCGCGCTTCCCATTCGTCAAAGTCTTTCCAAGCGTGTCCGCACGAAGAAGTAACGTACATACCTGCGTTGTCGCCTGTCTCAACCGCGAAGGTGTTCCATGTCCAGGTGTCTTTCTGGGCTCGATGGAACTGCATATGTTTCTTTCGTCCGGCTTCATACTGTTGACCCATACCGGGCTTTGGCATGGAAAAGTAAATACGACAAACGTTATTGGCATTTTGCGCGTTGATATCTTGTGTATTTGATCCTGCACCGCTACCCGTTTGCGCAACGGACGCAGCTACGCACAGACAACTTACAGCACACACTAGTAGGATTCTCAATGGCATGACTCCTCGAACGAGATTCTCTGTCGGGCGAACTCTATGCTCAGTTGTCCACAATGTCAAAAACTCGCCATGAACCGTTGAAGGTGAGGGCGATGAAGTCATTCGATACACAGGGCCGCGGGAGCACTCCAGTCTGATCTGCAAATATCGACGGTCGGGTGCCCCTCGATAAGAACGAAGGCGGTGTCAAGGGCATAAAAGTCCTAGGCAGTGCCAAGCACCGCTTTTTTGCCGCCAGAGAGGTTGAGGACCAAG
>JAYVCW010000581.1:0-4921 GCA_043749775.1 Acidobacteriaceae bacterium | reverse complement strand
AGATAGGCGAGGTTGCGGTCGAGCGCGGCGGTCGGACGGCGGCAACTTTCCTGAATCGGATGGAGCGGGAATTCGAACGCAATGCCGCCGGCGTCACGGATGCCGTCGCGGACACGGGCTGCCAAAGTCATGTGAATGCGGTTGCACGGAGTGAGGTCGCCTCCGGTCTGGGCGATGCCGATGACGGGCCGGCCGGATTGCAGTTCCTGACGCGTGATTCCGTAGTTTGGAAAGCGCTCGAGGTAGACGGCGGTTTCGCCTGGCTCGGTCTTGTCGTTGAACCAGATTTCACTTCGGAGGCGTTTCGTGGGTTGGTCGCTCATGGTGTGAAATCTTACTTTATACACATTAGAGGGCGGAGACAATCGCTACTTTGAAAATCCGCTGATTGGCGTTACCGGCTGTTCTCCCTCTCGATATCGTTTAATTCATCGATCTCGCGTCGGAGCGTGCCTTGTTCCCGGACTCTGGCGAAAAAGTAAACTGCTATCCACAAGGCGACGAGCACCATGAAGGGCATCGCGTTCGGGAAGAAGTTTTTGCTTTCAATCATCGCCAGGGCCAGCACAAACGTGCCGATTGCCAGCATCACTGGCCCGAACAACCACAGCAGAACGCGACGAAAAAAGTCCTGCCGCCGCTCGATCTCTCGCCGGCAAAATTCGAGACCGGCACTGACTCCCGCGTCTCCCGGCATCGCGCCGGACCAATTGCCCCGGCTCACGAGATACGTTCCAGCGAGGCTCCAGACGAGCGCGAACGCGAATAGCGGGTGCAGCACTTGTTGCAGCAAAGGGAACTGCACTATACCTAATGCGTATAAGAGGGCGATAGCGAGCGGCATGCTCAAAGTCCCGAGTCGTTGCCGGAGCGTCGTTGCGTGAAGCTCAATACAAATATTTCCCGACGGTCCCTTAGATGTGTTCGGCATAGCTTGCTCTTTCTCTTTTGCCGCCGATGGCGCGCCACTCTCCATGATCATCTTCCGGAATACACTTGATCGCTGATTTCGCGCGCCTCGCCAGACTAACTCGTCAGAGCCTGTTGACTTGCCTAAAGAATCGGTCCTCGAATTGACTGTAGTAATGCACCAATATGGGTCGCGGCTCAACACGATATTCCCAAAACTCACCATTCTGCAATGCATCGTTCCGCCGTAAAACTCCATGTGAGAGACCGTGGATTCCGCCCAGTGCGAGAACGGTTGCGATTTCGTCCAATATCCACGAGTTACTGGACGGGTATGCAAGCCGCGAGTCCAAGTCCGGCTCACGGAGGGTAGCGCATACCGCGTCGAGAAAATCCGTATCGCATTGGACTTCGGCCGGCCGATCGTGACAAAGACTCACGAGCAGGCGCCATGCATATGACAGAAACAGCCCGGAGGCCGCCGCAAGCGTTTGCGATAGGCCATGATTTAGCATACAAATGCCTGTATTATAGGGATCGACGAAAGCCAGCCCTTCACTCAATGCCGTTTCGCGCAAACGATCCTCGTCTAAATACGAGGCTGAATACCCATTATGACTGCGCCGTGTCGAAGGCTCTTCGCGCGCGTAAAAATGACAGGCTTCATATTTGCGGAAAAGGGCCATCACGTTACCGAAGAAAAAAGTGTCACAGTCGAGATAAAGAACTCGCGATGCATCGTCAATGGGCAAAGACCGCAAAGAGATGAATTTGTGGAGAGTCGGATAACGGCTAAGCAAGCGGGCTCGCTCCGGAAGGATTTCGCTTAAACAGTCCGCATAAGATCCGAGGTGGTGAAGGCTCACATTTTGGCGCTCGGATTCCTCAACGATCAAGTGCGACGCGCCGCCATAAAGCGCCAGATGAACAGGGATAGTCATGTTGTGACTTCTCAGACTCCTGATGCTTTGGACCCATTGCCCCTCACATCTCCCATCGCCCATTGCCGCCAAAGAGTAGTACACAAGTTCCATGTCACAGTGTTTCTACCGGCTCGTCTCCGACCCGATCGGCGAGTATCGCTGCTCCAATTTCGATAACACAATGTCCGCCAAATTCTGGACGCGCAATGTGCACTCCAATGTCTCTGTCGATTCCAGCGTACCGTTTTCGGAGACTTTGCTCGATGGTACTCCTCCGCCGCAAGCGGTGAAGTAATCGCAGGTTGTCTGGCACATCCCGATCCCGCGGCGCATGGCAGCATCCATCCTTTGAAATCTCGCGGTTTCCAGGCTGCCACGCAGGGAATCGCGATGCACGTTGCCAAGAGCGTAAGGCTCGCCGGACAGATCCTTCATGTCCACTAGTTCCGGAGAGAACGTCGCGAACCGGCCAGCACAATCGACGGTGAGTATCCCAAAAGGCGTCCATGGTTGCGGAATTACAGCGCGCTGCGAGAGGTCTCCCTCGATAAATAGGGATTCGTACCGGCTGAATTCCCGCACCCAGGGGGCTTCTTCCTTATACCGTTGGCACAAATCGTAGAATCGGCTCATGAATCCGCTGTACGCCGCGATATGTTGCTTCGTCAGCGTCGAATCCCGGTGGATTCCGACAACCTCCTCGGAGAGAAAGCCGACACGCGCCACACGGTGGCTCCGAAAGAACTCGAACATCTCATCGGGATGCTGGAGGGAAATCGAAGTAAGTACCGTAAGCAGATAGTGCGGAACTCCTGTCTGCTGGAGAAGGCGCAAGGCGCGGACTACAGATTCGAAGGTTCCTTTACCGGAACGTGTCACTCTTGCGGCATCGTGAATAAACCCGGGCCCATCCAGACTTAAGCCCACATTGATGCCGAGCGATTTCAGTAACACACACCATGGTTCGTCGAGCAGTGTTCCGTTGGTTTGAATCGTCTGGCGGACCACGGTAGTAGAGGGCGCAAGTTGCCGAATCCGGTAAACCGCTTCGACGTAGAATTCCTGACCAACAACAAGTGGTTCACCAGCATGCCAGGCAATTTCCACCCTATCGGAAAACAGACGGGCTTCCTTCAAGCGCTCAATCGTCGCCGTGACGGTATCCATATCCATGGTTGCCGTCGAATTCCGGTCTGGCAAATAACAATAGCGACAGTCGATATTACAGAACGGTGTCGGCTGAAGGATCAACAGATTTAAAGGACCAATCGGGCGATCCGCCGGATCATACCGCCAGACGGGTGGAATGCCCCCTGCGACGGTTTTTCCCTCACTTAAAGCGACCACTTCCCGCAGGCGGCCGATGCGATTCACAAGGCCCCGCGGCACGACGGACGCAGGCCGCTCCAGCGGATTCCGATGGGCTGGAGCCGGTACTTCCATAGCGGCATTGACCAACGATTTTTCACTTCCCCGCGACTCCGAAACGGAAGTCAGATAAGGCGTGACCCTCCGGCGCACAAATGCAGCAGTGCGGGAACTGCCTGCATCGAGATCAAAAGCGACCTGACGCCATTTGCCCGTGCCAATGATGCGCTGGAGCGATAATTCAAGCAGTGCGGGGCCAGCGAGCGCTCCCCGGAAATCCTTCCGAATAAACAGCCGTGCACAGCGGAGCTTGGCGGCGCCTGCCTCGGTCCAGATCGCCCAACCCACTATCGCCCCGTCCGCCACTAATGCCAAGCTGATGGTTGGCTCCAGCGGCTCGTCCAGAAAAGGGTTTTGAGCCGAGACGTGCCACCCGGGGGCGCCGCTCTTCAGCGCTACGGCTGTTCGCGCGGCGGGACTCGTTTCCGCCCAGAGTATCGCCTCACAACAGTTTGGCAATTGGGCGCGCCGAATCCAGGGGAGTTGGCTGATACGCTCGACATCACCCTCGCAGATGAGTCTCTGAAGGCGCGGTGCCGACCAGCCGCACTTGCGAAGCAGGGCATCGGTGCCTTCGGACTCCGGCGAGCCGGCGATCAAGTTGCCGAAAAGCCTCTCACAGCCCAGCGCCCGCAACTCGGACTCCAAAGCTGCCATGAGGGAAGAAGCGACGCCGACTCGTCTCTGCGAGGGTGCGACGAAGATCGAAAGAAGGTGCGCTGTCTTGTCCGAACCGGCAAAAATCCGCGCCAGAGCTAGACCCACGGGCCGCCCCAAAAGAGTCGCTCCCATGGCGATGACACCTTCCCCGAGCCGGCCTGACAATCCCCGGCAAGCGGGAATACTGAAAAGTGCGAAGCGGCGGGCTTCCGCGAGATTCACCCTCTCTACGACGAACATCGAGGCAAGATCAAACTACGGGCATAGGCTGAAATTTCGCAAACATCATCGGGAGGGGCGTGTACAGGAACCAACCCGGCAGTTGACCTCCGGAAACTAATTCAAGGTCCGCCTCGCTAAATTCAACTTCCGACACCGCATCTGGTAGCACCATGGTCACGTTGGCGCCTTCGGGTTCCACAAATCGGACCTTAAAATTTGGCGGGAGCTGAATGTCGCTCACCTCGGCGATGGCCGCCTTCGGGTCGCTTAGACACAGTTTTCGAAACTCCGGGTCAACAGCGCTTTTGTTTGCAACGTCCTGAAGCACCCGCTCCGACGTTTCTTTCGTCCACTCTCTCATACGTTCCACCTCGTCCTAACAGGCTGCTGAAAAAGGTCTCTGGGACACGCCGAGCCTGCTAAAAGAAATTTGTTCAATTAACTTTACACGAAAAATACATTCTCGGCAAGAAATATTTTCAGTTTTTTATGGCTACGCGCCCTGTCGGTGTGGGCCGCTAGTTCTTATCACGCGCGCCACATAGACCACGTGGATTCCATCTGCCGGCTGATTCTTCGGGACATCTCGTGGAGGAGTAGGCGGAGACTCGGAGAACATTTCCTCAACCCAAGTTGGATCTTGCCACGGAATTTCGTACTCTCCGGCCGGAGGCGATTGCTCGATCTCGCGAATGTCCGAGGACATACGGTTGCCAGTTTCGGACTCAGGATTGGGATGCATGGGGCCTTCTCCATGTTATTATAATACGTTCTCGTGC
>JAYVCW010000580.1:0-5929 GCA_043749775.1 Acidobacteriaceae bacterium | reverse complement strand
AAACAGATCGGCCGCCAATTCTTCCGGAAAGAACTGCGCCGTCTTCTCGCGGTCGCGATCTTTGGTGACTACAGAGAGCTCGAGCAGATCGTTCGCGAGCGACTCCGAGAGTTCTTCTGAGATCTCGAGCCGACGAGCATCGACCGACGCGGGCGATGGCGCCTGCGCAACAGCATTACCGCCCGCCAGCGCCATACTTAGCAACAATGCACAGAGATAATGACTTCTCTTCATGTAGTTCAAGTCGCCAGAACAGTCGGCTCTTGGCCCGAAAATTCGCTGAACCCAGCCAAATGGAACCAAGGATTCCAGGTCTTGGCTCGCGCCCGCCCGTTGACTTTAGCATGCCCAGTCCCTAAGCTTCTCACTGAGAACTGCTCCACCGGGCACGTAACCCTCATCCTCCACGGGTCGCTCGCCTGCGAGCCGACAGTCTTCCGATTCTGAACGATTACCAAACGATGTGGAGATGATTCTTTTCCGCGTGCTACAGGAAAGCTGACAAATGTGCATCGCCATTCCGGAGCTTCCACCGTGAACATCAAGCTTGAGCGAAGTGTTCGACCGGTCAACTTGGAAATATGGAACAGGTTTTCGCGAGGCTTCGGTTTTGCAAACCGGGTACATCAGTCCGCTCGCCCTCAAGATTTGCCGTTCAGCGGACAAACCTTCGTGCACATCGTCGGCGTCATTGAGATGATCATGGGAGTGGCGATTCTGACTAAATGGACACGCGTCGGAGCGTATGTGGCCTTAGCAGGGCTGGTACGTATCGGAAAATTTCCAAGCTCGCATCTGAAGAGTAGTGAGCCCAAACGGCCATAATTTTAAAAGATACTATTACAAAACTCAGACAATGAACGTCCTACATCTTCGAGATAATGACTATTCGCCGTGTGTTATACGATGGACAATCTTCCAACGATCATTCAGGGTGGAATGGGTGCCGGCGTTTCCAGTTGGCGACTTGCGCAGGCCGTATCCCGGCTCGGCCAACTCGGAGTGGTTTCTGGAACAGCGCTGGATGTAATCTTTGCCCGGCGCTTACAGGATGGCGATTCGGGCGGCCACATGCGCCGCGGTCTCGATCACTTTCCACTTCGAGGAATTGCTGAACGGATTTGGCGGACATATTACATCCCAGGCGGGAAGAAGGCAACGGCGCCGTACAAGACCCTGCCAATGCACTTTAAGGACACTCCTCTCGATCTGAAGGAGCTTTGCGTCGCAGCCAATTTTGTTGAAGTCTTTCTCGCGCGCGAGGGCCACGACAATCCGGTGGGAATCAATTATTTGGAAAAAGTTCAGCTACCGCATTTGCCTTCCATCTACGGCGCTATGTTGGCTGGCGTGGGATACGTTTTGATGGGGGCGGGAGTTCCACTGAAAATTCCTGGCGTGCTTGATCGCTTCTCCAATCATGAGCCCGCTACCTATCTCCTCCATGTTACAGGAGCGCAGGATGGTGACGACAGAACAATGACATTCACGCCGAGGGAGTTGATGGGGCGTAATATTCCGCCACTTACCCGGCCAAAATTCATAGCGATCATCGCCTCCAATACTTTGGCAACGACGATGCTCAAGAAGGCGGATGGCGCGGTGAATGGATTCGTGATCGAGGGACCTACCGCTGGAGGCCACAATGCGCCGCCGCGCGGAAAGCTCCAGATTGACGAGGGGGGAGAGGCGATTTATACGGAGCGGGACACGGTTGATCTGGAGAAGATCCGTGCCCTAGGTATTCCATTCTGGCTTGCGGGAGGATATGGTTCGCCGGAGAAACTGGCAGAGGCTCTGGCCGCCGGAGCTGCCGGGGTACAAACAGGGACCGCGTTTGCATTCTGCGAGGAATCCGGATTAAGAGAGGATTACAAGCAAGCGCTTTTGGCAAAAGTTTTTGCCGGGGAAGCTCGGGTATTTACCGACCCGGTGGCATCCCCGACCAATTTTCCGTTCAAAGTGGCGCAACTTGAAGGCACTCTTTCGGAGCGGGAGATCTATGTAGCGCGCCCGCGGATTTGCGATTTGGGCTATCTGCGAGAAGCCTACAGGATGCCTATAGGGACCATTGGTTACCGTTGCTCGGGCGAGCCGGTGACCATCTACGTGTCGAAGGGGGGAGAAGCGGCGAATACGTTAGGGAGGAAATGTCTCTGCAATGCCCTCGTGGCGAATATCGGCCATCCTCAGACACGAAACGGAAAATATGTTGAAAACGGTATCGTCACCTCTGGGAACGATTTGACCGGAATCAGGCGGTTCTTGCAGCCAGATGCAGCAAGCTATACCGCGGCAGACGTGGTTGCGGACTTGATGACTGGCGTCGCCCCTAGGGCGCTAAGTGAGTCTCCGCACATCTGTCAACCTTTTGCTCCGTTCGCGTAACCTAAGTCATCTTCGAGGACAACCAGGATTACTTTGATTGAAGACTGCCACATTCCCGCAGAAGCGCCCAGACCGCAATCGCACTCCCGCACTCTTCCGCTCTACAACTGATCCTGATTGCACACGGCGGAACGTTTGCCGCAATATAATTCAGGACCAGCATACGTGCTTTGAAGTGGAGAAGATTTTGGGTGAGTTGCTCCGGACGGATCCGTCCCACTCGATCGTCGTATGATCTTCCGGCACCAGGGCTGGCGCATGATCGAGACGATGGAGCTCGCGAAAACGCTTATGACAACCAACGCAGCCCCGCCAGGTACTATACACGATATCCACAGTAGGTAGTTTCCGGATTAGCTTCGATACACGCTGACCGCAATCTTGCGCCCGGGCCAGCACGAGCATCGATCCAGACGAAAAGTACGCCGGCAAAAAACGACAAGCAGCCGCGTTTCACGCTGCAACATCCATCACTTCCATCTTCCGCGTCTCCGGACAGTTTACGAGCGGCTTGCCGCGCTACGAGAAGTAAGTGTGCAGCAAAAGAATGGTGCAGACAGACCAGGCCAAGCTGCTACGGCACGAGATTCGTCAAGCGGCAGCGGGTGAGATTTGTACCGGAGTGGACCCCGCTTGGCGGCTTCGCCGTCTCGGGTCGTAGGTTGCGCCGCAGGGGCAACCAAGAGGCAATCTGGTTCTCCAGCAATGCGAGCCCCCGGCGGACGTAAGGACGAATGGACAATGGGACTCTCTCCGCCGCTGACCGGCCCGCCCTGCAAGCGAACCCGTCAGCCGAGAATCCACCGTCGTGAACCGGGTTGGCGAGCAGATAGAATTGCTCTCTATCCGAGTTCTCTAAGTATTGATATTCTAGCGCGAAAACGGAGAGGTGAGGTGCACTGCGAGTTGCGGAGCAACTCAGCAACAATTACTACGCACTTTCGGTTTGACGAGTTCACCTTCAGAGAAAATCGCAAAGCTGCTACTCCCCTGATCGCCCTGTGTGGGAATGTGAGGTAGAGACGATTGTCGCAGGTAGTTCCGTCGTGACCTAAATCACATCCGTGGGGCTGGAACGATGGGATGCGGGCGTCTATGTGATTACAGTCACAGTGCACAGTGCTGGCCCGCACACCGCTTGGGCCGTTTTGCACGTAATATCCGGCCGTGCGATACACGTCTACGCGCCAAACATTACGCCAGGTGTGTCCTTATATACAGTTCCCTATTGCCAGCGGCAGCGCTTCGCCCGGGGAAATCGGCTCGAACGGCGTCAAACAGACTGGTAAGGTGTCATTTAAATCCCGTGATTTTGACGTTCGCCCGCTATTGGTCATCTGGGAAATGACACAAGCGTGCGATCTAAAATGCATGCACTGCCGAGCTAGTGCTCAACCCCACCGTCATGCACTGGAACTTTCCACCGTTGAGGCCTTTAACCTTGTCGATCAGGTGGCCAACATGCACGTCCCGATGTTCGTGCTCACTGGTGGCGATCCACTCAAGCGCCCCGACTTGCACGCGATAGTCCAGTATGCTAGCCAGCGGTCGGTGAAGACGGCATTGACCCCGAGTACCACTCCGCTGCTTACTCGTGAGGCGGTCTTCCGACTGGAGGAGAGCGGCTTAATGCGTCTGGCGCTGAGCTTGGATGCCTCCACAGCGCAATTGCACGATGGTTTTAGGGGGGTCCCCGGGTCTTGGAGGCGAACTTTGGACGCGGTTGAATGGTCTCATGATGCCAAACTCCCCGTGCAGGTGAACACCACGGTGACGCGCCAAAACCTCCACGATCTCGACAACCTAGTCGAATTGCTGACTTCAGTTAAAGTGATCGCATGGAGTGTGTTTTTTCTGGTGCCCACAGGGAGAGGACAGATTTCTGACCTGCTTTCACCGGAAGAGCATGAGACTGTCTTCGCCAAACTGTATGCGGCCTCGAAGCGCGTGCGCTTTCACATCAAGACCACTGAAGGGCAACACTATCGGCGTTATGTCCTGCAGCAGCGTGCCGGGGAGCAATCCAGCTCATTAGCAGATCTGATCGCCCACGCTCCTTCAGGAGTTAATGATGGAAAAGGCTTCGTCTTTGTCAGCCACACGGGCGAAGTGTATCCTAGCGGATTCTTGCCGCTTTCCGCCGGAAACGTCCTCTGGGATCCATTGGCCGAGGTCTATTGCAACTCCCCTCTGTTCATGTCACTTCGCGACGTCTCGCAACTAGGGGGCAAGTGTGGACGTTGTGAGTTCCACGACGTGTGCGGGGGCTCGCGGGCTCGGGCTTTTGCACTTACCGGAAACCCGATGGCCGAAGAGCCCTGCTGCAGCTACATCCCGATCACACAGCACAGGGCGGACGATTATTGAAGTGCTGCCTCAGCCGGTTCCCAGCTGAACGGACGCCTGTCCCGGTCGGTGGTATTGCTACCCAGCGGCAAGGTGACAATAGCCGGAGAGCACACCACCGTTTGCGACACGTATGTAGTTGTGTCCGCGGCTGAGCTGTCCACCAAGAGGATGGCACACCCACACGGCTGGAGTTTGTTTTGGCGCTGTTGCCCGACGGCCGACGGCGAGATCAAGAACCGGGACAAAGATGGTTCGATCTACTGCATGTTGTTTGTCGAACGACAACTTTGATGCTGCTTCCATGCCTGGTTATTCTGTCGGCTGTTTCTTGCCCGCAAAGCAGAAGCTGGATGAGGATAAGGTGACCTCGCCGGTGCGTAGCCCGTCGAGCGACTTTTTTCCGCATTACTGCGCCGCGTGCCATAAATCTGATGAAAAAGGGCATGGGCCACAATCATTTCTTAATACATAGGGTTCCTGACTTGCCGCCGCACGCCTGCACGGCCAAGTCTGGTTTATCAGAGCGCATATTGATCGACTCTGTTCAGGCCGCCATGGACTCAACGGAGAGCGTCCGCAGGAGCTTGAGATCGTCAAGCATTTTGCCCATCCTCCGCACAGGCCCATCGCGTTTAAACCTAGGGGGAGCGGGTAACTTTGTGATTTCTGTCAAAATCGGGAATTACGAATGTTCCTACCTCAGCCATCACTGGAAATGTCGGGACTAGCCCAATTACTGGGCGCGGCTGACCACCTTAAATGCACTGAGGTGACTGGGACGATTTTATCGGTGAATGCCTCTGGCCCAGCGTTAGGGTGAAAGACCCTGCTCGCCTTACGGATGCAGTAGGTGATATGGAAACCGCCTACACCCATGCAGCAGGCCGGACAAATCCAAGCTTTACCGAATTCGGAGCGGGCAATATTTTCGCGGCGACGTTCGCCAGATCGGCCACCATGCCCGCCCCTCCAAATTGATTCCTGACAACTCGGAGCGGATGCTGAAGGACGCCAAAGCTTGCACCGCACATACGCAAAGCTCTCTCAGAATTACGACTCCAGGTAAAGAGGTGCCCGCGTCACCGTTAGCACCGGGCAATGGGCATGAGCAATTACGCTGTGTAGTATCGTCCCCGGATCGTGAGCGGCCATCTTTGCGGCGTCGATATTATGCGCTCCCATCACTATCAGA
>JAYVCW010000579.1:0-4352 GCA_043749775.1 Acidobacteriaceae bacterium | reverse complement strand
GAAATTTCGGCTTATTCTCGTGGTCGAAAATTTCGGCCAGCGGAAGCATGCCTTCCGATTTCGCTCCGATGTCGACGACAACGTGGGTGGCCGTCAGCTTCACGACTCTGCCCTTGATCACGTGGTCTTCGCCTACGGCCTCTTCGGATTCCGTCTCGAAGTTATGCAGGGCGGCGGCGAAGTCATCGCTGCCGGAGCCGCTGTCGTTCGGACTGTCGTTCGAACCGTCGTTCGGACTGTCGGAATAGTCGCTCGATGAGTCGTTGTCGCTCGAGTGAACTTCGTTGGCGGCGTCAATCCGACGAATCTCTTTCGAATCCGGACGCGGCTGGCTCGGCTGTTCAGAGATAGGAGCGGAGATCTGTTCTACATGTGAAGGTTGCGCGTGCTCGGGAGCGTCTACTACGGCCGAGCCGCCGGAATGGGAATGATTCGAAGGTGTCATGGTTTCAATACTGGATTCAAGATTGCGGGCGGTGCTGTCGTCCAAGTTCATAGCCTCTGTGTCGACGCGTTCGTCAGGAACGCAGCGGGACGTGGTGTAGCGGACTGCTGGCGTGGTCTTTAGGTTGCGTTGAGGTCGACCTGGCGGACGACCCTAGGACAATTCCAGCTATTCGAAACCGCGTCTCTTATCTCTTAAAAGGGACTCTTCGACTATAACAACCGCTTCAGAAGCGTGTCAAACGCGAAACGAAGCGATTCTCCGATGGCGCGAAAGAATTTATCGGCGCGTTACATTCTCCGCCGTCGTCAATCCCGCCTCGCCTTGCTTCAGGATCGCGATGATCTGCTCTTCACTGTGTCGCCTGCGGTAACCGAAGGTTACCGCGCAGCTCCCATTCGGGGTGACGTGTCTCTATTCACCCGCTGCGCAGCAGCGCCATGGTTTTGCAGACCAGGCTACATGCCTGTCCGAACGAAGCGAGTTCATAGCGTCCCCATACTCAACCCGTAAAGAACCGTCGCGGCCATGACGACAAGCCAACCAATTCCCAGCAGACTGTCGATCAGCTTGGAAAAGCGTCGAGAAGGGTCTTTCGGCGTTACCCAGTCGGCTATGAGCGAGATGCCGACCAACACCAGAGGGCTTCGAATGCGAGAGTCAGTTTCGTATCTGAAGAAGGATTTCCCGGCCGCATCTTGGCTAGCAGTCCGAGGTAAGTCAGATGGACCACTAAAAGAGATCGCAGAGAGTAGCTGAAATGAGTATTAAGCTTTGGCATGATGCGCTCCCTTGCTAGTGACAGCCTGCCTGCACATTGTTGATCAAGTTATGCCATATGCTAGCTTCCATTGCGCTGCCCCCAAGATTGAATGCGATGCCCGCGAACTTGCTAGAAAAAGTGATATGTTGGCTTTGCGGGCGGCGAGGCAGGAGACGGGAGGCATGGAATACTACCCGAAGGCCGCGATGGAGCGGGCGATGAAAGTACAGGCGTGATGTTGCAGGCGATGGTCATCGGCTTTTCCAAAGAATAGCTTTGGGAACCGTCTAGCGCGTTGCTTAAGTTAGCGCTTATGAGGGCAAAGCCCCGAGAATCACGGCAGCGGTTTTCTGAACGGCTTCCAAGCTCTCGCGCAGAAGATTGGCGTCTCCGTGCCAAAGCTGGATGTAGTCCTGGGACGCGGTTCCGTTCTGTAGTCCGACTGATTGGCAAACCACAAAGGCCACGGCTTCGGCTTCGGTTTCGCGCACTTGCTTAGTGGTCATAGTGCGGTGGTCGCCACGGTGGAGCATTTCGTGGCCTTATGTTGTCGACAACATAAGCCCACTTATGTGGCGCAGAGATTTATGTGGCGCTCGCCTGGGGCTATGCGCAGGAACGGGCCATTCGGCGCCGACAAGCGCCACATAACTGGAGTGGCCGAACTGGAGAAAGTCGAAGAATCTTTCCTGACAGCGCGCTGCCTCAAGAGTTGAGAGATGGAAATCCACTGGGGATTTGGCGCATGATCGACGGAGAGTTTATGCGCGGAGCGGTCGGCGCACGTTGACTCGAGCCTCCCCGAGTTTTCTGCGCGGTTGTCCGCCGACCTAAGCCCAAGTTCGTATTCCGATAATGCCCCAGTAGGTCAAGTAAGCAGCGGCAATCAAAAGTGCCGTTGAAACGATCCGCGAGAACCTGCGGACGCCTGGACGGACTCCCTCGCTCGAGCCTCGTAGAGCAACCAGAAAACTCACGACCGATGCCAATCCGAACAGAAGAGACACCACCCACAATGCAGCCGACCACACCGTGAAATTTCCCAGCCGTTCAATCAGGTCTTCGCTGCACAGGATAAAGATCACAACGAAGGCAACCAGACTCAAAACCGCAATTAGTTGCCACCAGCGCATGGCGCGCTCGGCGGGACGGTGGCGGCTACGCATCAGGCCGCCGATCATCCAGAACGGCGCGTAGAGAACGATCGAGAAGATTGAGAGCACCACGAACCCAGCAACAAGAATTTCTCCGATCGCGAACCACCCCGGAATCCTCCTCATCGTAGTTTGCGAATTAGTTCGCCGCCCCGCACAAACAGCAACTGCCCCTCCCCATAAGCCGCGTTAGTGAAGGCATGAAGTAGCAGTCGGTTTTCTTTACCATCCAGAGAAGCGAAGTAAATCGCATCGTCAGGCTCGTGCCCGGCCATCCGGTTAATGGCCAGATATAAGAAGTGCCTGCCATCCGGCAGAAAATACGGCCATCGGTGACTGTCATGTTTTGCCTTGTCAAGCGTGGTTACAAGAGTCGGGGCTCCCCCGGAAGCAGGCACCCGGTAGATGGCACTCTCAAACTGCGGGGAGAACAGAATCGTACCCTGCGCGCTCCAGGTCCCACCACGGCCGGACGGTGCATCGCATATATCTGTTGGCGTGCCCCCTTCGACCGAGACAGTCTTGAGCTTGCCGCTCGCAAAATAACCCATCGACCGTCCATCGGGAGACCAAAATGGAAACGTTGACCCATCGGTCCCTGGCAGCGAGTGAGCATGCAATCCGTTTAAATTCCTCACCCAGAGGGTTACTTTTCCCTGTGCGTCGCTAGCCCCAAAGGCAAGAGCTTTCCCATCCGGCGAAAGCACGACTGGCCCGGCGAGGTCCCCCGAGAAGATCGGCGACGTACCTTCCTCGGTCGGGATGACCGCACGAAGCACCTGTGCAGGTTTGCCTGTCTCGCGATAATAGGCAGCGCCCACCAGGGCCGTCGTTAATAGTCCGGCGATCGCAATAGCCCAAGCCAGTCGCTCGTGCCTCTTCCGCTTCAACATCGTCGATGCGGGAATCCCTGCCTGCGAGCCGGATTCAAAGAGCCATTTCAATTCGCTGGCGAGGTCACTCGTACTTTGCCACCGTTCATCGGGGATTTTTGCCAGGCACTTATTAATCGCGTGGTCCAGGGCCGGTGGCGTCAGGGGTTTTACCGCGCTGATCGGCGCGGGCTCTTTTTCGAGGATGGCAGAGGCAACGCTGAGCTGGCTTTTGCCTTGAAACGCACGTTGACCGGTGAGCATCTCGTAGAGCACTGCGCCCAGCGAAAAAATGTCGCTGCGACCATCCAACTCTTTGCCTTCTATCTGCTCCGGGGACATGTATTGAAACGTCCCGACGATGACGCCCTGTTCGGTCATTGGAGAGGATTGAGTGACTGCTCCGGTCAGGGTCGCAACGCTGGCCAACGGCGCTACAGCTTTGGCGAGACCGAAATCCAATAGTTTCGACCCTGTTACAGTCAGCATGATGTTGCCTGGCTTCAGATCGCGGTGCACGACCCCACTGCGGTGCGCCTGTTCCAGGGCATCGGCGATCTGCGTTCCGTACTTGAGAACTTGATCGAGCGGCAGTGGGCCTTTTTCCAGCCGCTTGGCCAGCGTCTCGCCTTCAACGCACTCCATGACAAGGTAATCGACGCCGTCCTGACTACCGACGTCATGAAGCACGTAGATGTTGGGGTGATTTAGACTGGAGATCGTCTTCGCTTCGCGTTCGAAGCGCTGCTTCCGAACCGGATCAGTGGAGAATTGCGCAGGCAGGATCTTGATCGCGACGCTGCGTTCCAATCGCGTATCTCGCGCTCGATACACCTCTCCCATCCCGCCCGCGCCGAGTGGCGCGAGGATTTCGTAGGGCCCGAGCTTCGTGCCGGAAGCAAGAGGCATAGGTGGCCGTGAGTATAACCCCGGGAACCATTGCACAGCATCTTTAGACTGGCTGGACTTGGAAGTTCGTACTCGGCATTTCAAATCGCCGCGACGCTATAACTCCCGGATGGTCGGCAAACAGGAAGCTATCCGAGCCTGTGCATTATTTAACAACGCTGCAAATGGGGTATCGTCAACAGTTCAAAAATCGTCTGCCAGGGTAGGAT
>JAYVCW010000578.1:0-3090 GCA_043749775.1 Acidobacteriaceae bacterium | reverse complement strand
TGGAAGGTCGCCTTCAAGGTAATTTCGGAATAATGCAACCGGTTCGTATCCAGCTCAACTTTCGATCCGAAGGCGCATCCGCCAAAGAAGTTGACCGTGCCGCCCTTGCGCACCATCTGCACCGCCCATTCCCATGCTTCGGGGCGTCCGACCGCTTCGATCGCAACATCCGCTCCCCGCTTTTCGGGACTAAGCTCGCGTACCGCTTCGACCGCATCTTTTACCTTGGTGATCTGAACGACTTCGTGCGCGCCTTTTTTGCGAGCGAGCGCGACCTGTGAATCGCGCTTGACGACAGCAATCACCTTGCAGCCGATCGCTTTCGCGACCTGCACAAACATCAAGCCGATGGGGCCTCCGCCAATCACCGCGACGGTATCGCCAATTTCGACACCAGTCTCATGCAGCCCGCGCAAGACACAGGCTAGTGGTTCGGTCATGGCCGCATCTTCAAAGCTCACATTAGGCGGCACAACCAGCATGTTGGTTTCAACAATGCGTTGCGGAATCCTGATGTACTCCGCATAGGCGCCGTTATTGAAGAGCAGGTCTTCGCAAAGATTGAGCTGATGCTTCGAGCAGTAAAAGCATTTCCCACAAGGGGCGGAGTTCAGCGCGACAACGCGCATGCCTTTCTTAAATCCACGCACGCCTTCGCCGACTTCTTCGATGGTTCCGGCCAGTTCGTGTCCAAATAACGCGGGAGGCACGATCATGCGCGCGTGATAACCACGCTGATAGACCTTCAAGTCCGTGCCGCAGGTCAGCGCTACGTGAACCTTGACTAATACTTCGCCTTCTCCAACCCGTGGAATCGGCACTCTTTCGATCTTGATATCTTCTTTGCCGTAAAGGACGGCTGCAGTCATCTTTCCGTTCACAGTGTGCTTCCTTCCCGCACGCCCGGCTGGATCACAATCTTCATCGAACCTGGCTGAGGGTGAGCCGCCAGATGTAAGGCCTCAACGCCATTCTTCAGCGAGAAACGGTGACTGATAAGACGCTCTAAATCCATCTCGCGATTCATCACGAAATCTACCGATTCTTCCTGGAGATCGACGGACGCGCTGTAGGAACCAATCAGCGTCTTTTCATCGACGCAAACCGATGCAGGGTCAAAGGTCGCTTCGCTGTGCACGGTCTGAGCAAACAACAACACTCGTCCTCCAGGTCGCGCCGCGTCGACGGCCGACCGGATGAGGCTATTTCCGCCCACGGCCAGAATCACGGCGTCCGCTCCTCGCCCTTCCGTCATCTCGCGCACAATTTTCCCGGCATCTCCGCTCGAAGCGTCCACTGTTGTTTTCAGGCCGAAACTATTCGCCATTGTAAGCCTCGGAGAATAGAGGTCGGTAGTAATCACCTGCGCTCCAGCACGCTGCGCAAGAAAGGCCAGAATCAATCCAATCGGACCTTGCCCGATGACCAAGACAGTTTCGCCGCGCTCTAAATGCAGGGTCTCTATACCTTTGATGCAAGTATTTACCGGCTCAACGAAGCAAGCCTGCTCAAAACTAATGCCTTCCGGGATGCGCACTGTACCCTTAGCGACGATCCAGTCCATAACTCGCACGTATTCGGCGAAGCCTCCGCCGGACGCCTCAAACCCAGCGGTGCAACCGACCTTCTTGTAGACCTCGCACTGGGCAAAGGTCTTGTGCCGGCAGTAATAACACTTACCGCAAGGAATGTGGTGAAAAACAACAACGCGATCGCCTGGCTTGAACGTAGTAACGCCCTGGCCGACTTTAGCGACGTTTCCTGAAGTTTCGTGTCCGAAAATGCGGGGCGCGGAGTGCGAGCCGCTGGCGATCTTTTTTAGATCCGTGCCGCAGATTCCGCAGGTATGCACGCGCACCAGAATCTCGCCAGCTCCAATCTCTGGGACCGAAACGGTTTCCAAGCGGACGTCATTGACGCCCCGGTAGACCGCAGCCTTCATCGTTGCCGGGATCTTGCCGGTCGCGACCGCGTCGGCGCTCTCAAGCGACAAGGGTGAAGATAAGATTGAAGATCGAGCCATTGCGCTTTTACTGGTTTCCTTTCATTTCAGTATGCTCTAAAGGTGCGCCAGCGGTATGTGCGACCGCGTACTCTGGGGGACCGTTGTCGCCAGCTTCAGTCGACGCGGAAGAGACTTCGTTCGACGGGGAAGAAATAGGGTCGGCGGCAGTTTGACCCTCGCGCTTCAGATACTCTGCAATCGCCGCGCAGAGTGCCCGGCTTGCTATGGAACTGTTTTTCGCTAACACAATGGCAGTCTTCCAGAGCCATGGCCGCAGCGCGATGTATAACGCAAATTGTGCGGTCTTGAATATCCCCTCCGACGATACAAATCGATCACAGGAAGGCATCTCGAAATTGGCTTCATCGGAGATAGCCTTGATGGCTACGAACTTGAGGCCATGGGCTTGAGCCCCCTGCGCGACTGAGGCAGCTTCCATGTCAACCGCAGCCGCTTCGTAGGCCTTCGCGTAGCGCGTTTTCTGTTCCCGGTTCGCTACCTTCTTAGCGGTGACAAGTTTTCCCCGGCCCGAAGCATTCTGCGAACGCGCTCCGTCAGCAAGGTTAATCACGACTTGCGGGGTCAGTACATCGCCCACGTGCAGCGCGCTGTCGAGCGCGCCAGCGAATCCGACCGAAAGTATTTCACTCGGATGCGTTTGTAGAATTAACGCTTCGGTTGCGCGACGGGAGGCTTCGGCCCCGATGCCTCCGCAGATCAAGGATGCATTCCCGTTTTCAAAAATTCGGTAGCGCCGGCCGGCGTGCTCGATGGTTCGCGTCTTCCAGCTTCGCACTAGGGGGTGAATTTCGCGTTCCAAGGCGGCGATGATAGCTAGTCTTTTGCCCACAGCCCCTAAAGGGGCTCGTGCGGCTTCGCTCGATTGCTTTATCGATACCGAGCCAACGGGATCAAGGGAGTGCCTTGAAACTGGCTCGTTTGCTCGAGGCGGCGATTTCTTTGACAAATCCATCTTGGAACTCGTCGTTATTTTCCAGCTATCTTCTTTACGTTTACTTCTGCTTTACTCGTACTACGAATTCTTAATCTTCTCTTAGAGTCGATGACAACCCTAGGCGTATCGG
>JAYVCW010000577.1:0-5264 GCA_043749775.1 Acidobacteriaceae bacterium | reverse complement strand
CGCGCTGCGAAACACGCTAGACGATTTCACAAAGTTCTCTCCCAGTACATTTCGATAGTAAGAAACCCCAAGCTACGGGAAAAGTTGTATGCGAGGTTCCCCATCGAACCACGTACTATTGGGGAGTAACCACGGATGCTGATTACTGGATTCCGCCGTAAACTCAGCCTCTGATCGACGCAACCCTGTGGATGCAACCTTACTCCGGAGCAGGCAATGAACCACAAAGAAGAATTTTGGCCCTCGCTGCCGATGGCAGAGTGGGAATCAACTTTCAAAACTTTACACATGTGGACGCAAATCGTAGGCAAAATACGTCTGGGGCTGGCTCCCAAGCAAAATCACTGGTGGAACTCAGCTCTATATGTGACTACAGACGGATTGACGACCTCTCCAATTCCATACCTCGGAAATTTGTTCGCGATTCAATTTGATTTCGTACACCACAAACTTCTATTGAAGACATCGAATCGGGATCGCAGCATGGACCTTGCGCCAAAGTCTGTCGCTGCTTTCTATCAAGAGTTATTCGAAATGCTGGCTGAGGACGGAATCAAGCCGAAGATCAATTTGAAGCCGCAGGAAATTCCAAATCCAATTCCATTCGATCAAGATGAAACAAACTCTTCCTACGACCCGGTCTATGCAAACCGCTTATGGCGAATTTTGGCCTCGACCGAAATTGCGCTTCAGGAATTTCGCGCGCGCTTCATCGGCAAATCGAGCCCGGTTCATTTCTTCTGGGGAAGTTTCGATCTTTGCTGCACGCGCTTTAATCAAAAAACCGCGCCCCCGCGAAAAGGCGTGATCACCTCCGAAGCCTATTCCCATGAGTGCATCAGCGTGGGTTGGTGGCCGGGAGGCGGAGACGTAGCAAGCCCCGCATTTTATGCCTACGCCGCTCCGGAACCTGCGGGATTGGGAGAAGTGACGATACGCCCCGCGAAGGCTGCCTACTCAAAACAAATGCACGAATTTTTGCTGATGTACGACGATGTGCGACGAGATGCGTCCCCCGCCAACGCAATTTTGGAGTTTGCCCAGAGTTCCTACGAAGCGGCAGCGAATCGCGCCGGGTGGGACCGCGCCGCGCTGGAGCGAAAAAGCTAGCGGTCTAGAGATTGCCCGCGAAGAAAAATTGCTGAGCATCGATTGAGATAAACAATTGAGATAAAAAATTAAAATAAACATGGCGAAGCAAAGCGTCTCTAAAAAGAAATCAAATGTAGCCATGATTGGCTCCGGCTTCATGGGGAAGGTGCATTCCAATGCCTTCAGGCAGGTCGGTCATTTCTATGACCTCGACTGCGATCTGCAACTTAAAGTGGTGTGCGGGCGCGACCGTGTGAAGCTTGAGGCCGCCGCCGCGCTGTGGGGATGGGAAGAAACGGAAACCGATTGGCGCAAACTGATCGACCGAAAAGATGTCGACGTGATCGACGTCGCGGTTCCGAACGCTTTGCACGCTCCCATTGCAATCGCCGCCGCCGAAGCCGGGAAGATCGTTCTCTGCGAGAAGCCCCTGGCGACTTCGCTTGAAGAGGCACAGTGCATGGCGAAAGCACTGCGATCGGTTCCGCATCTGGTTTGGTTCAACTATCGCCGCCTTCCTGCGATTGCCTATGCCAAGCAGTTGATTGAAGAAGGCCGCACCGGTCAGCCCTATCACTATCGAGCGCTCTACTTGAATCAGTCCGGCAACGATCCCTCAAAAGCCTCGGGATGGCGCTACCAGCGCAGCGCGTCCGGTACGGGAGCGTCGGGAGATCTGCTGTCGCATGTGATCGACACCGCTCTATATTTAAACGGCCCCATTAGCGAATTGACCGCGGCAATGCACACCTTCGCTGCAGGCCGCGACGTCGATGACGCTGCCATGGCCATGGTTCGTTTCAGCAACGGCAGTATCGGGACACTCGAGGCGACCCGCTACGGCGTCGGAAACCCAAATCGCAATTCATTCGAGCTCAATGGTTCGAAAGGCATGCTTCAGTTTTCGCTCGACGACATGAATAGGCTGAATTTCTATGACGCAACCGAGTCTGCGAATCTTCGCGCGACTCGAAACATCCTCGTCACCGGCCCAGACCATCCCTATTGGAAGACTTTTTGGAAGCCTGGGCATACGATTGGCTACGAGCATCCCTTCGTTGCGACGCTTGGTGATTTTTTGCAGTCCATGGCGAGTGGAGAGAAATTCCACGTCAATGCCGATGACGCGGTTGAAGTAGAACGCGTTTTGGATGCGCTCGCTCGATCGGCCGCTTCGAGAGAATGGGTCAAGGTAAGTGCCGCCCACCGCTAATCACCCACGTCTGCCGCTTATACACGCGTCAACGCGAACCGGCCGTGATCGCCTGAAAACTACTTCACCGCCACCTTGCCGGTCAACTCAATCGCCGCTGCGGACCGCGCCACATAAATATCGAAATCCCCAGCCGCGACCGTCCACTTATGGCTCTTGACGTCGTAGTAAGAAAAGGCACGGCGGTCGAGATTTATCTCTACGTGTTTCGTTTCTCCGGGCTGGAGGCTTACTTTTTTAAAGCCCTTCAGCTCCTTCATCGGGCGAGGAACGGGCGCATGTTTGTCTCCAACATAAACCTCCGCAATCTCTTCGCCTGCGCGGCTTCCAGTGTTCGTCAGATCAAAGGCAACTGCCACCGAGTCCTCAGAGGCAGCGGTACTCGTAAGATTTTTGTACGCAAAGGTAGTGTAAGAAAGACCATAGCCAAATGGGAAGAGAGGCTTCGTTCCCGATTTGTCGTATCCGCGATAACCGACGAACAAGCCTTCCGCGTAAGTCACCTTCTTATCTTTCCCATAATTTTTTGGAAAGTAGCTGTCGTGAACCGGATTGTCCTCCCATCGCCGTTCGATCGATATCGGCAATTTTCCGGAAGGATTCGCCTCTCCAAACAAAAGCTGCGCCACTGCGGTCCCGCCTTCCTGTCCCGGATACCACGCCTCCAGCACTGCGGGCGCATGATCAATCCATCGCGACATGTCGACTCCGCCACCGGAAGTTACGACCACAACTGTATTTTTGTTAGCCGCGGTTACTTCGTTGATCAGTTCGTCTTGTCCCGGAGGAAGCTGAAACTCGCGGTCGCCGCTTTCACCTTCTGTATCGGTTTCGAATCCCACCGCGAGAACCACGGCATCGGAGTGCGCGGCAAGCGCTTTCGCTTCCGCGCTCACGAGCGATTCCGGACGCACGATGCCGAGGCAAGATGTGGTTTTGCCCCACCCGTGTTTCGTGTAATAGTCGAGTTCGACTTCATGCGACCGAGCAGATAGCTTAAGCGGAACCGCACGGACAAATCCGTACCACTGCTTCCAGTCATCGATGACCAACTTCTTATCGATATAAAGACGGTAGCCGCCGTTCTCTCCCGGGCCCTGCGCGAACGCCATGTAATCACCCGCTGAAGGAGGAGTGAAGTATCCCGTCCATCGGATCGAAACGTTGCTGTCGGTTCCCTCGTCACTTTGCGCGGGCCGAAAAAAGGGATGTTTGTCGGTGCGAGTAGAGGCCGGAGCGCCCGTCATCTCCGTATTATGAAAAATCTCAGCTTTAAGCCCTCGTTTGCCGCCGCTGGCCGCGGTAGAAAATTCTGTCAGCTTTGCCATCTCTTGCAGCGTCGGGATTCCGCGGGCATAGTTCACCGTGACGCTGTCACCCAGATAATGTGCCAGACCCTGTAGATAACTGACAGCCATAAATGGTTTCGCTTCGGCGCTGCCACCGCCGCCGACCTGCGCCGGATAGGCGTCAGGCCCGATGACTGCGATCGATTTGATTCGGCTCTTATCGAGCGGAAGAATGTTGCCATCATTTTTGAGAAGAACCATGCCTGAGCGCGCTGCTTCCAACGCGACACGGTCGCCTTCCCAATTAAAAAGCGGAATCGATGAATCGGTTTGATCGCGATCGAGCCATCCGAATTGAATCGCTGTTCGAAGAATTCGACGCACCTTGTCGTCGATAGTGGCTTCACTGACTTTTCCTGACTTAACTTCAGGCAGAAGGCGAGCGCGATTGAAGTATTCTCCCGAGGGCATCTCCAGATCGAGTCCGCCATTGGCTGCTCCGGCTACATCGTAGGTCGAGGTCCAATCCGACATCATGATGCCGGTAAATCCCCAGTCCTTTTTCGCGATGTCATTATTAATTGCGCCGTTCTGGCTCATATGCAGGCCGTTGACCAGGTTGTAAGAATCCATGATCGCGCCGACGTGCGCCTCTTTGACCGCCGCCTCAAAGACGGGCAAATACAGTTCGCGCATCGTCCGCTCATCGATGATCGAGTCGGTGTTATGACGGTCGAACTCCGAGTTGTTTCCCATGAAATGCTTAATGGTGGCACTTACTCCCTGGCTTTGCATGCCTTTGATGTAGGCGACGGCGGTACGTGATGCGAGAAACGGATCTTCGCCGAAGTATTCAAAGTTGCGTCCGTTGAGCGGAGAGCGATAGATGTTCACGCCCGGCCCGAGCATGAAGTGAACGCCGCGTGCGCGAGCATCTTTGCCGATTGTCGAGCCGATGCGCGCGTCCATCTCCGGATCCCACGTCGCAGCCAGCCCGATGCCGCCGAAGACCGTCGAAGGTCCATAGTTGCGAACGCCGATGGGGCCGTCTGCCATCTTCAGTCTGGGCAGGCCAATCTTCTTGATGTCGCGGACGTAGAAGTCATCAACCCCACCGAGCAGGTCGATTTTTTCTTCCAGACTAAGCTGTTTGAGCAGGGAATCGACGCGGGTCTCGACCGACGATTGCGTTTGCGACGCCGGTGGAGCTTGACCGAAGAAAGAAGATACTAAAAAAAGAACGGAAAAAAGAAAGGTTGGAAGCGAAAACATTCGAAGCTGGCGTCGCATTGGGCGACCTCCTGGTCAATTCATTCACAAGGTGCCCTACGCAATATATCTGAGAAGCGAAAAGCAGGCTACAAGAGTTCGACTCACGATCCCTTTTGCGCTTGCAGTTCGAATCAACTCAGGCAATTCTTGGAGCGGAGTAACTGCGACGAGGAGAATGCCGAGTGCATACAATTCTTTGGGAGTTTGAGGCGCGGGAAGAAAAGAAGCACGATTTTATTCGCGCGTACGGTAGCGACGGAGATTGGGCAATGCTGTTTCGTCGAGGCAACGGCTACAAAGGCACCGAGCTCCTGCGTTCAACCAACAAACCAAATGTTTTCGTGACCATTGATCGTTGGGCAAATGCGGAAGACTTCGAAAACTTCCGCAAACAATTT
>JAYVCW010000576.1:0-6819 GCA_043749775.1 Acidobacteriaceae bacterium | reverse complement strand
ATGTTCTTCCCGCACCGCGCAGATTAGGCAGTTATCGATGACATTTAAACCGTAAGGGGCACGCATTCGGAGTCCGTGGAGGCTAGTGTAGCACTCGATAGTGATCGGCATCACCAACAGCCGTGATCCTGCTCACGGCTTTGAGTGGTCCTCTGGTTCACAATTATGGAGAAACAATGGTGGTAACCCTGACATCCTCATCCTTGGAGTTAGTGGCCCGGCAGCACACGACTTTTAGAAAGGCAAAAATGGGTACTAAATGGAAAATGAATATAAGTATCGCGTTCTAGCTTGGTGGGCATCCGGACAGACGGGCATCGCCAAGTCTGAGTCGGCTCCTAACGCAATCCATTTCACTGCGCCACCGCAATTCGGCGGTCTGGAAGGCAGGTGGACACCTGAAGACCTACTACTGACTGCCCTCGCCAGTTGCTTTACGACAACGTTCCACGCAATCGCGGAGTACTCGAAATTCGAATACACGGACCTCGCAGTGGAAACGGAGGGAATCGTTAGTAAAACGGACACTGGCTATTGCTTTAGGGAGATGATCATCCGTCCCAGCCTGACGATTCCTAGTGAAGAGCAGCGGGAACGGGCGACCAGTCTTTTGCATAAAACCTGGGCGCTGTGCCTGGTTTCGCGTGCCCTAGCAACAGCACAGAAGCTCGAAACCCGGGTCGAGGTCAGCCAGCATTCACAAAAGTTGGATGCTCGCGGGATACATGTTCATTGATATCGACAATGCGATCCTCCAACCGTTACGTCCTTCACCCCAGGTCCCAATTACGGTGATCTTGGCTGCTGACCGCTAGTACGGTGCTTCCGCTTTTCTGCTTGCGGCTACTTGGCTTTTGCTTTGGTCGGTCAAAATCAGCCAAATTTTTAGATCGACTTTAATCTTGCTCTAGACGGCGGTTGCGTACTTACTGTGATTCTGCCTACTTAAGCCTTCAACGTTTACGGGATAACAATGACGGCGTTCAACCGATGCACACGCCACATCACTGCACGCCAGCTTCTGCGATCTGCAAGTCCAGACTCACCCGCTCGCCATTAATGAGAATGGAACCTTCGTCGATAAGTTGTTGTCCAGTGCACTCGAACTTTTCGTAGCAGCGTAAAGCGGCAGTAGGGAAGAAAAACTCGACAGCCTCGTTGCCTTGTGCCGAAGCGGATTTATCGGCTCCATGAACTGTTGTGCTGAAGGCGATGCCGTCGAAATCAAGATCGCCTTTGAAGTAGGCCATCACTGGCCGGATGAGGTGAGCGATGTGGTCGTCGAATGCCAAACCAGCCCTTTTGTATCGACTATCAGTCGCGCTTGCGGGTAAGGTGGTATTTAGAGAAAACTCGAGATAGGCCTCCTTTCGAAAGGCGATTATCGCGGGCGTTGAGTAGTTGACGAAGCGGGCCTGGGAATCAAGTTCTTTAACAACCAGATCAATCATCGTCTGATAGGACGCCTGGATAATAGCAAGGGAATCGGGTGAGGTATCGCGGGGCGAAGTTGGGAGCGACTCAGGAGGGGGCGGGCGCATCGGTGCCGTCGTGCCGGACGGTTTCGACGATTTCGATTTTCGCCTTTCGGAGACTTGGCCGACTGCCGCAGACACCGGACTCTGCTCCTGGATGCGGGCCGCTTCCTGCGCGGCGCGATCGCTCAAAAACAAAACAAACGGCTCGCCATTAATGAAAAACTGGCCGTCAAGAATCGCGGCCTGGCGAATATTCTCAGTCTTGCCATTGACCAAGCGCAGGGCCGCCTCTTTCGAGAGTACAAATACTAGGTTCTCAGGTCGCTCCACGCTCATGCCCATTGGCTTGCCCCGGACGTGGTGCGAAATTTCCATTGCAAAGCCTTCCACATCCGGGTTGTCCTTCAGTTCGCCCATCGCAATCTCTACGACGGGCAGCATCACATCCTGGAAGGTGCGCAGGGCGCGACCGCTCTTATCGACCATGTCAGAAGAATAGGACGCGAAGTAGTTCCCAGTAATCTCGACGACTGTCAATCCCCCGTATTTATCAAAGCGCAGGGAACGCTGATCGGCGTGCTCCTGCTGCGCGATTTCGAGATCGAGCACCCGGCTGAAATAAAACGCATAGGGAAAGATGTGAGCGCGGACTTCCGAGCCGATCGACTGCAGTTGCTGAAAATACTTTTCCTGTAGCGCTCGCATCTGCGGTTCTTTGATCTCTGCGGGGGTAAGGGCCTGCGCCGCTGAGAATGGTGCAAGGCTCAGGAGAACAATACATAGCCGGCTGCTATTTCTGTGTGTGAACAATTCCCAGAGACTCCGCAAGAGGGATCGGAAACATCCGAATGCAGGCGGTCGGGGCCTGGATTTCGGATTTCGACAAAGTATATCCATATGGGGCAATCAGCGGCGGATTTGTTTAGCCTGGTCCCCAACGGCATGCTGTTTTTTTCAGCGTGGGATCATTCTCGGTTGGCCCCGAAGGTCGGGCCGAAGTGAGAGAGCAGAACTTGGGGCGCTCTCCCATTTGGGTCTATTGGGTTAAGCTGAAGTCCGCCTTAGCGTCTCCCGCTGCGGCTACTGCCTTCGACTGACTCTTGGCTCCTTCATGCCACGCTACCACGTTGTATTGGCCGTCGGGAACATTTTCAATCTTGTAGTTGCCGCTCTTGTCGGTCCTTATATGGTAGGGCGTCGGGCTGACGACGATATAGCCGGACATTTCCGGATGCACGTTGCAGAGCAGGGCCACGACTCCGGGCTGATCGAACTTAAACGGGCGCTTTTCCCCCTGCGGCCACGCCCGCAGGTTCTTCCCCGGCAGCTTCTTCGATCCCTGCTGGACTGAGGGCCAGAAAACGTTATGGGCGACACTGTCGCTATTGAGAAAATCGACCGTGCTTCCGGCTAGCACCACTAGGATGTGAGGCTCGAAGAGAAGACCCTTCTGGTCCATCACCGGATGCTCTGCGGGTGCAGAGAATGTTTTACCCGCGATGGTGTCCACATAGATCACCGACTCGCCGGCAACCCCGGAAACTTTCCCGCTGATGCTGCCGGCACTCGCGACAACGGTGATCGCCATTACGGTAACTATGACTAAGAGCCTGCTGCGATTCATAATTTCTCCTAAAGAACGATTTTTACTACTTGGAAATCTGCCTATCTCAGTAAACCCACTCCAATCCCGCCACCGCCTGATTAGTGTGGAATGGACTCGATGCCGGAATGCCGTTCCCGTCAAATATCCGCTGCTTCGGTCGTATCTGATACTCGAACGACGCTTTGATGTTGGCGTGGATTAGGAACTGCACGCCGGGAGTGATCCGATCGCGGGTTGCGCCTGCCGGCGAAAAGTAGTTAGTCGAAGCACCGCTCTGCCCATTGATAAAGTCCGCCGTGGACTGCACGCGGTCGTACCGCATAATGGTCATCAGCCAAGGCAGGGCCAGGTAGTCGGCCTCGAGAAATCCTCCGTTGAAGTGCGCAGGAACCCCTGATACAAAGCCCGTTCCGTTCCCATTCGGCAACAGATTCTTGTCGTGTCCGTACATATAGAGGCCGAACAGGTTGAAGGTGCGGTAGTTGAAGCTAAAGTCTCCGCCAATTCGGTAAAAGGCTTCTCGCGCCACCGACACATTGCTTTCAAGGTTGGCGCGCTGCACCGAGCGCCCGTAAAAATAGAACGTCCCCACCTGGAGATAAGTGTGATCGCGCGGTCCGGTCGGTCCAGCCGCCTGGATGTCATTTCGGCTGGCAGCATTCTTCTCCAGATTGAAGCGGTATTGGAATCGGCCATAGAGATCCTTAAAGTTGGAATCCGAAAAGATCCCCACCACCGGATTCACATTCCCACCACCCGCGGTTAAACCGCCGCTCGTGTTCTGGTTGAGCACCGCCAGTGAATAGTGATAGCCCTTATACATATGGCCGCCGCTAATCTCAACTCCCTGTCCCGGTGCCGAGAATGCGAAACTATTGTTGACGTTCTGTGGGTTGGCACCGTTCAACGCACCAAAGTTAGCTTCGTCGTATATGTCCCATCCGCTTAAGTTCCACGTGCGTGCCGGGCTGAACGGCAAGTCAATCTCAAATTGCCCAATTCGCAGGTTGAACGAGTCGTTTGGCAGCTTGAAGAGCCGGCCGATGTTGTGGAACTTCAGGTAGGCGTCTCCCAATCCTCCGTTGGCGTTCGCCCCGCCTACGCTGATGTCGTCATCGACCCAGAATGCAATGCCGCTGCCGAAGTTGCCAGCGGTGAAGATGCTGAATAGCCCAGGCTGGAAATCGGTGCGTGGAATGGTGGGATCGGTTGAGTTTGGCGGGCGGAAGTTGTTACGATTCCTTCCATACACTTGGAAAAAGGTGTTGAAGCGCAGACCGATCGCGGGTAGGCCCGGAATCGTCCCTGGGAAGATGCTGTGCGGCCACATTTCTCTCTGCGCTGGCGCGCCCAGCATCACTGGCGGAATTTTCATGAAAGTTTCGTCGTCCTTTGGAAACTTGAAGCCGGCATCTTTAAAAGCCTTCCCGAAGTCATTCAGCTTAGGAAAATCGACGTGGCAGGTGCTGCAAGAAGTGCCATACTGACGAGAAAACGCAGGAATGGCTTGACTGTCCGGCCCCGCTGCCAAAACTACTGCAACGAGACAAAGTCCAAGTGCCGAATGCGTGAGGCGCATAGCATGCTCCTTAAAACTAGAAATAAGAAATGCGAAGGGGCCAGAGCGATTAACTGCCGCGACTGTTCAACACCGCACATTTCAAGAAATCTCGGCGATGGGTGAAGCCGCTTCAGAAGAACAGGCCAGATCAATGCATTAACTATCTTCGGAGCCGATTTTATGAAATGGGCGCCCCTTGATCTGTGACGACAGCCACACTTATGTGTGATCCAAATCACAGGATTCTTCTGATTGAAAGGATAGGTGCACAAGGAATTGGCTTAGTGGAGATTGCAGTCCGGTCAGTCCGCGGATTTAGGATGTGGAGATATTTGGTGGATGAACATTCTTAGGCGCGGCCCATATGTCTATGTTCCAGGTGCGCTCCTCGTCCCGCGCGTTGCGCAGGCAGTGGAGGTAAATGGGAAGGTATCACCGGCGAAATTGAAGTCAGCCGAAACATTGCGGTTTAGTCCGTGCGTTTCAGGCAAGGAATTCGACCCGCTTGAAAAGTGACCGAGTCGCACAACGTTTATTGGACGGCGAGACATGGTAGAGTAAGATGCAATTGTTCCTCCACCGTACTCACCTCGGCAATGACGGCACCTACACGATCAAGAATGTTCTGCCGGGCACTATGAAATCCTGGCAGCCTTAGTCTACCCGCAAAATCGGTGAACTGGACTTGGAACACCGCCAGGAAGGAGTAATTTTCTTGCCTGAATGCAGGTCCCGTCCACCACAGCTCGGCTGGTACGTCTCTCGGCCCAAGAAAAAAAACTGTCTGCACCTGGCAACCCTCGTAGCGGTATTCGTACTTGCGTCTTCGTTGCTCGGTCAGACCGGGACTGGAGACGTATCGGTAACGGCCGTAAAGGGCGAAAGTTGGATCGGTCACCTCGGCAGGCCATTCGGCGAGACCAGCATGGGCAAGACCTGGAACTTAGGGCCCGCTCCCCCGGACCCAGGACAGGAGCCGACTCCCTGGCAACTGAATCTATTGCCCGGCTTTCCTACGCCGATCGTGACTCTGCATGGTTCAGACCTGTATCGCATGACTTGTCAGGGATGCCACAAGGAGTCCGGCCAAGGTGCGCCCCCGGAAATAAACTCCGTCATCGACCCCGTCCGGGCAACTTCCGTCGCGGCCATCACGGCCCGAATGAAGGCGACCGGTCGGGAAATGAGCAAATCGGATATAACCGCCATGGCAAAGGAATCCAAGGGAATGTTGCTGAAGCGGCTCCACACCGGGGGGAAACACATGTTGCCACCAACCTTAAGGGAGCCGGAAATTCTGTCCCTCGTTGCCTACCTCGAACAACTTTCTGACACACCCGGCGCGGAAAAGAATCAGATTGCGGTAAAAGAATCGTCCTACCGCATCGGTGAGCACATCGTGAAGTCTACGTGCCACGTCTGCCATAGCGCGACCGGACCTAATCCCAGTCCTGAGCAAATTATGCAGGGAGCAATTCCTCCGCTCTCTGCTCTTACACTGCGAGTTAGCCTCTCCGGGTTCGTCGGAAAAGTTACCGCCGGTGCGCCCATCATGATGGGCACGCCGCCCACGTATTACAGAGGCCATATGCCCGTTTTTGTCTACTTGAGCCAAGACGAGGCCGCCGGCGCTTACCTCTACCTGATACGCTACCCTCCGCGCCCATAGGTTAAGAAGACAGAAGAACGCCAGAAATGCAGTTACCTGTCATTCACTCTGTATTCGCGGGCGGAGAACAGGCTGGAGTGCCCTGCCATAAGAGCTTCTGCCGATCAAGGATGGTGCAGTGTTGCCACGCCCCTTCGCCGCGCATTGTGTTCGGAAGGGATCGCGGGAGTAATGTCTTTCATTGCGATTCTGCTGATCGTGCAAACTTTTTTTGATCGCTACTCTCGAGTTCTTCTCGGGCGGAAATACTGCGTTACCAGCGGCCATATTCTCCGGAGCTATGTTTTTAATCTGTCTGAGCTTCTACGCCTTTTTCGATCGTGATTTCGAGGTTCACGTTTCTGGCAAACGACGTAGCCGGTACCGGATTCTAGTGAGCACCGTCAACTGACAGAGTTTCAAATTTCCGTTGGGTATCTGCCGACCAACCTGAGATGAGCTGCTCGACTCGGCCATTGTTATCGATCACCAAGGACAATGGGACTGTAAGTTCGTCGGTTACAAA
>JAYVCW010000575.1:0-27746 GCA_043749775.1 Acidobacteriaceae bacterium | reverse complement strand
CGTCGTCAATGTTGAAAACGAAGGGTACGAGTACCAGGGAACTCGCTACCAAAGCCTTTCTGAAGTCGCTCGTCTGATTACCGGAACGCGTTGGTCCGGACCTCTTTTCTTCGGAATCCGAAAAAAGAACCCTGAGCCTGCTTCGAAGGAGGCCCGATGAGTTCTGATCGAGCCATTCGGTGCGCCGCGTCTATACCCGCAAGTCCTCGGAAGAAGGCCTCGAACAATCCTTCAACTCCCTCGACGCGCAGCGGGAGGCCTGCGAGGCGTTCGTCGTGAGCCAGCGTCATGAAGGCTGGCGCGTCCTGTCTGCCCGCTTCGACGACGGTGGTTTCTCAGGTGGAACATTGGAACGACCGGCCCTGAAGCGTCTTCTGGGGGACGTCGAAGCCGGCAAGGTCGATGTCATCGTGGTTTACAAAGTTGACCGCCTCACTCGAAGCCTGGCGGACTTCGCGAAGATCGTTGAAGCCCTTGACGCAAGAAAGGTTTCGTTCGTGTCGGTGACTCAGCAATTTAATACGACGAGTTCCATGGGACGCCTCCGCGGTGCTATCCGGTGAGCAGTCGGATCAATCACGTGGGGAACGAGGATCAGGAATGCAGTGCTCCTGTGGAACTCGCTGAGGTTCAGACGCGACTCTTTTCGTAGCGGGAGCTGTGGCCAACCACGACTGGGTGATAAGCCTCACAACGCTGTAGTCTTGTCCTCGTGGAGATTTTCAGGTTTACTATTCAGGCGATGGAATCAAGGTGGTGCAACCTTGCCGTCCGACTGAGCCGGTTATGGTGAAGAAATCGAGTCCTCGTAGCGAAGCAGGCGAGAAAGCCGCGAAAACTCGGGAGTTGTATCACGCAAGCGAACAGGCAACGTCACGGGTGATCCGCTGGGTCGAATCTGCTGAGTCGTTGGATGATTTGGGACATGGGGTCCAGTTTCTTCACGACGAACTCCTTCGTAAAGACGTAGCACAGTGGGTCCGGAACCGAAGTCGTAGTGGCCCCAGTTGTGGGCGGGTACCTTGGCCTGTGCTTTGCCCCTCCCAAGTTCCGCAGCTAACGCGGCCGCTACAGAATCTCTTAGAAAATCTCTACGGCGCATCGGAGTCATCTCCTCCACGGCTGAGGCACGCTGTCATGCTGCTGTCGAAATGTTACTATTAATATCGTTTTATTTCGTTTTGTCCGGTGCGAGCCTAAGCAGTATGGAATTTGTCCGCAACTCCCACATGAAGCTCAGAGCCGGGACTATGACCAAACTTGCCGCCCTCATAATCATGATTGCGTCCTGGCTGCCGGCCGGGGCCGCGGACCGCCCAATCGTCACACCACAGATTCAACGGGGTGATCTCCGCATCGAATTTGACAAGCACCTGTGCAGCCGGGTGGTCGCTGTTTTCGACAAGAAGGAGACGGTGATGGGGCCGTTCGTGGCCGCTGAAACCGTGACCGGCGCCGACCGGACTTGGTCCGAATTTCTGTTGACCTTGCAAAAGCATGAGCGCACAAAGGACGCCTTCGGAGAGGGCGAGCGACTTACCGTGGAGGGAAAAGCAGGAACGCTGACGAAGAAAGTCACGGTCACCATCTATGATGATTTCCCGGCGATGGCGTTCTTCGATGTTCAGTACACCAATACCGGCAAAGCCAAGCTCGCGATCAAAAGTTGGACCAACAACGCATACACCGTGAACGCGCAGCTCGGTACCCGTTCGCCCGCTTTTTGGTCTTACCAGGGCGGTTCCTACGAGAAACGCCCCAACTGGATCGTGCCGCTCCGCACCAACTTTCAGCAGGCAAATTATCAAGGCATGAACGCCAGCGATTACGGTGGCGGCACGCCAATTGTCGATGTTTGGCGGCGTGACGTTGGAATCGCTGTCGGGCATGTCGAGCCGCGACCGAAGCTGGTCTCCTTGCCTGTGTCCATGCCCGATGGCGCACACTCCAAGATTGCCGTGCGTTTCAACAAAGCACGCTCGCTCGCTCCCAACGAGAGCTTCCAAACATTTCGTACCTTCGTCGCCGTCCATCAGGGAGACTACTTCCGGACGCTCGTCGACTACCGGCGATTCATGACGAAACAAGGTTTCCAGATGGCCACAGCTCCCGACGATGCTTTCGGCGCCATCTGGTGCGCGTGGGGATATGGCCGAAAAGTTCAGCCGCAGCAGGTATATGACTCGCTGCCGACGGTAAAGCGCCTGGGATTCAGGTGGGTCACTCTCGACGACGGTTGGCAGAACAATGTTGGCGATTGGCAACTTGATCCCAAGAAGTTTCCTAATGGAGATGCTGACATGAGGGCGCTGGTGGACCGGATTCACCAGGAAGGATTCAAGGCCCAACTCTGGTGGTCGCCGCTCAGTGCTGTGCCAACCTCAGAACTGCTTCGCGATCATCCCGACTACGAGTTGCTGAACCGTGATGGCTCGAAGCGGAAAGTGTCCTGGTGGAATTCCTATTATTTGTGCCCAGCGGACCAACGCGTCGTAGAGCACCACAGGGCTCTGGTCAAAAAGATACTCACCGATTGGGGATTTGATGGACTGAAGCTCGATGGCCAGGACATGAACGGGGTTCCAGCCTGCTACAACCCTTCTCATCATCACGCGCGGCCCGAGGAATCCGTCGAAGGTCTGCCGGACTTCTTCAAGGCAATCTACGAAACCGCCCAGGCTATAAAGCCCGGTGCTCTGGTTGAGTTCTGCCCTTGCGGGACGGCGTTCTCTTTCTTTACTATGCCGCACTTCAACATGTCGGTAGCTTCCGACCCAACAAGTTCGTTCCAGGTCCGTTCTAAAGGAAAAACGTTAAAAGCCCTGATGGGTGACAATATTCCATTCTTCGGCGACCACGTCGAGCTAAGCGATGGCGGTAACGACTTCGCCTCCACAGTGGGCGTGGGAGGCGTGGTGGGTACCCAGTTTGTCCTTCCGTCTTTGGTTACAAAGCACGACAAATCCGACCTGACTCCGACGCGGGAGAAGGATTTCGAAAAGTGGCTTCGCATCTATCGCGAAAAAATGTTGTCCAGGGGACAGTATCTCGGGCAGCTTTACGACATCGGCTTCGATACGCCGGAAACTCATGCCATCCGGAAAGGTGAAACCATGTACTATGCCTTCTTTGCAAAACGGTGGAAAGGCACAGTAGACCTGCGCGGCCTCGAAGATCGCAACTACAGTGTCATGGACTACGTTTCGGGGAAAAGCATGGGAACGGTGTCGGGACACCGTGCCCATCTGCCCGTTGAGTTCGACGGGCATCTGCTCTTAGAAGTGCGCCCACAGTAACCTTTCAATGCGGGAGCGCGAAACTGAACACATCGCTGCCGGCCGACACCGCCACATACTGCACACCGTCTACGGCGTAAGTCATCGGCGAGGCGCGCATCAACTGGCCTGTATTGAAGTGCCATAACGCCCGCCCCGTGTTGGCGTCGACCGCTTCGAAGGATTCGCTATCGTCGCCGAAAAACACCAATCCGCCGGCCGTCGTCAACGTCCCGCCCCAGGATCTTCCGGCGCCCACTTGAGGGTAGCCCCACACCACCTTCCCATCGACTGGAGAAAGGGCCAACAAGATTTTTTGGGAGTCTTCCGTTGAAGAAGGGTTGGTTCCTGTGTTGTAGAACGTTTCGCCTGGCGTAAATTGTTTGGGCTTCGCAAAAAAGACGTTGCAGCTCTCCAGCGCGATTACATAAAAGAGCTTCGTATCAGGATTGTAGGATGGTGAGAACCAATTCGTCGCTCCTTCAATTCCCGGGCAGATGTACGTGCCTTCGGGGGTTGGGGTTCTTCCGGTTAGGATTGGCCGCCCCGATGCGCTCACGCCTGTGGCCCAATTCAACTTCTGGACAAACGGCGTCGCGTGAAGAAACTTGCCGCTGGTGCGATCGAGAACGTAGAAGTAACCGTTCCGGTTGGCTTGGACTAAAAGATGTTTCAATGCTCCATTTTCCTGAGCGTCGATCAGGACTGGAGTCTCCGTCGCATCATAGTCATACAAATCGTGCGGCGTAAATTGGAAGTACCACTTCAGCTCACCACTATCTGCATCCAGTGCCAGGACGCAGGCAGTATAGAGGTCATCGCCGGGCCGCGAATCGCCGACAAAATCGGGTGCCCCGTTGCTGGTTGTCCAGAATAGAGTGTTGAGTTCGGGATCATAGGTCCCCGGCATCCAAGTGGTACCACCGCCGTGCAGGTACGAATCGCCCGGCCAACTCGAGGAACCCAATTCTCCCGGTGCCGGAATCGTCCAACGTTGCCATTTCTTCTTTCCGGTCGCTGCATCGAAGGCGGCCAGAAATCCTCTTACGCCGGAATCTCCACCTGAGGTCCCAACAATTACTGCATTCTTCACTACCAGCGGAGCGCCGGTCGCTCCGTAGTGCTTGGTCTTGTCCGCGTACTCCACGTCCCACAGGATGCTGCCCGAGCGCGCGTCAAGAGCCACCAGATGCGCATCATCCGTCTCGACGAAAACGGAGTTCTGTCCAACCGCGACCCCGCGATTCTTGTGCGCTGCGGCATCATCGAGTAGACCGGAACTGACAGGGCGAGAGTGTCGCCACAGCTGGCGTCCGGTCCGCGCGTCCAGAGCGAACACATCATTGGCCGCGGTCGCGTACATCACACCTCTGACGACCACCGGTGTTGCTTCCAGGTTCTCAAAGTTGCCGGGATGGAAGACCCAGGCTGCCCGCAGCTGGTTGACATTCGCAGCAGTGATCTCCCGCAAAGCACTGTAACGGCGCCCTGTATAGTCGCCGTTGTATGAGGTCCAATCCACTCCGACCGGACTTGCCAGCAAGTCTTGTGAGCTAACCATCGTAGGTTCTTGTCCCATCAATGATCCGCTGAACACTGCGGCGAGAAGCGCACACTGCAAGTTACGTTGGATTTTCATCTCAGGGGATGTCCTCTGTCCGGATCGGAACTTCCTGAAGTGCACCCCGATCCAGCCCAGCCTGATCTTCCAGGTGTAGAGAGATTCGCGTTGGCTTTCCTTGCGGAGCTGTTTCTATATCCAGCACAATCAGATTCGCTGGACTCACATCCCCGAGCGAGAGCGTTCCTGTACTTGAGCCGTGCTCGTTATAAAGATGCGCAACCAACTTGCCAGGGAAAAAGATGCCAAAAGAACCTGTCAGTTTGACCTTGCCATTCTCCAGACGGACGGCACGAAGAAGCCTGGTCACGATGCCAGCATCCGCCACCCCATGGAATTCGCTGCCGGCTCGCGTCGGGAACCAATCTGTCTCCAGTTGGCAGGATTCTCCCGGACGCAAGCGGCACATCGGACTATTGAGTTCGGCTTCCATATAAAGAGGAGCGCCATCATTGGCTCCATCACTCACCGATGCGTTGCCGTCACTGTCAAATCTCAACTGCGGGCCATTCGTCCAGAAAATGACGGATGCCTTCCCGGGATAAGTTCTCTGTTGTTCGTATTGGAAACGCTCGACCATGGCGTAGCGGCTGCTGCCATCGACGACTGCGAGCCATCCGTCGGTTGAATCTATCCAGAACTCAGCCGCCAAGTGGGAATAGTGGAGAGAGAACAAACCATCTTCGCGGATCATGGCCGAAGGGTTTTCCGCCGGCCCGGTGCGAACGTGATAGCGATTCAAATACCCGCTGGATGGATTCGCAGATGTGAATCCCCAAATCTCGCGGTTGCGCTGGGAGGGATCGGCCGGGTTGCCGCTGTCGTACTGCGACACTGACTGCATCGACCACTCGAGCGTATGCCCACTTACATTTTTCATCGACGCGCGGAAGGCGATATGGGGCGAGTCAGGTTCCAAGCGAATCGTACGAACAAATTGGACGCCAGTGAGTGGATCAGGTTGTCCGGTAAGTTCTGCTCCGCACCCCGACGCATCCGAAAGTTTTCGAAAAGCAAATTCACCATCATCGATTAAGTCCGAACCGCCACGCCAATGTTGTTCGTCGTCATCGCCCTCAGGCAACAGCCAAAGCTTGTCTCCACCGTAGTTGAACCACTGGTTCTGAGTGGGTGGCATGTGCTTTCCCGCGAGCTTGGGGTTCACGAAAAGATAGCCATGCCCGTCGAAGGTCACTTGCATCAGACGACCGCCATTTTGCGGGACGATGACGAGTTGCACCCAGCGGTTAGAAATCTGTTGCGCCTTCCACCCCCTATAGTCAACATTTTCTACGCGGCAATTGGTGCCGCTGGTTGAGTTAGCCAGGGGTGCTACTTGCGCGGAAAGCTCGTCGGGCTTAGCCGCAGCAAGCAGCATCGCTGTCACGAAAACGCCCCCCGCGATCTTCCGAGTTAAGGCCGGGCACCGTTTCGCTGAACATCGCAGAAACTCGGACTCACTCCTCATACCCCCTCCATCGACGCTGGAAGATCACCCTATCCCATCTTGGCCCAGCCACGAAAGGAAAGAATTCAATATAAAACGAAAGAAAATGATTGGCGAGAGGAAATTTCTATGGTAAACCCCTAAGAGCCTGATTTGTGGGACAGAACAGCGCAAGACTTCCTGGAGGGCAATTGATGATGGGTAGAAATGGGTCGAGCCGGCGTACTTTCATCAAATTTTTGGCTGCGGCTCCGCTGTTGAGCCAAATTGCCGCGCGTGACGCGTTCTCTCAGGCCAGTACGGTGATGGGAAAGGGAGCGAAGCAGAACGTTTATTCCCGGCTCGGCGTGAAAACAATCATTAATTGCCGGGGCACCTGGACCTATCTCAGCGGTTCGCTGGAGTTTCCCGAGGTACGCCAGGCCCAGCTCGAGGCTGCCGAATACTTTGTGAACATGCTCGATCTCCAACGTGCCGTTGGACGCCGTCTGGCGGAGTTGACTGGCGCGGAGTCGGGCATAGTGACGTCCGGTTCCGCCGGGGCGATGGCCGCAGCTACTGCTGCCTGCATGGCGGGAACTGATGATAGACGGATCTGGCAACTCCCCGATACAGCCGGAATGAAAAATGAAGTTGTCATGGCCGGGGGCCGCAGCGCCTTCGACAGCGCCATTCGGCTGACGGGAGCCAAACTTGTTCTCGCATATTCGCCGGAAGAAGTCGCCAGCGCTGTCAACGACAAAACGGCCATGATCTACACCACTGACTTGGGTGAAAAGCTGGAACAGGAAGTGAAGATATCCAAAGATCGCAGAGTCCCCATGCTCCTCGATGATGCTGCCGGGATTCCTCCCGTCGACAACGCCAAGCTCTACGCCAAGATGGGAATTGATCTGTATTGTTTCTCCGGAGGCAAAGGACTGCGCGGGCCGCAGTGCAGCGGTTTGCTTCTGGGCCGCAAGGATCTGATCGAAGCCGCTCTCCTGAACAGCAACCCGCGCGAAGGCGCTATTTGCCGCGCGATGAAGGTGGGCAAGGAAGAGGTCATCGGCTGTCTGACGGCGCTGGAAACCTGGCTCAACACCGATGAAAAGAAACTCTACGCGGAATGGACTGCCCGGATCGACCGCATCCGGAAACTTGTCGAGACCGTGCCTGGAGTTACGACCAGCACGTATATTCCCGACGATGGAAACCGCTATCCAACCTTAAAAGTGAAGTGGGACCAGCAAGCCTGGAACTTCTCCATTTCCGATCTTGTGCGTGAACTTCGTGCCGGCGACCCAGTCATCGAAGTATTGGGATCAGACAATCCCAGTTTGGTGACCGCAGTCCGCGAAGGCATGCCCAACCGCAAAGAACGCAAGGAACCGGATCATATTGAGCTGGTTTCCATGACGATCAAGCCCGGCGAGGAAATTATTGTGGGGCGAAGGTTACGGACTGTGTTGGGCGCTGCGCAGAAAAAAGCTGCTTAGCAGGAAGGAGGGAAAACCGTGCAACTGAAATCTGCTCGATGCTTAAGTTCCCTGTTGCTTACGACCTGTTGCTTGACTTCGCTTCTCGCGGCGCAAGAGCAAGTACGCTCTGTGATCCCGGCCAACTCGGACGACAATCGCTTTCTTTCTCCCGCCGTGGATGCGGGCGATTATGTCTACGTCTCGGGCCAAGGACCACGCCGCGCAGATGGATCTACGCCGACTGGATTCGGAGCCGAATTTCGTCAAGCCCTCGACAATGTTAAAGCTGTCGTAGAGGCCGCCGGGTTGACTCTGGAAAATGTCGTCTATGTTCACGTGTACCTGACCGCCATGGGCTCGTACCCGGAGATGAATCAAATATTCGGCAAGTACTTTCCAAAAAATCCGCCAGCCCGTGCGGTCCTCGGGGTTTACGCCCTTCCGGGTTCATCCGTGCAAATCAACGCAGTTGCTGTCCGCAATCTGAAGGGAAGAAAGTCCGTTTACCCTGCCAGTTTTTCGAAAGACGAGACTGCCTCGCCGGGAATCCTTACTCATGACCGTCTTTTCATCTCCGGCATGGTGGGGATTGATCCGGCAACCGGCAAGGTCCCCGACGATCCCGGTGCGCAAGTCGATCTCGCGCTCGACCGGATGGCAGCAGTGCTCAAAGCCGCGGGCCTGGAAATGAGCAACGTAGTTTTCGTCAATCCTTACCTAACGTCGGAAATCCCTTCGCGCGTCATGAATGAGCACTATGCCAAGCGGTTCGAGTTCGGTGACACGCCTGGGCGCGCCACAATCCAGGTATCGAGTCTTCCAGAAGGTGCGCACATCGAGTACACCGGTGTGGCGGTTCGTGATCTTCAGCAGCGCAAGTCGATACGGCCGAAGAACATGCCTCCCAGTCCGACCGCGAGCCCCTGTGTCTTTGCTGGCGACACCCTGTATTGCTCGGCCAAGAGCGGCTTCATTCCTGGGCCTCATGGCGGCGTCTACGCCACCACCACCGAGCATCAGGCCCGGCAAACCATGCGCAATCTTCTCGATAACCTCGAAGAGGCTGGAATGGATTTCAGCCAAGTGGTGTCGACCACTGTGTATTTGGACAATATCGCCCACGCATCCGCTTTCAACAAAGTCTACGGACAATATTTCGGCCCGGTCATGCCGGCGACCACTATGGTCCAACAGATTGCTCCGGTAGAACGTAAAGTGGACGAGGATGACCATTCTCCTGACCTGGAGCAAGTTTCGCTAATCGCGGTTCGCAAACCTGCGCACTGAGAGACATTGTTCGGCTGAAGAGAATCAAATGAAAGTATTCGGCCAAGAAACAACCGAGTTTCCAGAGATGGGTCGATCCGTCCGGGAACGCTGGGCATGGATTCTGGTTGCGCTTATTTGCGCTTTTGCTTCGAGCCATGCTCAAACGACTGCTCCTAAAATCAGAGGACCGAAGCAGTCCAACCAGGATTTGGCTAACGGAAAACGGGCCTTTGAATCTGTTTGTGCGCCGTGTCATGGGTTGAACGGTAAGGGAGGCGAACGCGCGCCTGACATTGCGACGAAACCCGAAATAGTAAGGCTTTCTGACGATGAAACTTCAAAAATACTGCAGAAGGGGATTCTCCAAAAAGGAATGCCCTCGTTTGGCTCGCTGGGCGCGGCAAAACTCTCCGAAGTACTGAGCTATTTGCGAACGTTGCAAGGCAGAGACAAAACGTCCTCAGTTACCGCGAACACCGGAGAGGGCAAGGAAATATTTGCCGGCAAGGGCAGATGTTCACAATGTCATATGTTTAACGGTGCGGGCGGATTTCTCGGCCCCGATCTTTCCGATTACGGAGCAAGTCATTCCGCTGAGGATATCCGCAACGCCATTGTGAGCGCAGACAAGAGACCGGGGTCTCGCAAAGGATTGGCCACAGCAAAAACCAAAGATGGACGGCAAATTTCTGGATTGGTGAGAAATGAGGACAATTTCTCCGTGCAATTGCAGCCCCTGGATGGGACCTTCCAATTGCTGGAGAAGTCCAGCCTCTTGGAACTTACGTTCGATTCCACGCCCGTGATGCCTGGCGATTATGACTCCAAGCTCAATAAAGCGGAGATTGACCAACTCGTGGCCTACCTGATGAGCACGAGGAATGCGAAGCGATGAAAAAACAAATCCACATTACCGCCACCACGTCGCTGTACACGTTAAAGACAGCTGCCGCAGGTTTTGTGCCGTACATGGCGAAATGAGTGATCAGGTATGAAGCATATCTATATAAGGAGAATTTGCAATGTTGTCCACAACTCGCAGAAGCTTTGCATCCAGAATTGCTTACTTCTTTACCGGCCTTAGCGCAACCAATTTGTTGAGTGGCTCGGCCCACGCCGCACCCAAAGACAAGACTGGCGTCAGCAAACTGAACTACGAAGGGAAACCGGCTGATAGCACGGCCCTCTTCTCGCCGGTGATCGTTCACAACGGAGTCATTTATGTCTCCGGACAGGGAGCACACTCGCGCGATCCAGAGGGCAAGTTTCCTGCGGACATCGAGACTCACACAACGAAAGTCCTGGATAACGTGAAAACCTTAGTTGAAGCGGGCGGCGGAGCGATGGATAGCGTCATGCAACTTACGGTTTATCTGGCGAGCATGGAAGACTACGGCGGGATGAACAAAGTCTTCAAAACTTATTTCCCTCACGGCGGCCCAGCCAGAACGACAGTCGCGGTGGCTGCGCTTCCCGGCCAGTCGCTGGTGGAAATCAACTGTATCGCTGCGGTTGTCCGCAAATAAATGTGGCACAACCGCCATGAAGATTAGGACGAAGCCGATCCGTCGCCGTGTGGATTTTTCTGGCAGCGGCGATATTAAGTGGGATTGCCCTGGCTATCAGGCGAGGCAGAGCGCCAACTCAACCTGGCAAAAACCGTCCTTGTTAATGTTAATTGTTAATTCCCTAGTTCACAGGCCATCGCATAGCGACGCAATATTGCCTGAATGTGCAAACAAATTAAATCTCGGGGGCGCGCACGGTGCGAGCCAACGCGCACAGCCTCGTATTCCAACGGGAGAAATTGGCTTATGAGAGTTGCCGGCAAAGCCTGATTCTCGAGATTGCTCGACAGTCGGCTGATCTCTTCCTGCACGTCCGGCACCGGCCAATAATAGCGGCAGCGATCACTGTAGCTATAAACGCGCGAGAAACGCTGTTGCGCCTCGTTTCCATGATAGTAGGGGTGCCAGTACGAGGGATCCCGCAGCATGGCCTTCTCTAGAGCCCGAGGCACCTCCGACAAGCGAATGGTTTTTTTTCCTAAAAGAAGTTCACGTTCCATTGCGCTTAGGGCGAAGATGGCCTCGCGAAAAGCAAACGTTAGCCAGGGCCCCACTTTAAGGATGGCAAAATGATCTTCGACCATCTCCCGCAGCGCCTGCGAAGATTGATAATCAGTGGAGTGGGCTTCATACACAATGAGCGGTTGTTCCGGAAGCGCTATGGAAAGACGTCGTACCTTTTCGCGGTCATAGGGGAATACCACCTCGTCGCCAAACTCAACCCCCGGCTGCACTACTAACGCAACGACCCTCTCCCAAGCGTCGAACAGTTTTCGCTCCTCAAGTGCAGACTGAAAAGTTTTCAGGGTGTGTTGAACGTGATCGGCGTCAGTTACATCGGGAGGAGCGCCCGCTTCTGTTTCTCCTCCCGGCGCTGGGACTTCCGTACCGATGACATAAACAGGCGGTTCCGAACTGGGAGGCAATTCCGCAAAGGCCCTTTCGGCCGCTTCAGCCAAGACCGCGGCCCGTTGCGCGACAACTTCTGCCTCCAGAGGGTTTTGTAGATCGTCAGCGCAGGGCATGCTCGCGTCCAAATGGATCTTCTGATAGCCGGCTAGCACACACGCTCTTACCAACGCACACGATTTTTCCATGGCACTCGATGCGTCTCGGTTCCTCCAGGGAAAGGGCCCTAAATGGTCTCCTCCAAGGACAATTTGATCCCCAGGGAGTCCAGCACGCCTTGCTGTCGAATGAATAAAATCCGCGAACGCCTGAGGTGCCTGTCCGGTGTACCCGCCATCCTGATTGACCTGGCTGGAGGTTGATTCCACAAGGAAAATTGTATTGTCTTCCGTTGCCTGTCGAATGGCGGCCTCGATGACCCACGGATGAGCCGAGCAGACCGAGTAAATCCCGCCTGAACCCGAACGGCGATTTTGTTTAAGAACGTCTCTGAGCTTTTCTCCGGAACTCTGCTTCTGTTGCATGGTGATCTCACGTGTCCCAGTGGTATCGTATAATTACGTTTACTTACATATTATTTCACAGCAAGGAATGGACAAACGAAATTAAACGTTATAAAGTGAAATAGCAATCAAAACCCCCGGGAACAAGTCTCAGGATAAGCCAAGCCTTGTGCTGAACGAAGAACGCAGACGCGCGATTGTCGAATTGGTAAACGGCGAAGGCCGGGCGCTCGTGGCCGATCTCTCCAAGCGATTTCACACTTCGCAAGTCACAATTCGCAAAGATCTGGAACTTCTGCATGAACACGGGCTGTTGCATCGAAGCCACGGTGGAGCTCTTCCCGCCCGGGAAGGCGCGCTCGAAGATCCGACTCTTCGCGAGAAAGAACAACTCCATCGCAATGAGAAGCTCCACATCGCGTCCGCCGCCGCGCGTTTCGTAAAAGAAGGGCAAGTGGTGATTCTCGATTCGGGAACGACGACGACCGCCATCGCCCGCGCGCTGCGCGGGTTTCGCAATCTGACCATTATTACGAACGCGGTCAATATTGCAGCCGAGCTCTCCAATACCACTCTGGATGTGATCCTAACCGGGGGCACGTTGCGCAAGAACTCATTTTCTCTGGTGGGGCCGATCGCGGAAGAAACGTTGCGGCATCTGAACGCCGACCTGTTATTTCTGGGCGTGGACGGCTTTGATGTGCAATACGGTTTGAGCACTCCTAATTTATTGGAGTCGAAAGTAAACCGCGTGATGCTGGAGGTTGCGCGGCAGAGGATTGCAGTGTGTGACTCTAGTAAGTTTGGACGGCGAAGCCTTTCTTTAATTGGTCCTACCTCTTCGCTGCACGGCGTCATCACTGACCACGCAATTGCGAAGCCCGATCTCACCTTACTCAAAAAATCTGGTATTGAGGTCACGCTTGTCTAACCCAGAAAACAATTCGCACTCTCCTGGCGCTCACAGTCTGGATGAGATTCTTTCACAACCGCAATGCTGGAGCGCAATTCTCGAAGATCTGCAGCAGAAGGAAACACTACACGCTGTCGCGAAGCATTTTGCCGGCGCGACGGAATGGTTGTTCATTGGTTGCGGATCCAGTTATTACGTGGCGCTTTCTGCCGCCGCAATCATGGGGCGCCTGACCGGACTTCGTGCGCGTGCACTGCCAGCATCGGAAATATTGCTCTATCCCGATGTTGTCCCTCCCGGTGCAGGGAGTTGTGTGCCGGTATTGATTTCCCGCTCCGGACTCACCTCTGAAGTGATAGCCGCCGCCGAAGTTCTGAAGAGCCGCGGAACCCCGACGTTGGCCATCACTTGCGCCGCTGGCCAGCCTCTCGAAGGGTTCGCCAGTGAAACCATCCTGCTGGCGCAGGCCGATGAAAAGAGCACGGTGATGACGCGCTCGTTTAGCTCTATGCTGCTGACGCTTCAGGCGCTGGCCGCGGTCATGATTGGTGATTCAGGATTCTTGGGGTCCCTTTCCGTGATGGCGAAGGAGGTGGCTCCGCTGTTGCTGACTCTGCCAGAAACATTGCGCGCATTTGTTTCCAGCCATGATTTTGATGACTACGTGTATCTCGGCCAGGGGCCGTTATACGGCCTGGCTTGTGAGGGCGCTCTGAAAGTGACCGAGATGTCGGTATCATATGCACAGTCGTTTCACACTTTGGAATTTCGTCACGGCCCTAAATCGATCGTGGGGCCAGAAACACTGCTGGTGTTTCTGCTTTCGGAGAGTGGATACCAGGCAGAACGCGAAGCTTTGTGCGAGATGAAGTCTCTAGGCGCAACAACCCTTGCCGTCGCCAATCGCGCCGATGACACTGTGCTCGCAGCTTCTGATCTCGTTGTCGAGTTGCAACTGGAGGTCCCTGAATACGCCCGCCTGGCTCCCTATCTTTTTGTCGGCCAGCTTCTAGGGCTGCACACCGGACTGAAGAAAGGTCTCGACCCTGATTCGCCTCGCAATTTGAGCCGCGTTGTCGTGCTGGACGACGACAAATCCCGAGTTAAAGCTGAGCATGCCTCGATTTGACGTTACCATTGCCGGGGAGCTGAACCTCGACGTTATCCTCTACGGCCTGCCGGAGGAACTTCCGCCCGAGCACGAACTTCTCATCGATCGCATGATGCTGACGCTGGGTTCATCGTCGGCCATCGTTGCGCATAACCTCGCGGCGCTGGGCAGCCGGGTGGGTTTTCAGTCGCGCATTGGAGATGATTCGCTGGGGCAGAACGCACTGCAACGCCTGAACGAGAGCGGAGTCGATGTGAGCCGCGTGCTGAAAGTTCCTGGCCCGGTCAAGACCGCGCTCACTGTTATTTTGCAGCACCAGGATTGGCGTAACATCCTGACTTACTCAGGCACGATTGTCGATCTCACTCTTGACGATCTTGATCTTGAGTTCCTCACGGATTCCCGGCACTTCCATCTCTCGTCGTTCTATTTGCAAAAGGGACTCAGGCCGCAAGTTCCGGAACTATTCAGAAAGCTGAAGCAAGCCGGTCTTACCATTTCGCTCGACACCAATGACGATCCGGATGATCGTTGGGACGAACAACTGTTCGAGTCTCTGCGCTATGTGGATGTCTTTCTACCTAACACGCGCGAAGCGAAAAAGATCGTGAGGACGGACGACTTGGAACTGGCTGTGACCAAGCTGGCGGGGATCGTGCCCACAGTCGTAATCAAAATGGGTGCGGAAGGAGCGATGGCGCAGCGAGGCAACGAGCGTCTCCAATCTCCCGCGCAGAAGGTGAATTTCGTGGATCCCGTAGGGGCAGGCGACAGTTTTGACGCAGGCTTCCTGCATCAGTTCGTACGTGGAGCCGACCTGGATACCTGCCTTGCCTTCGGCAACCGGGCCGCTGCCTTTTCCACCACCCGCGCGGGCGGCACGGAAGCATTTCGCGACCACGAGTATCGGGAAAAGTTCTTGGGGCCGAGCTTGTTGAATGAACTGGCCACATCGCGAAGTGACGAAAGGATACTGCCGGGGAGTTAGCACCTGTGATATCGGCCCTTCTTAGTGCCAGCTGCAACAACTCCACGTCGCCGGCTGTCCCCGCAGCGATATCAGTACGAAGAAAATCGTGGTTCGTTTCATCACCGAGCTCCTTTTTTGGCCAGCGCTGCTCCCCTGAACTGGCCCAGCACGCGCTCCGCGTTCTTGTGGTAGATCTTTTCCAGCACAGGGTCGGGAAGCCCTAGACCGTAGATTTTCCAGCGTCCCTGACCGGGGTATCCCCAGTAATCGAAATACTCGTCGGTGGTTTCGAGCCAGCGAAAGTAGTTGCGATACATTGCTTCGGACACTTCCGAGTCGGTGCCAAACATTACCCGGTCCTGATACTTGAGAAAGAACTCCCGTGTGCGCCTCGGCTGACGACCCAGTTCGGCTTGGCGCGCGCCAAATTCCACCATCACATTGGCGTATTTATCAAGCAGCCCTGAAACGTAGTCCAGGTTCTCCGGCCAGTTGGCCATGTGCAGCGCAACGAAGGTTGTTTTCGGATGCTTGGCGAAAACGTGATCGCGCGCTGCAAGCAGCGCCTCTTTGCTGGGAAAATCTGATCCGTAGAAGCTCCAGTCCGGGTGTCCAACCAACTCTTCGTAACGCTCGTTAGTGTTATTGGTGGGATGGAAAAATGCTTCGGGGTCGCTGGTGTGAATCGAGACAGGAATTCCCAGGTGGCCGCACTCTTCCCACACGGGATCAAGCCGGGGATCGTCAATTGTGATCAGTTTGCCATTCTTATCACGCACTCCGAGACCCAGGTCTTTCAGCACTTTTAGCCCGCGCGCTCCGCGGGCCACAGCGTCGTCAAGCTGCGCCACCATTTCCTGGCTGAAGTTCGGGTCATCGATCTTGCTCCAGTCATACTGCGCAAATACGATGAACCGCCCGGGGAAAGGCTTCACCATTTCCTCAATCACGCCTTGCGCCTTATCTCCCCACATGCCGGTGAGGATGACGACGGTCTTGACGTTGGTGTTGTCCATAGCCTTGACGCCATCCAATGGCGGACGGTGTTCGTCGATGCCGGCGGCATCATTGAAGTGATTGTGCATGTCGATGACGTAAAACTTGGCCTTTAGAATCTCATGCGTCGAGGCATGCATCATGCTAACCGGCTTGAAGTCCTTCAACAGAAGCGTGCGTTTCTGATCGGCATTCGGATCTTCGTGATAGCCAATAGGAGCGGCCGATGGACTGGTTGTGCCAGGGGCTTGGGCGGACATTCCAGTACCAAAGAAGACAATTAAAGAAATAACAAAAAGCCGCCTTGTCCAACCTTGCATTTGGTTCATGGTCGAAGATATCTCCAGATAAATAGCGTTGAACGCCCGTCAAAATTGGGATCAACTGCCGATCCAGGTGCCTCGAGGACTTACGGCTTCACGTTTATGGAGTTTCGCTTTATTACGATATAATACTTTTAGTTTCGCGGAAGAGGTTTGTCAAGGTGTTGCCGCGCTCATCCAAATGCAAATTGCGTCAAGTAATAAATGATGAAGACGCTTTCGTATTTGGAGAGCGAAAAACCAAGTTTATGGTGATGCCCTAAGCATGGAATCGCCTGCTGCAGCTGGAGCGCCCCGTCTGAAGCGTGTCCTTAGCGTTTGGGACCTGGTCTTTTACGGCATCGTACTCATCCAACCGATAGCTCCTGTCCCGCTGTATGGCGTGGCGCAGAAGCTCTCGGACGGCCATTTTCTTGCCACCATCCTGATCGCTCTGTTTGCCATGCTGATCACCGCTGTGAGCTATGGGCGGATGGCTGCGCTTTATCCCACCGCCGGGTCAGCTTATACATACGTCGGCCGAGGTATCAATCCGCACGCAGGATTCCTGGCGGGCTGGGCCATGTTCCTCGACTATCTCCTCCAGCCATTAATCAATACCGTTTGGATCGCGACCGCGCTGCACGAGCGATACCTTCACGTCATTCCTTTTGCAGTCTGGGCAGCCGTAATCGCTGGGGCATTGACCCTCCTGAACCTCGCCGGCGTACGCACCTCAACGCGGACCAACCGGGTCTTGTTGGTGGTAATGACCGCTGTCATCGTCGCCTTTGTTGTGCTCGCCATCCGGTATCTTTACGGCGGCCAGGGATGGAGCGGGCTGTTCTCGATTCAGCCTCTCTATGATCCGGCCACCTTCAACTCACACCGCATTTGGACCGCGACTTCTTTCGCCGCCCTCACCTATATCGGCTTTGATGGCGTGACCACGCTGGCGGAAGACGTGGAAAATCCCAAGCGCAACGTTATGCTGGCGGTAGTGATCACTTGTGTTTTGGCTGGCATAGGAAGTGCCTTTGAGGTCTATCTGGGCGCTCGAGTGTGGCCCGATTGGAGGTTGTTCCCCAACCTGGAAACGGCTTTCATGGACATATGCAGCCGCGTGGGCGGTCCGCTGCTGTTCAACGCGATGGGACTCATTCTTATCGTCGCAGCACTAGGCAGTGGGCTAACCGGAACTCTTGGCGCCGCGCGTTTGCTATTCGGCATGGGGCGAGACGGAGTGCTGCCTAAAAAAGTTTTCGGCCATCTTAAGCCGGGGAGCAATACGCCCACCTACAACATTCTTATTATTGGCCTGCTGTCCTTCGGCGGGGCCGTTCTACTGAACTACTATGGCAGTGCGTACCAGCACGCGGGCGAACTGCTTAACTTCGGAGCTTTCCTGGCTTTCATGGGAGTCAATCTTGCGGTCTTTTGGCAATTCGCCGTCGTGGCCAGGCCCGGTTACAAGCGACGCTGGTTGCGTGATGCTGCTCTCCCACTGTTCGGCTTCGTATTCTGCGCCCTGATCTGGTGGAACCTCAACTCCCTGGCTAAGTTTGCAGGATTTGCCTGGTTCGCAATTGGGGTAATCTATATCGGAATCAAGACCCGCGGCTTCCGCAGATTCCCCGCGATGATCGATTTCGGCGAATAACTGGCACCCAGCCAATACCAATGAAGCGATTCGGTAAAGGATTACTGATTTTGCTATTCACCGTCGCCAAGGTGCTAGGTGCGGACAGTTCCGTGGTCGAGGCCGTCCATGCATTGGCCGATCTTCCCCTGCAGACTGATCCGGCTTCTGTCTTTTGGAGCGCAGCACACCCAGCATATTTAGAGAAAGACAAGGACGGAACGCTCACATTTCATGTCCGATCGGAAGTGCGCACACGCTGGACGAAAGACAACCTGTATTTCCTATTCGTCTGCCCCTACGACGAACTCTACTTGAAGCCTTCACCGACTACCGCGGAAGAAACCAACGAACTCTGGAACTGGGATGTGGCTGAAGTGTTCATCAGTTCGAATTTCAGCGACATCAAACACTACCAGGAGTTCGAAGTGTCTCCGCAAGGCGAATGGATCGATCTGGACATTGACCTGAACAAGCCTCACCACGAAGATGGATGGACTTGGAATTCTGGATTTGCAGCGATCGCGCGGGTCGATGCCACCAACCATCGCTGGTATGCAGCCATGCGGGTCCCATTGTCAGCCATAGATAAGCGATCTCCGGCAGATGGGATTGAGTTTCGTATGAATTTGTTTGTGAGCGAAGGTCCGCCTTCCAACCATCATACGGTGACTTGGCAATCGCCCATGAGCGACACTTTTCACGTACCAGAGCGATTTGGCTTGCTAAGGCTGATTTCGGAAAAGCGTTAAAGTGATCCACCAAACCGTGGAGCGAATCACGGTGGGTCAATTTGCTGGCCAATGGGGTCTGCGGGCCTCGCAAGAACTTGGCGAACAGCCACGGAAATCACACGGTATTCAAGGAGTGTCTATGAAACGCCGTTCCTTCTTAAAGACGGTCGGAGGGGCTGGCCTGGCCGTTGGGGCTGCGCCAGCATGGGGTATACCCAGTGTGGCCGATCAACAGAATTCGAACCCCATTTCTTCGGATGCGCAAAAAGCACCCGAGCAGTCTTCGCCGGAAACTATACTGCTTAAGGATTACCGGCCTAAATCCCTTTACAAGATTCCTATTTCCGAAGTGCCCCGGGCGAAATTTCCAATCATTGATATGCATTCCCACACCTATGCCAAGACGTCCGAGGAAATTGCCCAGTGGGTCAAGAATATGGACGAGGTCGGAATTGAGAAAACCATCATTCTTAGCGGAGCGACGGGGCAAGAATTTGACGATGTCTATCGGAAATATACCGTCTATTCAGACCGTTTCGAGCTCTGGTGCGGCTTTGACTACACAGGCTATGACCAACCAGGGTTCGGCCCTCAGGCCGTTCGGGAACTAGAGAGGTGCAACCAGACGGGTGCGCGCGGGGTTGGCGAACTTCATGACAAGGGAAAAGGACTTACTTCGGATCGGGTAAATGCTTTTGGCATGCACCCGGATGATGCGCGCATGACCGCCCTATTCGAGCGATGCGGCCAACTGGGCATGCCGGTGAATATTCACGTTGCAGATCCCATTTGGATGTACGAACCGATGGACAATACGAACGATGGATTGATGAACGCCTTCCACTGGCGGCTGGACAATCAGCCGAACATCATCAGGCTTTCCGGAATGATCGACATCCTCGAGCGTACGGTTCATAAGCATTCCAATACGACCTTCATTGCATGCCATTTTGCCAATCTCGATTTTGACCTCGAGCGTTTGGGCAAGCTGCTCGCAAGTCACCCCAATTTGTACGCCGATATTGCTGCGCGATACGCCGAAACGGCGCCCATCCCCCGCTTTGTGGGGAAGTTCTACGCAAAGCATGCCGATCGTTTGCTCTACGGAACTGACATGGGATTCGATATACCGATGTACCGGGTCACGTTCAGAATCCTCGAGACATGGGACGAGCACTTCTACGAACGCGACATGTTCGGCTACCACTGGAGCCTAAATGGTTTCGGACTTCCGGACGAAACACTCCGTAAGGTCTACCGCACAAATGCGCAGAAGATCTTAGGTTCCCGAGGAACGGGATGAGCGTGAATTCTTAAATCTTTTCACGTGCTACCAAAAACAATTAGGAGACCCTCAGGCAGACCTCGGACGTCAGTCGCCGTGAATTTATGAAAATCACCGCTGGAACTGGCGCCGCTTTGGCCACTCGCTAGAAAAAACAGGCACCGCCTTACACAAGACTAATTACTTCCGCCCGAACGAGACCACTGCACCACGCTCTAGCGGTGGCAGGGTAAATTCAATCATCTCCCCGCGTTTCACTCCGCGCACAGTGAGCGTTTCGCCAAGGAATGGAAGATAGGAGAGCGAATCTCCCATCGCCGCTGGAACTTTCACCTGGATGTTCACCGGCGCCGGAACGACCGCCTTATCGGGAACTAAACCACCGAAATTGGCAAAGTATATATGCGGAGCGCCGTTTACCATGGCGAAATTGGCTGCGACTGTAGGCGGACCATCAACCTGGATCTCGTCACCGTTACCCAAGGCCTTCAAGAGTTCCATGGGAGGATTTGCCGACCCGGCAGCGAAGTTGCTCTCCAATGCGTTGAAATATTGCCCGGCAGGATCGTCCGGGAACACGACCTTTTGCGCTGACGGCGGGATGCCGGAAACGTCTTCCCCTAAGACCACCAGCCGTCCGCCATGGTCAACAAACACTCCCAGACGTTGCCGTTCGGCATCGTTCAACGCACTCACGCTCGGCAGGACGAGCGTCTTGCCGTGGAAATCCGCCAGCGTCCTTGGTGTGACAACCTGCAGCGACCGGTGTTGCTGGATCAGCAGGACTGCCAAGCCACGATACGAAGGAAGAAATTGTTTCGGAGTATAGTCCCGGCTCTTCGGGGAGAAATACACACCCACCGAATCGAATGCAGTTCGCGGCGAATACAGCTCCCGTTCGTTTTTTTCGATCCACGCGAAAATCTGTTTGCGTGTTGCCGCGTCGTTTGTACCGGCCATCGAATGCCCTGGGGCGTCCCAGAAGTTTGCTCCGTCCATCACAATAGAGTTGGCAAGGTTCTTCATCGGCTCCTGTGCTGCGACACCCTTTTGTCCGTCCCACGAGTAATTGAGAATCCACGTCGCCTTGCCCTGGGCGAAAGCTCGAAAGGTGAGCATCCCTGCCTGATATAGGAACCAGTCAACCTGCGAGCGTACCGCTGCCATGTGCTCGCCATTGCCGAACTCATACTCGTGCGCAATGACATCGACCACGTCGTACATTTGGTAGACATCTGCCCCGACTCGCGTCGCTTCTTCTTCGATCCCCGGATAGATTTCAGGAATCAGCATGATTTCGGGATTCACGGAACGGGCATTTTCGCGAATCTCCTTCACAAAGTCGGTCATGGTCTCGATGCGGAAATCAATCCACTTGCGAAAGTTTTCGTTCTGGAAATCCCCTAACTTCAGATCTTTCTTTGCATCCAGCCCGGTCTTTTCCTTGAAAGCGGCGACCGTGTAGTCGTCGAAACTTGCCCAGCTCTGCTCCCAGCCGTCAAAGTGCGTCATCCAGTACGGGATATCCACATAAATTCCGTCAACTCCAGTGCCGGCAATTTCCCGCACTCGCTGCATGTACTGTTTCCGCCACTCTTTCGCGTACGGGCTAATCCACACATCCTCATCGCCCGGCCTAATCCAGAACGCTGCGCCCCCGGTAAACATCGCCGGCTCCCCGGTGATTTTCCGCTGCAGCCAGTCGGGATGGTCTTTCATCAGTGTGTGTGCGGATTTATCAGCGTTGGCAGTAATGCATTCCGTCCCGGCGATGTACACATATACCTTATTGTTGGCCTTGTGCACCTGTTGGGATATGGAACGCAGGACCTTCAGTTTCTCTGTCGGGTCAAGAAAACTCTCGTAGCGTCCGGGGATGTCGTTGTCCACTTCAATGCCGTAGACGTGATCTTCGGTCGCCTTACGGACAATCTGATCGGCATCGCCGCGGTCCACACTGAAGGCAGCAATGCGTACTTTGTGAGTCCAATTTTGTCTGCTGTCCTGCCCGATCGAATTGGTTAAGAGTCCGCCGACAAGCACGAGGACGCAGGACATCGATGAGAGCTTCATAACCCAACATCTCCTGTTTCGCCTGAATATGGGCCGTAATTTGGATGCCGTGCAACGCATGCATCTTTTTGCTTTGTGCCCGATTGAATGCGCACTGAAAAACGCGGGCAGCAGCGATTGCCCGCCGTCCAGTCGGTAGCCCATGGCGCTGCCGGTCCTCTTTATTTCTATCTAGAACTGGAACCGCGCTCCGAACTGCATGTGCCGCGGATTGTTCGCTGTGCGTGTCACTTCCCCGAATTGCGAGTTTCCCAGAAATGTATTAGGCAGACCGAATCGCGGTGTGTTGGTGAAGTTGAAGAACTCTGCCCGAATCTGGAGCTTCATAGCCTCGCGAATTGAAATCTCCTTGCTCAGCGAAAAGTCGGCATTATGAATACCGTCGGACCGGAGATTCGAAAAATAGCGCGGCGCATTCCCCGCAACCTGGTCCCCCGGATCCGCGAAACATGCTGAGTTGAATACAGACGGGTTCCCGGTTCCAGTCAGTCCATTCAACGCCGCTTGATGGTAGCTGACTCCTGAAGACACCTGCGGACATACAACATCAGGGCGTTGATTGCCGTCGGCCAGCTGAGGCGAGTCCATGCCGAGGGTGATGGGGGTGCCTGTTTGAAAGGTCAAGATCGTAGAAATCGACCACCCGCCAACGATCGTGTCCAGAGCCCGATTCATGCCGCGGCCGATCCACAAACCGCGGCCAATTGGAACGCCTACTATGGTGGCCAGAACCATGCGATGGGTAGCATCGTTGGCGCTGATGGAACGCTCTGCTTTCAGGTTATCCAATTCTTGTGGGTTGCCGTTGGCCAAAAGATCCGTGATAAATGAATTCGCGCCCGCCGATGAATTATCGATAGCTTTGGCCCAGGTGTAGTTGCCCTCAAAGCTCACGTAATGGCTGGCACGTTTTTGGAAACGCACTTGAAGTGAGTTGTAGGAGGCGCTGGCGGTCAGAGCAGTAAGTCCGGAGAAAGTTCCATCGAATTGCGGAAAGGGACGCAACACATTGATGAGTGGAATCTGGGCGTCGTTGTAGAGGGAACTAGGCTGATTGAAGATGGCGCTTGACCCCTGGAAAAGCGACTGGAAAGGATTAGTAACTAATGCGGCAAGCGTGTTGGTTGGAGTGTTGCAGTCGTTAGCTGGATTGGGATCTGTCGCAAAGCAGATGTTGGAATCTGCCACAATTTGCTTGCGGATGGAAGATGGCAGAAAGTTTTTGTTGCCAGTACCCGAACTAGAACTGTATGGCAAGTGCCTGCTCTGACTCGCGGAGTAGTCGACCCCAATGGTGATACCAGCAGGGAACAGGTGCTGGACTCCAAGGTTCCACTGATAGATCTCAGCGTTGCGGGCCGGGGTTACGCCCAAAGAATTGTTGTCAGATAAACCCCACATAGCGAGCTTTCCGTACGTATTGCCTTGCGGAAAGGCAAATCCGCCGGGGAATGGGTCGGATAGCGTTGCAAGCCGCGTCTGGAAGTTGTCATTAGTAAACCGAATGGGGTTGGAACCGCCAAAAGCCGGCCCTGGCGTTTGAAAATTGGTGGCAACGTTCAATCCATAGTAGATCCCGGCGCCTCCACGAACGACCGTGTTCGAACCCACCGCGTAGGCAAAGCCAACCCGGGGAGCCCAATTGTTCCGGTCGACCGGCACGTTGCGACGCCCCGAGGTCGGAAATTCGGTGGTGCCAAGCAGATTGCCGGTGCGGCTGACCAAAGTCACCAGACCAGTATTGACGGTATTAGGGTCAGCAACATTCATCGGCACAGACACGCCGGTATCACCAGCAAAATTGCTGAACTGAACCAAGTTGTTCCGCTCAGAGTATGGCGAACTCCATTCGTAGCGCAGACCTAAATTCAAGGTAAACTTCGATGTCACCTTCCAGTCGTCCTGAAAATAGAACGCTGTCTCCTTTGACTTGTTGGCCACGGAGCCAGAGGCGGCCAGGAACGAATCCAAATTCCCATATCCCAGCAGCAAGCTCGCGAACCCGTCTCCCTGAGTGGGATCCTTGGTGCCAATCACTCGTTCGGTTTCGTTCTGAGAAAAATTAAACAACCCTGTGGGGTTACCAGGCTGAAAGAAATTGTTGAAGAACAGCCGCTGCTCGCCACCGAATTTCCAAATCTGCCGGCCTTTTGCCCAAGAGAGTGCAGAGCTGTAGGAGTAGAGCGTGTGCGCAAACCCAGTGTCGGTGCAACACTGATTGAATAAGGAGGTTGTCGCGTTGTTATCCATCTGAATCGTGGGAAAACGGTCCAGATGATTTGCCTGCCCAAGAACGGCATCCCCGGGCTGGTCAAATACCGTACTGAACTTGGGATAGTTTTCCGTTACCGGCGAGGTTGCGCGATCCAGCGCGAAGCGATTTGTCCACACCACGTGCGACGTGATGGTGAAGTTCTCTTCCAGCGAGGCATTGTGAACATTCGTACTACCGCTGAAACCATCGCCGCAACACCCCCAGTCTCCATCCCCGAAGATCGTAGGTATGCTGGTCGCGCTATGCAGCTTGCTGTATCGGCCCGACAGATGATTCCGGTCTGAGAAGTTGTGGTCGATCTTGATGTCAAACTGGCGGCCGGTGGTCTTATTCAGGACTGCTTTGTGAAAGTTGAAATTTCCGGGGGCGGCATTAGGGTCCGTGGGCTCCGGATACATATTGATAATTTTCTGCCCGATGGGGTCAATTAAGTTCGAATCGACCACATTGGGAACGGTAAAGTCGCTGCGAACGAGAGTGGTTGGGTCAACGCTAAATGGATTAAAAATAGGCCATATTGAGTTGCGGAAATCGCCAGTGCGCTCCAGGTCTGTCGGCACGAATGCATCGATATTAAAAGGATCATTCTGTCGGATTGCCTCCAAATCTACGAAGAAGAACGTCTTATTCTTGTTGATCGGCCCGCCAAGCGAAAACCCATATTGATCGCGTGCATGGTCTGGCTTAGCACCTCCGTTTGCCGCGTTGAAAAATTCGTTGGCGTCCAGCGCCGAGCGCTGCCCAAACCACCATCCGCTTCCATGAAACTTATTGGTTCCCTGCTTCATAACAATGTTTACGACTGTCCCGCCGTTGTTGCCGTACTCGGCGGAAAAACTATTGTTCTCCACTTTGAATTCCTGCACAGTTTCCACGGAAGGCTGGTAATAAACGTTTGTGGTTGCCCCCTCGCCTTGTTCCGGCGCACTGGTAAGAGCTCCGTCCAGTCGGATCTCGGCTGTAGCGTTGCGCTGGCCATTGGAAACAAAATTTGTGCCTGATGGATAAGAATCGTCTGTTCCCTGGCCAGCCGTCTCGGTTACACCTCCTGCCAGAAACACAAGTCCAAACATGCTGCGATTCGACAAGGGAATGTCGCGCACATATTCATTCGTGACATCGGTACCCAACGAAGCGTTACCGGTGTCCAAGAGAGGTGCCTGCTCGGTAACGTTGATAACCTCCGCCGCCGATTGCGGCTTGAGACTAAAGTTAAGCGTTGCGCTTTGACTGACTGCCAGCGTCAGTTGTCTCCGCTCTTGTGGATTCAGGCCAGGAGCTTCCACCCGGATGGTGTACGTTCCTGGACGAACATTCGTGAATAGATAGATCCCGCTACCATTGGTTACGCTATTGGCCGCAATATTGGTTCCTTCATCGGTAAGCGTCACCTTGGCACTAGGGATCACAGCCCCAGAGCTATCGCTAACAACACCGGTCAGTTGGGATGTATATGTGGATTGCGCCGCAACCCGGTCAGTCACGCCCAAACTCAGCAAAATGAGCGCCAACACCGCAACCCAGAACTTCCGAAGCCTTCGAAGTAAAATGTTCATTCCATTCCCCCACATCTCGGTTGACTTTAAGGAACTAAACCGGCTCTCATGCACCCCACATAAACTACTCACGGAATACAGGCGCCGAACAGGCCAGCCGTAGCTGAACGGCAGCGCATCCTGATTCTTCATCGGCTGCCAAAATGCGTCCGTGACTGGGACCAGGGTGGGACCAGGGTGGGACCAGGGAAAAGGGGCGTGAAATATTCATTAGTTCTGATACACCGATCCCGGTTGGATTGTCAATCAAAATATTGCGAAAGCTTTCGTATCGTTGCTATTATTTACCGGGCGCGGAAGAACGCAGTCTGCGAATGCTTCCTCTTTAATGGATTCCGCGCCGGCTTGAGGTTTTCCCCCGTATTTTGTCTGGCTTGTCTCGCCCCATAGAGTATCCTACCTCGGGCTTTTTATCGTTAGGATATACCACTGGCTGCACGCTAATCTAGTCGCGACCGACGTGGAGACATTCGCTCTTCCTGGGAGACTCGTTTCGAATTGCTACTTTTGCTTTCGCCAGCAGGCTCCCTGATATGTCCTGTGCTGCCATCGGCCCATTCAAGCAGAATGCTCGCGCGTCTGCTGTCTTCACCGATCCACCCTTACAACATTCGAATTGACGCATTCGTGTCTGGCATCGGCGAAATCCATCATCGTGAATTTCAGATGGCATCGGGAGAGATGAGTGGGATCGAATTCACGGAATTTCTTCAAAAGGTCTTCGGCGCATTTTGTTCGCAACAGTGACGCCGGTGCGTTGCACTATGTCTTTATCGATTGTCGGCACATCCATGAACTTCTAAGGGTCTCTCTACCGAAGTCAACACGAACTGGTGTTCGTACTTAAGAACGGCAAAGACAAACATCGGAACAACATCCAGCTGGGTCAATACGGCCGCTTTGGCCCCCGGTGTCTTTTACCCACACGCACAGGTTTTTTACCTCCGAGTAAACTTGTCGTGCGGCTGTTAACCGCACGAATGTTTGGCACTACCCACGGGTGTAGATGAAGAGCTTCCAAGTCCCCAACCGATCTAGCTGAGCCGCAATTTCGAGATGGTCTTGTCGAGAAAGAGAGCGTTCTTCGTCATATCTCGTACGCATGTCTAGAACAAGTCTTTCGGCGATCTGGTCGAAAGCCTCATGAGGCGCGCCGGTCCCAATCGTGTCCATGGTGAGAGCACCCTCCGAAATCCACCAGTGCATCTGTTTGAATAGCCCGGCAATTTTGTCTATCTCCCGCCAGGCATAGCCAAAAACCGTTCTCCCATGTGAAAAAACCGGGGACCCGCAATTGGGGCGAGAGAAACTTGATCGGAATGGGCTCCACTGCCTGCTCACAAATTGTTCTAACCACGTCTTCATGAGACTGCGCGCCAGTCAAAGTAAAGCCCACGTGTTTGTTTAGGGGCCCAAAGCCAAAGAGCTGCTTACGCGCCGCCCTGTCGGTCCGGTCCCAGCTGAAACGCCTCAAGAAGAATTCCAGTTGCTCGCGTAGTCCAAGGCCTTTCTTGCGAGCTTTCCTCGCCGTTTTCTTCGCAACGTTTCTATTGTTTGTCACTTGATTCTTCATGCAAAGGAAGCGTCAATGTCCAGTGGAGGATAGTATGCCGGATTTAGACAAAGAAGTCGCGCCCAGCTGGTTCATCTAGCCCAGGACATCGCAAAGAACCCGAACTCCTTGACTGGTTCTTCTGGCCGCCCAAGGCCAGGAACTCGGTTGGTGCGGCAATGGGGCAAGCGAGTCCACGTCGTCAATGTTGAAAACGAAGGGTACGAGTACCAGGGAACTCGCTACCAAAGCCTTTCTGAAGTCGCTCGTCTGATTACCGGAACGCGT
>JAYVCW010000574.1:0-3393 GCA_043749775.1 Acidobacteriaceae bacterium | reverse complement strand
CTTCGAGGATCGAGTAGCGATGGTCCATCGCTCCCGCTAAATCGGTGTTCGCAAATGCTATCCGGCCGAATGGCGCGCGGCGCAGAATCTCACGTGGCGCAGGTCTACCGCCTTGGCCAAAGAAAAATCCGGGTTGCGGATTAACATAGGCGTGGCCCCACCGGTTCAGGATAATTCCCGCGATGTCCCGCTGCGCGTTAAAGCCGGCACTCGCAAACATCTCCGTGAACTGTTCGCGGATTTTTCTTTCGTAGTCTTTGAAAGGTGTTCCGATCATTTCCGCTCGGCCTCGATGCCCCTGCTCTTCGGTGGTGTGCCCAGGATAGGAGTACAGAATCTTGAGGCTGAGGACGATGGGCGAGTCGGGGGTGATCGTAGCATCCTCGACGCCAGTGCGCGCCACTTTGCAGACTTCCATGTAGTTGCCGAGCCCTTCGAACCAACGACAACCGCTCATTCCCATTTTGTACAAAAACCGCCAGTTTCTGAGGGCAACGTTAACCATCATGCAAGGCGAACGATAGAATTGCGCATATGCATTGCGATGCGTTTCCGGCAAGTCTTTCACAATGTGCTTCGTCGTCCAGCATCCTCCCGCCATTACAACCGAGCGCGCCTTAACTCGGTACAGCGTGCCTCCCTTTAGATAGGCAATGGTGACCGATTTGGCATTGCTCGCCTCGCCGTCGTGCTGGACGTGAACGGCAGTTGACGTCAGGCGAAGTCTTACCATGCGTTGCGGATCGTCCAGGGCCGAAAAACTCACTTGATTCCGGCAAACCCCTTCCACACTGTTAGGGCCGGGGATTGCATTGGGGATCAAGCTCTTCAACATCAATCTTGCGATTGTGCTGTTGCCACCCGGAAACATCTGATCCGAGCCCCCATTTTCTTGCGGTAACGGATGCAGCATTTCGAACGCATAATCTGCATAAGCCGACAAGGCATCAGGACCAAGCCCGGATCCCCCACCTTCTACTGGCGATAGAAAGGTTCGGACGGTTTCACGGCTAAGCCCGAAGCGCTCCATGTAGTGCTGTTCCAAAGTGATGGAATCGAGATATCGTGAAATTTCGTCCCCCTCTATTCGAGGAGGCTCAAATTTCGCTTTTTGTAAGGCCTCACCCTTTAGCCAGCGCAACCACTCAACCTTGGTTTCCTTGGAGGTGGGAGCGCCCTCCAGATTTTTCCCTACGGGGTCGATCAACCACATTCCGGGTCTCTGCCCGAATCTTCCGCCAAACCAGAAACCGTATTGCCCGTGCTTCAAGCCCACAGCTTCATAGGGAGTTCTGGAAAGGGGAAACTCTGGTTCAGGTCCAGCCCATTTTTGATACACAAGCTCCGGTGCTTCCAATCCGATGGAATGGTAGAAACCGGCAAGAAAGCTATGCGGATACTGAATCTGATAAATCGCCGAACCTTGGTGTGCAATCAGCCGCTTCCCCTCAACCAGAAACTCATTTTGCTTCGCCTCGCCACCAAAGATAGGATGGTTTTCGAGAATTAGGCATTTCATGCCTAAACCGGCTTGACGCTGGAAGAACAGCGCTGCCGCGAGGCCGCTTATTCCGCCACCGATGATCACGCAATCGTAGCTCTCCCGCGTGTCGACGATCTCGTTTGTAAGTCGATCGTAAATGCCATCGCGAATCGAATGACCTGCACTCAGAACGTCCAAAGTATTGCCGTTCGACGTACTATATTCGCCGACGCCTCCATAGCCCGTGAAATCGTCTTGGCCTGAGAGCAGTTCAACCGGAGTTACCCCTCGGAGCAACACAGCCCCAGAAGCCAGAAGCGTCGAACCGAGGAAATCACGCCGTGTGATGGGGGCTTCCATCCCTAGCGATACGTCGCCGGACACAGGAAATTTGCTATTAGGCATCAGTCGAGTCCCGAACGGTCACGGAACAAGCTTAGCAAACCGCGCGGCGCACACTTGCAGAAGTGACATGGTCTCGCTGCGGAGTCCTTTCCGTAAGTCGTGTTCCGAACAATCACAACTTACCTGAAAGTGGGCATCTTTTTATATTGCGTGTAATCGCGATGTCACGCAATTGGGCTGTACAATCGGGAGCTCGATTGCACGACGAGGAAGATCTTCGATGACGAGGGCCGGGATCAATGGCATTAGAGATTCCGGGGCACCTGCGAACAGGGCGCCCGAGCTTTCTTCCCGACTGCTGTCCGTGGACGTCTTTCGCGGGATAGCGGTGGCGGGCATGCTCCTAGTGGACTATCCGGGAGACGAGGCCGCCGCATATTGGCCCATCCGGCACGCGCAGTGGAACGGCTGGACTGCCGCGGATTTGATCTTTCCGTCGTTCGTGTTCCTGATGGGAATCTCAGTTGTGATGTCGTTTTCTACACGACTGAAGCGGGGCGAAACGCGGCAGCAAATTGCATTACATGCCGCGAAGAGAAGTTTAATTCTGTTTGCCCTCGGCGTATTTCTGAATGGCGCTCCGGAGTTTCACCTGGCAAGCTGGCGCATTGAAGGCGTGGTGCAGAGGATCGCGATCTGTTACCTGGCGGCCAGCGTTCTTTTTCTGTGGACTGAGACTCGGGGTTTGATTATTGCAGCGGTTATTTGCCTGCTCGGCTATTGGGCGCTGATGCGGCTGATTCCGGTGCCGGGATTGGGTCTGCCGGGACGCGACATTCCCGTGCTGGCGCCGGATCAGAATCTCGTGGACTGGATCGATCGCGCACTGTTCAACGGGCGACTCTATAACACTACCCACGATCCGGAAGGCGTCCTCAGCACGATTCCCGCGATCGCCACGGCGATCGCGGGAGTGCTCACGGGGCGGTGGCTGCGGTCCGAACGCGGCGCTCCGGCGAAAGCGGTGGGGATGGCGGTGGCGGGCGCGGCCAGCCTGGCCGTGGGCTTGCTCTGGAGTCGTTGGTTTCCGATCAACAAGAATGTCTGGACGAGTTCGTTTGCCGTGTTCACAGCCGGGTTCGCACTGATCTTTCTCGCACTGCTTTATTGGATAATCGAAATACGCGGCTGGCGCGGCCGTTGGACGATGCCATTCCTGGTGTTCGGGATGAATGCGATCATTGCCTTCTGCTTCGATGAACTGCTGTGGGCCCCGTTGTACTATGGCCACGCGAAAGCTAGCGACGGCAAAATAATCGGTTGGCAGCAGTATCTGAACGGACAACTCCTGAAGATAGCCAGCCCGGCCAACGCTTCTCTGATTTTTGCTTTCGGGGCGGTGTTGACTGTCTGGGTCTTGTTATGGCTGCTGTACCGGCAGCGGATATTGGTGAAAATCTAGTCCGTAAGGGTCGGCTGGAAGCCTTCCACCTGCGTCAAACGCAATTTAGCGCGAAATACTTCCGGTGCGCAAAGCCGTCTTGAGCCAAAAATGTGCGCGGGCT
>JAYVCW010000573.1:0-2687 GCA_043749775.1 Acidobacteriaceae bacterium | reverse complement strand
TCCTCATCAATACCCAGGGCGTTGCCCTGGGCTGGCTTGTCTCGGCTCTTTGAGCCTGTGACCGAGTTTACAAACACGCCCTAGCGTGCAGGAATGCTGCGCAAACCGCTTCAATGAACTTACCTCGCACTTTATTAGTCAGCCTCTTCTTGCCGCTCCTATTACTCAGTGTCACCTTCGCGGATACGGAAGATGACGAGAAGGCGGAGACGTGGGTTAAGATGCACCGGACCTGGAGGGCGATCATGGCTTACAAGGAAGCCAAGGGGACGCTTCCAGACTATCTATCGAATTTGATTCCGGAATATCTTCCCGACGCTGATGCTCTCATCTCGCCGACCGAAAAGAGGACCGGACGGCACGGGGATAACAACTACCATGACCCAAAGGTTTGGAATTCGTTTTGCTACGAGTTCAGCGCCGGGCGATTCGCCGGCAACACACAAACTTTCCGGGAGGTAAAGGAAGCGCAGATGGAAGAGTTTGGTGGAGTTGTGCCGATCCTGCGGTGCTTTCTTTATGAGCGGGTGATGAGTATCGCCTATTCGGGTGATGAGTACGAATCCGCACTCTATTGGGAAACTTCGCCCGAGGCAAAAGCACTAGCCGCCCGGATCGGTGCTGGACCTGGGTTTAAGAACGGTGAATTCACGCTACTCAAAGTGGTGGATGCCGAGAGCCGGGCTCCGCTTGCTGAAGCCGAAGTCCGGCTGACCGATCGAAAGTATCACTTCCTCCCGCTGCCGGATCGTGTGTTGCACACGGCATCGGATGGCACAGTCCGCGTTCCGCTCGGCCCGGCGCTGCCGCCTTCGCGTCAGCTAACTGTGACGATTTCAAAGGCCGGCTACTTTGCCCCGGCGGAGATTTGGAAAGAAGGATCATTGAATGTCGAGGAAGAGACCGGACTTAGTCGAGGCGCCGTCGTGGGTGGGATAGTAAAGCTGGCCGACGGAAAGGTGCTGGCTCATGCGCAGATTGAGATCTCGCTCGCCACCCGGGACGAGGCGGGAAAGTTGGTCGCCACTAAGCTCGGCACAGTAGCCTCGGGAGAAGATGGCCACTGGAAGTGCGACCAAGTCCCGCAGAAGGTCTCCACCCTTGCCATTCGCGTTACGCACCCGGCGGCTTGGACGACATCCTTTGAAGCTGCGGAGCAGTCGTCATCAGGGCGCATATCCATCGCGGACTTGATGTCCGGCGCGGCGGAGATGCGCATTCCTCCGGCGGCTAGTCTCCATGGAATAGTCACTAACAAAGACGGTGAGCCGGTCGCCGGCGCGGATGTGGTGGCGGCAGCCGTGAACACTCCACCGAAGGATGTCACAGCGATGCAGAACGCCGGCACCGAAGAGGCTCTCGCGGGGAAGACTGACGCAGAAGGTCGTTACTCTTTGCCGTGGTGCAATGAAGGCAAGGTAGCTCTGTTGGTGTTACCGCCTGCGGGAACTCCCGCGAGAAGAGTGATCGAGGCCGCGCAAACAATATCGAACAATGACCTTCGGCTAACGCCAGGCCGGTCCATTCGTGGCCGCGTTCTCGGGGATAACGGCCAGCCAGTCAGCGGCGCAAAGGTAACTTTGAGCGGATGGGGTGGAGATAGTTTGCCCGTTCAGAAACTGGTAGCGGAGACGGATCGAGAGGGGAGCTTCTCGTGGACCAATGCCCCCACCGAAAACGTGTCGATCCGCATCACGATCGATGGCTACTTTGATCGGATGGTCACGATCGCCCCAAAGGACTCTGAGCCGCTCGCCGTGCGGGTATTTCGCCGGTCGGCGAAGTAGAGACGGGATACTCGCTGAAGGCTCGGAGGATGGATCGAGACGTTGATGATGATCGATTGATGCGATGGGTGCGTGTTTACCTTCACCACTCGTTCCCAAGCTTCGCTTGGGAATGCCGATGGGAGCGAAGCTGTGCTTCGCACGGCGGGAGTGTCTCCGGGATGGTCGCCGCTCCCCGCCGCCCCCGCCCCCGAGGAGCACCCCCGCCATGCGAAGTGAAACTTCGCTCCGAAAGCGCGTTCCCAAGCGAAGCTTGGGAACGAGCGAAAGACGGCGACGTGATCGAGTTCCGCTTCAATGTGTAATCCTACGATCTGCCTGCACAGACCATGACGGCATCGCGCCAATAATCAGAGCCTTCAACGCAGACCTGTGTTTCTAGGGGAAGCACGCCTGCATCGATCAGATCCAAAACTTGCCATAATGAAACTGATCCCTTGTGGTTTTCGTCGGCTGATCGATACAGAACCTTAACCTTGCTGAGGCGTTCAATCAGCACCTCGCGCTGTTCTGGAGTTGCAATTAGCAATGTATCCAATGCTGCTTGAAGCTTCGATTTGCGGCAGGACATAGCAATAGGCGGCGAGAGCTTATCACCCAAGATCGCATGGCTACTCACAGCGCTCCACTCTTCCTCTCCCGCCCGACATACAACGGCACGGGATTTCAGCGCTCCCGCACATGCGCGTTCGATCATCTGCTCCAAGGTTAACGGCCCAAATGTTTCTCCATCTTGGGAATAGTAGAACCAATCGGACTCGATCATTTCTGCGGAAAGTTCTAGCGTGCCGGTCCCTTTGCCGGGATGGGGGTGCTGAGATTTTCGAAGTAGCGGAAGTGGCCGTCGCGGCTGCCGACGATGAGGTCGAGGTCGCCGTCGCCATCGAGGTCGGCGAGGGC
>JAYVCW010000572.1:0-2029 GCA_043749775.1 Acidobacteriaceae bacterium | reverse complement strand
CAGTTCGAAGCTAAGCCAGATTGAGGAGTTCCAGGGGAAACTGATGGTGGTTCCATCCAGTGAGATACGGAGCCGGGGCATTTCGAGCGCGGAAGGGGCGCGGCGCGTCTACGGCGCGAATATCGCTATTACCGGGAGCGCGCAGAGGTGGAGCGACCGCGTGCAGTTTACGCTGAATCTGGTGGACACGGCCACGCTGCGTCAAATCGCGTCCAAGACATTTGAGTTCGACGCGGCGAACCCTATCGCTCTCCGCGACGGCGCGGTGAATGGCACGCTGCGGCTCCTCGCGCTAAAGCTGTCTCCTTCTTCATCCACCTCGCTGGCTGCGGGCGAGACCTCGACTCCAGGGGCTTACACTCAGTACCTGAAAGGGATGGGGTATCTGTTGCGTTACGATGTGCTTGGTAATACCGGCCGCGCCATCGAGAGCCTCACCGAAGCGACGCGCATCGATCCCAAGTATGCGCTCGCATTCGCCGCGCTTGGCTCGGCCCATTGGAGAAAGGGCAAAAACGAAGGCCGGAGGCAGGATGCGGATCGGGCGCTGGAGTGCATTCGCGAGGCGATCCGGCTCGATCCTGGCTTGGTCGATGCGCGCGTGAAATTGAGTGAAATCTACAGCGAAACAGGGCGCACGACGGAGGCGATTGGAGAGATACGAAAGGTTCTGAAAATCACGCCGGATAACGCCGAAGCCTACCGGGTGCTGGGCATAGCTTCTACGTCGGCGCGTCAGTTCGAGGAGGCGGAGGCCGCCTATCGCGAATCTATCAAGCGAAAGCCCTCGGATTGGTACGGGCATGTCTTGCTCGGCCTGTTTTACTACAACCGCGACCGCAACAGCGATGCTCGGTCGGCGTATGAGGCGGCGCGCAGGCTGACTCCTGACAATGAAGTCGTCTACCGGAATATCGCAGGGGTGGATATGCGTGAAGGGAAGTTCCGCCAGGCTTCCGACATGCTCAGCAGAGCGCTTCAGTTCGAGCCTGGCCCGCGAACTTACTCCCAGCTCAGTGTCGCTTATTACTGCCAGCGCAAGTACGAGGAGGCCGCCGCAGCCGGTAATTCAGGGATAGCAATGAATGCGGGTCTGCATACAGTATGGGGCAACTTGGGCACGATTTACCGGCATCTTCCCGGAAAGGAAAAACAGGCCCGCGAGGCGTTGCTCAAGGCGATCGATTTAGCTAACAGGCGGTTGGATGTTATGAAATCGGATCACACCGTCCACGCAAGTCTTGCCGAATATTATGCTAAGCTCGGCGAACGCGGCAAGGCTCTCGGGGAAATTGACCGCATTCCCGCGGTCGACCGCGGCAAGTTTGCGGATCATATAGTCCTCGCCTATGAATTGACGGGAGACCGCAAGCGGGCAGTGGAAACAGTGAAGTCCCTTGGGCAGGACGCCGCAGTGCTGGTGTTTATCCGAAACGATCCGGACCTGGATGCGCTTTGGCGCGATCCAAGTCTTAATTAGCTTCGGTGCCGACTTCGATATCGGGCGCAACCGCATTCAGTCCGAGAATTCCAAGAAGAATATTCGCCGCCTTGACAACGTCTTTTCGAACGGACTTCTTGTCGTACGCTTCCTTCTTAATGGCGTCCTGCAAAACCAAGATCGCATCGGTGATTTGTTGAGTTGAACTGCTCTCGGTAGACATGGACCCATGTTAACCGGAAACGCATACAATCACAAATTCACGGTTGGGCGTAGATCGTTTGTTCCAATACAGCGTTAACAGACCACCGCCTGGAAGGCAGTGGCTTGTTGTTACGGGCTGTAAGCCCATGTTCCGGCTAAAGCCGGCTTAAGGATTCCCGCACCAAGCGGGCTTAAAGAAGTAGAGGGATTTAACCCTCTACTTTGAAATCATCATCGCGATTCTCAATCTGGCGGTACAAGAACTTGAATGCACATTTTGGCGATGTGTTCAGCTACCATCTCGCCTGACAATTAGTGGGCTTGGCGCGAGGTAGTTCGTCTTCCGCACCCACTCCCAATACGAAAGCCGCTACGCTGTAGCGG
>JAYVCW010000571.1:0-22146 GCA_043749775.1 Acidobacteriaceae bacterium | reverse complement strand
CCATGCGACACTGCGGGGAAACCGGTTAAATTAGTTTGAAATGCATTACTCGTAGTCGGGAAGTCGGTCGAGGTAGTCGAGCCAGCCAAATAAATGTTCGAACCGGCATCCACTGCGACGCCGGCAAGGACGTCAGTTCCCGAACCTCCCACGTAGGCGGAATAAATAAGTCCAGAGGTTCCGGTGGGAGGCGTTGGATTGATTTTTGAAATGAAAATATTTTCGGCACCGGTCTTGGCCGAGGTGCCAATTGGAACCACAGGGAAATCGGTGGAGTTCGTTGAGCCTGCAACGTAAATCGTTCCGGCGGAATCGACCGCCACTTTGACGTTGCTCTCGGTGCCGGTGCCGCCGAGGTAGGTCGAGTAGCTTAGCGTTGGATCGATGACCAGTTCTTTGCTGTGATCGTAAGGGCCGATGGCAAAGCCAACCTTATTATCCGCCAACTGCTGAAAGGCTCCAGCCACGGCAATTTCATTCTTCGCCGTATTGTCGTTCGACCGCTGATAGACCCGCGGTGCGTGAAAGCGAACCTCTCCGTTTTCCGTAGAAAGAATTAAATCTCTCCCGCTTGCCGAGGCGGCCTGGTCGATGCGCGCGGAGGCTCCTTTAAAGCTCAAAGCAATCTGACTCGGATCGCTCTGGGGAGCGACGCGGAAGTCATACTCAAGCTGCCCTTCATTGCCGTAAAAAACGAGGTCAATGCCCGGATAGACCGACTGATATTGAACACGCGCAAACTGCGGAACATCGCGATGCCACTTCGCTGGATTCTTGCCGATAAAGTAGTTACTTTTCCCGGGCAGCGTTTGCTCGCCAGAAACTGCGGCCGCACCGTTGGCTCCGTCAAGATGCATACGAATCACGGCGCTGGAGTCCTGATTCGCAACTGCTGGACGCGTCTTCGCCGAATTCTTATGAAGCTGCAAAATAGCTTCGTCCCCGGTCAGAAATAATCCGTAGCCTGCTCCGTGAGCGAGGAACCGAACCTGCGGAGCGCTCTGGCCCCGATTGGGCTCAAAGAATAGAGGAAGCGAGAGAGTGCTAGCGCTGGCGGAGCGAACCCTAGCGGCCGCGGAGGAGCGGTCTTTTGCGGCACCCGCGCCAATGGAAAAATGTAGGGCAAGACTGGCGACGCTTACGATTAGAACTGCCAAGGATGCTGCCCGGAATTTATTTGTAAAATTGCTTGCGCTCGCCAGGTTTATTGCCAATTTCGCTGCACGTCTCACCGAACCTCCGACCGACACAGGGTAATTCCGATTCACTAAGCTCCTCCGATTTCCCAATTTCGCGGGGTGAGAACTAGAATGGCACACAAACACCGCGCGGCTATAAAGCGGCTGCGTACCTGTCACCAGAATACTGGGATTGAACCAACAAATACTTTTACATCCAACAGATACGCTGTCAAGCCGAGCGAACGAAACGCGCCGTAAAGGTGAGAAGCGTTGCGCGCCAGAAATGGTTGCACGGGCGAAAAAGGTAATCGCTTCCGATCAAGATTTGTGTCGCGCCAACTGCTTTGCCAAAGATTATTTTGGAACCAAAATCAGTCTCTCGCGCACGAAATTTACGACGTCGGGCGTGACATAATTTGGAGGACTAATCTCAAAAATTGGACGATCAAGCGCCGGCTTCAGGGAAACTTTTGTCCATGAAGGCTGCTGGTCACGCCAATCGCGATTTTCTCGCGAAGAATGCAGCAGTACGGCGTCAGCGCGATCTAGAAACATTTGCGCCGAAGCCTTGAAATCGGCGGTGCCGGGATCGAGGACCGTGAGATACATATCCGGCTTTAGAAATCGCATCACGCTGTTCGATTCAATAATCACATTTTGCGCACCGGCTAAAATCTTGCGCACTCGCGGCATCGCTTCCGCAAGTTGCCCTTGCTGGGTGCGCACCCACCACGAATGATCGGCTCCCGCCAAAAGATAACGCGAGCTATCGGAATCGCCCGATCGATCTTGCTCCTCTGAAACAGCCAGCGAGTGATCCGCCGTGACACAGTCGCAGGCCTCGCCATTCGCCGAGCAGATCCCGTGTCCATATTGCGTTATTTTGATCGCGGTCCAGCGCAGATCGGGGAAGGCGGAAATAATGCCGGCGACGACGCTGGTTTTTCCAACGCTGCGAGAATGTCCGCCGATGACGACAGTGGCCATTGGGATGATTGTAGCTTTTAGTTTTTAGCTTTTTTCTTGGCGGCGCGGGCTAGAAACGCCAGCTCCTTGAGGTACTCTCGCACCGGTTTTGCAGGCGTTCCCCAAAAAACCACTCCGCTGCCGCGCAAAACTTTTTTCGGCAGGATGCCGCATTGCCCTCCCAGCATCGCTCCGGCTTCGACTCGCGCGTGATCGCCGATCCCAACCTGCCCGCCCATCACTACATTGTCCTCGATGGTTACGCTCCCGGAAATTCCAGTCTGCGCAGCAATGATGACGTTCTCGCCGATCTGTACGTTATGGCCGATATGCACCAGATTGTCGATCTTTGCTCCTCGACGGATGCGCGTTTCATCCAGCGCTCCTCGATCAACAGTGGAGTTCGCTCCGATTTCGACATCGTCTTCAATAAACAACCGGCCAATCTGCGGAGATCGCTCGTAGCGTCCAGTCTCTGAATCGCGCACGTAGCCGAAGCCCGCGCTCCCGAGTACTGCGCCCGCTTGAACTACGACTCGCGCCCCAAGCTTGGTCGAAGGATAAATCGTGACACCCGCATCAATACGGCAATCGCTTCCTAACTCCACGTCATCGCCGATCACAGCGCGTGCCGATATGATGCTGCCGTCTCCGATCGAGGAACGCTCTCCAATAATCGCCCCGGCCCCCACGCTTACGTTCTTGCCGATCTTCGCAGAAGTCGCAACCACAGCCGAAGCATGGATCTGCGGCGGATCGTTTGACTCCTGCAATAATCTTGCCGCGCGCGCGAAGGTGAGCCGCGGCTGCCCGCTAAGCAAAACCGCCTTAGAGCCACTTGGAATTTCCCGGGCAAACTCGCCGGCAATGATCACTGGTGCGGATGAGCGAAGCGCGATTTCTAAGCGTTCGCGGTCTTCGACGAAAACCACATGTTCGTGGCCCGCGGACTGCAGACTTGAAACTGCGGTGATCAGAACGGAGCCGTCTCCAAGTAAACGGCAGCCCAACTTTTCAGCCAATTCCTGCGCGGTGCGGCTCATGGATTCATATTGTCGCCTGCTGAACCCGCGCTGTACAGGGCGGTTGACTTTTCTCGCCCTTATCTAGCTATTAGTCCATGAACAATTAATAGAAGGGCACTTCACCAGGCGGTCTGGTCTTCCAACGCCGATGAACCCACAACCACTGTTCCGGATGCCGGCGGATAATTCCTTCGATCACGCTGGTAAACTTTCCGGTGTTGGCGACGATGTCGGCTTCGTTATCGCTACTGCGTACCAATTCAATGGATGGCAAAAAGTGCAGAATGTATTTTCGCAACTTCGAATCCCAAACCGTGTATCCAGGAACAACCTCGGCATCGGTGCGCAAAGCGATACGAGCAAGACCGCTCGCGGTGCATGCTGGGATGCCGAAAAAATCTACGAAGACGCCTTGCGGTGGCGTCATATTGGTGTCCATCAAAATGCCGGCGGTTTCGCCCGCCCGCATCGCCGAAAGCAAGCCGCGCACGAAATCATCTTTGTCTACAGTACGATTTCCGTGCATGGTGCGATAGCGTTGCAGAAGGCCGTCAACATAAGGATTATCCAGCGAACGCATCACGATCGACAGTGGATGCCCTTGCAAAGAGTGGGCGAACGCGGAGAGTTCCCACGCCCCGATGTGTCCTGTGAGAAATAAAACGCCTTTGCCGCGAGCGTAAGCGCTTTCGAAGTTTTCAAAGCCCTCGTACACAACCACCTGTGAAACGTTTTCGCGGGTGTAGCGCGGAAAGAGGCAGACTTCAGCGAGTTGCCGTCCCAGAGAAATGAATTCGCCTCGAAGCAGTCGGCGCCGTTCATTCAAGGGCATCTCAGGGAAGGCCAGAGCGAGGTTTCGCAGTCCAACTTTTCCTAGACGCCTGTGAACCGTATAAATCGCTAATCCAAACGCGATGCCTAACGCCCGCGCCAACGGACGAGGCAGCATGCCCAGAACCTTCACCCAGGGCCAGACCAGAGCGTATTCGAGGCGTTCGCGCACTTAAGGGTTTAGATTTCCGTTAACAGGCATCGCGCGGTCAGAGGCAAAGGAAGTCTTGCAAACATGAAACTCGCCATTCTGACTGCTCACTTACTTCGCGGCTTGCTGCGCCCATTTGGCCAGTGTGCTCAAAAAAGGATACGAGCCTTTCGGCGGCTCAACTTCGCCCATGAGCGAGTTGCTGAAGGGAACGATTCTTCCGTAAAACTCGCGGGTGCTGCTGATGTCCTGCTTAATGACCGCGCCTCCAAGTTCGAGTCCCGCGAACAAGCCACGCGAACGAGAGTAGGTTAGCACTTGCGCCCTCAACTTCCAGTCTGTGTCGGCGGCGGCGTGGCGTCCAACCGGACCTGCGGCGGCACTGGCATCGGCACCGAGTTTAAATTTGCTTGAAAGAAGGCTGTCCATGCCGCCTTTGTTCATGATCAACATGACCAGGTCGCTCGCCTGACCGCCAATCTGCAATCCGAAGCTACCTCCGCCAATAGTAAAGAATGCCGGAGCGCTCCAACCCTGTTTCGTGCGGCAACTCGCCACGCCCTTTCCGTAGCGTCCGCCGAATACGAAACCTCCATTCAGCAACGACGGCACCACCGCCACGCACTCGGCCGATCCCAAGACTTCCTCAGGGATACGTTGATCTGGAGCGCCCTGAATTTCAGCGAGCACTTTACTCGCGGCTACCACGCGACCGGCAGACTTGGTCGTGGGACGCCGAGAAGATGGAAGTTCATCCTCGGCCGAAAGGATCGAGGTAAAAAAACAGACGAGCAGCAGCAGAACGAGGAATTTTCGCATCGAGCCTCACTTATCGAACCTGATTATTTATTGCCTACGATTCTATTCGATGCAGCGAGAGCGTGCGTAAAGAGGGCAAACGGAGTAGTAGGGCGGGCAAAAAAGAAGCGGATAAAAAGAGTGAGGGCAAAAGCCAAGGGCAAAAAAATGCGGGGCTGATCTCGGCGACCCTAATCTCCGAATCCAGCCCCGTCTCCCAGGTTCTGTGGTAGGTGAGGCGAGTATGCGGGAGATTCGAAGGACCATCAAGATTACTAGGGTCACTGTACTTTAGTAACCTGCGCAGGATCGCTCATTCATAAATGCTTTCTGGCAGTTTGCATCACGAAGCAGCTGGTTGCGAACAGTTGTGCAGCGGATTATCGTCAGTTGATGCCGACAAACACCCTGTGCAGCCGAACCTCTTCATCCTTGTTCGTACGTTTAATGCTCGCGATTGGCGTTTCGCTGCTACTCTTCGCCAGCCCGGGCGGCAGTGCGCAATCCACCTCAGATTCGCCCCGAAAAACAAGCAAACCGTACACCGGAGATCTGACGATTTTCGAATCTCCCGGCAGAGAGGACCGCTTGCAAATTAGCCGGGTCATGGATCTTTTGAAAATCGGGCCCGGTAGCATTGTGGCCGATATCGGTGCGGGCTCCGGCTGGTTTACGGTGCGGGCCGCGAAGCGAGTCGGCACTAGCGGTGAAGTCTACGCCGTTGATATTAATCCGCAGGCAATCGCATATATCCAGAAGCGGGCCGCCAAAGAGCATCTTCAGAACATTAACGCGATGCACAGCAAGAGTGATAACCCGATGCTTCCCCTCGGGAAGATTCAGGCAGCCTTGCTGCTCAAGACCTATCACGAAGTCGCCGAGCCCATCGCGCTCCTCGAGCATCTTCGCCAATCACTGGCTCCTAACGCCAGAGTGGGAATCATTGATCGCAACGGAAACGGTGAAGATCACGGCATCGCCGAGAAGGTGGTCGTCGACGAGGTACAGAAGGCCGGATTCAAGGTGGTCGAACGCTATGACTTCGTCAAGCCTGACAAGATGGATTATTTCTTGATTTTGGAAGTTAAGTGAGAAGTTAAGCGAGAGCATCGCCGATACGATCAGCGAATAAACTTCGCTGTCCGAATTGTTTTCCGGAATTTGGAGAAACTCAACTGCCGCATTCCGACGACTACAGCCGCATCGCCGAGCGGCTAAATCTCTCAACCGTTCAAAGGCCTATCCGGCTTGATGTTCTGGTTGAGCCGGAGCACGTTGTTTGGGTCGTACTTCTTCTTGATCTCTACGAGGCGAGTATAGTTCGACCCATATGCCGAGCGCACAAGTTGCTCACTCGTGTCTCCAAGCTGGTTCATATACACACCATGGGCAAAGGGTTGCAGATTGTCGCGCGTGGTCTGAACCCATTGCACCGCATCGGCCTTCTCTGTTGGGGAGCTCCAGACGCCCGTCATGTCTACTTCATAACCCGGCTGCCGGAGAGCAAATGCCATGTCACTCACATTCACACGGCTAACAGCCCCGCGCAACGGGATAATAATCGCCTTGCAACGTGCTGGCGCTTTGTTGATCGCTGTCGTAATCGCCGCAATGGCAGCCCCGCTGAGTTCTCGAAGAATAAGATTGGTTTGGAAGTGCGCGACTGGGGCCTGAAGAAATCCGCCTGCTCCCTGAGCTTCCAGATAGGACATAACTTTGACACTGTCATCCTGCGGTTTGAGCGCACGCAGCGGCCGGATCAGGTCATACCCCATTCGTGAGTCGCCGCAATAGCAGAGATCGACTTTGAGCCTTGTGCCTCGATCGGACGGCAACAACTGGGCAAACGCGTCCATTTCATCCGGGGCTCCCGCCAGAAACTTAACGAACGCCTCAAGAAGCTCTGTAATATGTCCCGCCGGATATACCAGCGATCCCGACACAACCTCGCCCACCGGATGGAGCTGGTACTCCAGCGTCGTAACCACACCGAAGTTGCCGCCTCCCCCGCGAATCGCCCAAAAAAGATCGGGATTGGACTCCTTGCTGGCCTCGATTTGTTTCCCTTCCACGGTCACCACTTGCGCGGATAACAAGTTGTCACACGCGGCGCCGAACTTCTCCATCAAGCGACCTTCTCCGCCCCCCAGCGTGAATCCCGCAAGTCCAACCGTGGGGCAGCCGCCCGACGTTGTCGCAAGCCCAAAACGCTGCGTCGCTTCATCCAGATCGCGCATGAGCGCGCCTGCCTCCGCGCGGGCCACGCGTTTGCCGGCGTCGACCTCAACCCGTTTCATTCCGGAAAGGTCAATCACGACTCCGCCATCGCACATCCCGTACCCGAGACGGCTATGGCCTCCGCCGCGCACCGCCAGAGGCAAATTTTTGGCCTGGGCAAACTCAAGAGCGCGCGCCACCTCAGACGGGCCACCGCAGCGCACGATCACCATGGGCCGACGATCGAATGCGCGATTAAACACCAGACGCGCCGATTCATACTCTGCCGCTTCAGAGGTGATTACGCGGCCCTTAATTCCGGCGGCAAGCTTTCGAAGGGAGGCAGCGTCGACCAGAGCCGAATTTTGCCCCGGTTCACTAAAAAAGGCTGGAACTGGGCCTCGATAAAGCGCCGCCGCGACCAATGCCGTCTGTTGGACGAATTGTCTTCGAGTGGTGAGAGCCATGACCGGTGAGCCTACGATACGAAGCCACCGACGGTCAATTCCAACTTCCCCTTGGGTCCACCTCACCTGTTCGCGCCGATTACCCGGACGGAAGTATCTCTCCCGGGGGTTGCGCTGATCTCACTTGGCAACTCGCGTGTCAACGAAGGTGAGTTCGCAAAGTCGAGCAGGTCTTCGAGGGCCGTTGAGGGCCTTTGGCATCCTGATCTGGTTTAGTCAGGTGAACTTATCTGCTACCAAACGCCAGCAACCCTTGCACTCCCCGGGGGAAAAACCGCGGTACATCAAGTGTGAATAGTCGCCTTAAGGTTTTGCTTGAGTGTTTCTACAGGAGGGGGTTGCAGCGCTGTGGTCTTGCCGTTGCTGGCCAAAAAATTGCGAAGCAATACATTCATGCGACGCGAGTTCGCGCCGAACGAGCACGCGTCCTTCGCCTGCCGAAGAACGATAAACGTCTGGTGAAACTATTTTGCCGTAACGAGCGAATGCGTGATCGCGTGCACTGAAAGTGCAATGCGGTTCTGCACTCCGACCTTGCGCATCAGCTTCGCAACGTGTGCTTTTACCGTACGTTCTTCAATTCCCAGGGCAGAGCCGATTTCTTTATTGGAGCGTCCCGCAACCAGCATCTCCAATACTTCTTTCTCACGGTCGGTAAACGTGATGCGTCCGGCGGGGAAGATGCGTCCCGGCGACGAGCTTACGCGTTCTATAAAAGTCGAAAGCACACGGCGGGGAGCCCAAACCGAGCCCTGATGCACCATGCGCAAAGCCTGAATGAATTCGCCAGCCGAGGCAGCTTCGTCCACATAGCCCTTGGCGCCCGCCGCGATGGCCTTGAGAATGCTTTCTTCATCCATGCCCGAACCAGTCACAATGATGCGCAGGTCCGGTCGAATGGCCCTCATACTGGCCATGATGTCGTAAAGATTCTGGCCGCCACGGTTTCCGAGCAGCACCATATCGATCGCCTGCAACTGGCCCAAGTCTGCCAGCGAGGCGGAGACCAGCTCCAGATCGGCTTCGGTATCGAAAAGTGCTCGAAATCCGACAAAGCGTAAAGGATCGCTCTCTACTACTGCGACACGGATCAGCGGCTTTCTAGCGACGGCAGCTTTCATTAGAGTTTCCCTGTTAGGATTACTTGCTGTAAAAGCTTGCCTCAAGCAAGCGAGAATTGAAACAATTCGTCACGTGTTCAAATTACCGGGGTAACCCCTGGAAGGCTCAAGTCAGCGGAGGCTATCGTGGCAAGAATGTGGATCCTGCAAGTTGGTGCGGCTGTTTTGGCGTCGGCCTTCATGGTAATAAGCCCGGCATGGGGCCAAACTCCAGCCTCTGCGACTCCCTATCAGCCGAAGTTCAAGGGCGATCCCGCGCATTCAGATTCCGAATCACAGGCGCTCGGATACATGCGGGTCGTTCTGCGAGCACAGCGGGAGTACAAGAAACGCCACGATAAGTTCGCCACCTCTCTTTCGGCTTTGGCCGGGACGGGCACGTTTAGCAAGCGCATGGCGGCGTCGAATCAACGCGGAGACTATACCGTCAGTTTCCATGCCCGCCCCGAACCCGCCCATCATGGAGCGGCGAAGAGCGATAGCAATAGTAACGGATTCATTCTGACCCTAACGCCCAAGCAAATGGACGCGGAGCACCGCTCGTTTTACGCAGAGGATGACGGGATCATCCACGGAGACGACCAGAAGGCCGCCGATCAGGATTCTCCAAAAGTAAACTAGCGATCGGAAAGCGCGGTCTATGCTGATCGCTTTGCGCAAAGCCGACACATCACAGAAGCCGACAGCGCAGGCATTTTTCGTCTAGCAAGATGAAGCTATTCAAGGTCAGGAATCGCCCGGCAGAGTTAGTAACGGCAGGCCAGTTTGAGTTGGAACGCGACGGTAAAGTGGCAACCTTGCAATACACCATCGCGGGAAACGTTCTGGCCCTGCTTCACTCTGAAATTCCGGAATCAATGCGAGGCACCGGCATCGCGTCCACATTATCCAAGACCGCGCTTGATTGGGCCCGTCAAAACAACATGAAGGTTGACGTCGTCTGTCCCTTCGTCGCTGGATTTTTGCGCACCCATCCGGAATATTCTGACTTGGTTCTGAAGTAGCCTTCGAGATCCAAAGTTGAGAGTCAGGCCAGGAGTCGGGCCGAGAGCGCCGTCCCACGCGATCAACGACTCTCCACGCCGTGAAAATGATTCAGAATCGCTTGCGCTTGCGACCGAGTGACCACGGCCGAGAGCGCCGAGACGTCGGCCTGTTTTACCGCTTGCAAGCTCCCGAAGTGTTCAAGAAGCCGTCGCGTCGTCGATTGCCCAACGCCCGGAATCTCCCGCAACTCGGTGGCGCGATCTCGAATCTGCCGACGTTTGCGGTGGAAGGTCACCGCAAAGCGGTGCGCCTCGTCGCGAATCATCTGCACCAGATGTAAGACGGGATTGTGGTGATCGAGTACCACTGGTTCGCTTTCCTGCCCGTAAACGTAGATGATCTCCTCTCGCTTGGCGATCGCGGCCAGCGGCTGGTTGATGATCTGGAGAGCATCGAGAGCCTGCGCAGCCGCGTGAAGTTGGCCAAGCCCGCCGTCGATTAAAACCAGGCTCGGCATCGGCTTTTGCGCTTCGCAGATTCGCCGGTAGCGGCGAGTCACCACCTCGCGCATGCTGGCGAAATCATCCACACCCTCGACCGTCTTGATGATGAACTTGCGGTAGTCGGACTTTTTCATCGTGCCGTCTTCCCACACCACCATGGAAGCAACCGTCTCCGCTCCCTGAATATGCGAAATGTCGAAGCATTCAATACGCTTCGGCAATTCAGGCAGCGCGAGAGCATCCTGAAACGCTTCTTGAATCGCTCGCGCATTCGGCTTCATCACGCGGAAGCGCTGATCGTAAGACTGTTTCGCATTCGCGCCTGCGAGCGAGATCAACTCGCGCTTGTCTCCGCGTTGCGGCACGGTAATATAAACCCGCGTCGCCCGTCCGCCCTCGCTCGCGAGTTGATCGCTAAGTGCATCTTCAAGTTCGGCGCGATCTTCGAAATCCACGGGGACGTAAATATTCCGCGGGACATAAGGCTGCCCCACATAAAGCTGCTTGAGCAGCGCCGAGAAGAATTCCCCGGGATGAAAAAGGTTCGTGTGGGCACCGTCCGTGTGGCTACGGTCAGCGTACGGACGGTCAGCGTAAGGACGAGCGACTTCGCCCGTCCAGCGCGCAGTTTCAGGCAGTCCTTCTTCGGCTTCTTCTTCGGCCTCGTCTGCGCTCTTCAAGGAAGCATTTTCTGCCAATGGCTCGGCTGGCGCCTCTGCCGGTGTCGGCGGGGAGCTCTGCTCACGTTCACGGGCGGCATCGCCCATCTCCACCGGGACATTACTCACGGCGGCGAACTCGGGAAGGTCTTCCCAGAAAAATTCTCTTCGATCTAACACCTTCCCGCCGCGCATGTGGAATAGATTCACCGCCACCATCTGATTTTCGAAGTGATAGCCGAAGACGTCCGCATCATCTCCTTCGGCGGAAGCAATGCGCTGCTTCTCCTGCAACTGCCCGACGGTCGAGATCAGGTCGCGATTTCGGGCTGCGCGCTCAAACTCCTGAGCCGCCGCGGCTTCGCCCATCCGCTCGCGCAGCGATCTGACCAGGTCTGTCTGACGGCCCTCAAGAAACATTTTCACATCGCGGACAGCCTCCGAATAAATTTCCGGTGTCGTGAGCAGCTCTACGCATGGCCCTAAACAGCGCTTGATGTAGTACTGCAGACAAGGTCGCGGATGATATCGGGTCAAATCAACCTTGCAGGAGGGAACCAGAAAATGCCGATGAATCAGATCGACAATGCGGTACGCGAGGTTCGCCGGGAAGAACGGTCCATAGTACGCGCTGCCATCTTTTCGCAGACGACGCGTCACATAGACGCGCGGAAAACGCTCGCCCAAAGTCAGCTTCACGTAAGGATAAGTCTTGTCATCGCGCAGCAGAATGTTGAAGCGCGGCTTCTTCTGCTTGATAAGGTGATTCTCAAGCGCCAGGGCTTCTTTGTTGTTGGCGACAACGATGTAGTCGACGTCAACCGCCTCACGAACCAGCGTCCCCGTCTTCGCGTCGTCCCAGCGGCCTTCATGAAAATAAGAGCCCACGCGGGAGCGCAGGTTTTTCGCCTTGCCTACGTAGATGACCTCGCCCTCGGCATTCTTGTACAAATACACGCCGGCGGAGGTCGGCAGGGAACGAATTTTGTGGGGAAGATCCACAATGGATTGGATTCAGTTTAGGCGAAAACACTTCAAATATATGAGTTTCAGGGCCCTTCTGGCTTTAGCGAAGTAGTATCGGGGATCAGATACCCGATCTAGAGTATGCGAATCTAATTTTCACAAAAACAATTGAGCTCCGCTGAACTACGCCGTCCAGCCCTTCACAAACTCCACCAGACTCCGCAGCGCAATTCCCGATGGACCCTTCGCGATCCAGGGTTTGGCATCTTCCATCCACGCCGTTCCCGCGATGTCGAGGTGTATCCACGGTGTGTCTTCCGCAAATTCTTTCAGGAACATCGCAGCGAAAATGGCCCCACCGTAGCGGCTGCCGGCGTTCACCATGTCGGCAATGTTTGACTTAAGAGTCTCTTTATATTCGTCGTCCAGCGGCAGGCGCCACATCTTCTCTCCCGCCACTTTGTTGGCGGCGGAGAAGCGGTCGTACATCTCGTCGGTGCTGGCGAAAATTCCGGCGTTGACGTATCCAAGCGCTACGACGACTGCTCCCGTCAAGGTGGCAGCATCGATAAGGTGGGTGCAACCGAGCTGTCGCGCGTAGGTCAAGCCATCTGCCAGAATCAGACGCCCCTCGGCGTCCGTATTGATGATTTCAATCGACTTCCCTGACATCGCAATCTGCACGTCTCCCGGCTTCTGCGCCTTGCCCGAAGGCATGTTTTCTGTCGCCAGAACGATCGCAGTAACTTTAACCTTCGGCTTAAGCAACGCAATCGCTCGCATCACTCCGATCATCGTGGCCGCTCCGGCCATGTCGTACTTCATCTTTTCCATGCCGTCGGCCGGTTTAATCGAGATGCCGCCCGTATCGAACGTCACGCCCTTGCCGACGAGACCAATGTGAACATCTTTTGCCGCCCCGCCAGGCGCTTCCCCCAGCGGTTCGTAACGCAGCACAATGAGCGTCGGAGGCTCGTCGGAACCTTGGGCCACTCCCCAGAACGCTCCCATCTTCAGTTGCCGGATCTTGTCGGCACCATAGTCCTCACACTTCAGGCCGACCTCTTCCGCCATCTGTCGCGCGCGCTCTGCCAGAATCGTCGGCGTCATCCGGTTCGATGGCTCGTTGATCAAGTCACGGGCAAAGTTTTGCGACTCGCCGATGATGCGGGCGGTTTCGAGCGCGTCTTCAAGCCCGCTTTCTGGCCCCATATCACTTTGTCGGCCCTCACTTTGTCGGCCTTCAACGACGATGGTGAGTTCGTCAATCTTCTGGTCTTTGCGGTCGCTCTTGTAGTAGTCAGGCTCGAAGTTGCCGACGAAAGCGCCCTCGACGATTGCCGTGACCGCCTGCGTAGAAGACATGCTGCGCCCATCACCGCCGCCCACCACAAACGCGAACTTGCGGATGCCCTTACCTTTCAGCGCGCGCACCGCGGTGCCAGCCAACTTGCGCAAATCGATATCAGAAAAACTCTTAGCCTTGCCGCCTCCGAGCAACAGCAGGCGCTTTGCCGCGAGCCCCGAGGGGCGATGAATCAGCGTAGTTTCGAAGATGCGGGCGGTGACTTCGCCGCTCGAGACCACCTCCTTAGCGGCCTCAAGCACCGCCGCATCGGCAGATTCGACCGACGGCGCCGGCTTCTCCTTTTCGCCAGATCCCTTCTCAGATCGATTCGTAGCGGCACTTTTGCCCTTGTCGCCTTTAGTTTTTTCGCTCGCCCTTTGGAACGCCTCTTTTTCAACGCGATCAAGGACAATGACCACAAGACAATCAGTTTCGATTTGCGACGGAGAGGTAGAAGAAAGAATTGTTTTCATGATGAATAGCTTCAGTATCCACGGTGGAAGGGGAAACGTGCAACCCGCGAGGAACTTTTGAAACCGCACCTTGAAAAAGACACGATGGTGATTGAACTCGTACTGGCAAGCCCAACCATCAGCAAAACGGCCTCAAAGCCCAAAGACCAGCTAGGCGTGCTTTCGTCCCCGCGTGATTGCCTCGCGGGCCTCTTTGTCGGCGGTTCGGCGACGCTCCGTCTCTCGCTTGTCCCACTGCTGTTTGCCCTTGGCGAGCGCCAACTCCACCTTGATCTTGCCGTTCTTGAAGTACATGCGGGTCGGGATCAGGGTAAGGCCCTTCTGCTGTGTTTTGCCGATTAACTTGCGAATTTCTTCTTTGTGAATCAGCAGCTTTCGGGTTCGCAGGGCGGCATGATTGGCGAAATTGCCGTGGTCGTAGGGACTGATGTGGCAGTTTAGCAACCAGAGTTCGCCGTCTTTGATCAGTCCATACGCATCCTTCAAATTCGTCTTTCCGGTGCGAACCGATTTGACCTCGGTACCGGTTAAAACTACCCCAGCTTCGAATTTTTCTAGCAAGAAGTAGTTGTAGCCGGCGTTCCTATTAACCGAGGCATCCTTCTCACCGGAAGCCGTAGGCTGACGGCGAGGATTTTTCTCCTTGTTCGGCTGGGTTGGATGGGTTGTCTGCTTGGCCATGACTGTAAAGGGCTAGAAAGAAAGTACCACGAATGCGAGGGAGTTCCGGCCTTGGATCGCGCTTCACGCGCGGTCGGAATGGCATAGCGTGAGGTGTGCTCGAATCTTATTCTGCAAATGTACCAATGAGTGTAAACAGTGGCCTGACAATCACTTCGGCGGATGTTTCCGCGATGCTATAATCCGATTTTCCGGTAACTTTCCTAGAGAAGTTCAGGGCAAGGTTAGTCTCTCGCTCTTGTGCACGTGTATGACAATTTCCAGCCGGAGCCGCCCGGAGAAAATTCCGATGAGGATTGATTGATGAGGATGAGGGCAGAGCGTTCGATCCTTCCGCTTCTGATAGCGCTTGTCGCGCTATGTGTGCAATTCCCGGTGCTGGCTCGCAGCGTCGACTCAGCCCGCGTGCTATGGGATAAGGGCGCCGACGCCGAGGCACGCCAAAATTACGAGCAGGCTTTCGACTATTACAAGCAAGCTTACAATCTCAGGCCCAAGGATTTAAAATACCGCGCTTCCTACGAGCGCTCCAAGTTCTACGCCGCTGCCTCGCACGTCCATCGTGGCCAGATTCTGCGCGATAACGGCAAGCTTGACCAGGCCCTGATTGAATTTCAGAAGGGGCTGGATATCGACCCTTCCTCCTTCATTGCCCAGCAGGAGTTGAAGCGCACCGAGCAGATGATCAAAGATGCGGCAAATCCCGGTCCGCAGGCTCTCGGACCGAGCGTCACCCCGCTGCGACGGCGGCTGGAGTCGGCGCAAGGCCCGGTCGAACTCGCCGCCATTTCGAACGTGCCGATCACATTAAAGGTTACGGAGAAAGCGAGCGTCATTTACGAGACGGTCGGAAAGCTCGCCGGCATTAACGTCCTGTTCGATCCCGATTACACGCCGCGTCAGGTGCGAATCGAACTCAATGGCGTCACTCTTCAGGATGCCCTGGAAATTATTTCCTTCGAGACCAAGACTTTCTGGCGTCCGGTGACGCCGAATACGATTTTTATCGCGCAAGACAATCCCGCGAAGCGGAAAGAGCTGGAACAAAACGTTATCAAAACTTTTTATCTATCAAATCTTTCCCAGCCCACCGAGTTGCAGGATGTCGTCAATGCTATTCGCACTATTCTTGAAGTCAGCCGCATTCAGCAACTGCCGTCGCAGGGCGCAATCGTGGTTCGCGGAACTCCGGATCAGATGGCATTGGTGCAGAAATTAGTCGACGATCTGGACAAGGCGAAGCCCGAAGTTCTGGTCGAAGTGGCGGTCATGCAGGTGAGCCGCGACAAGATGCACACGCTCGGAATCAACCCTCCAACCAGCGTTTCCGTTCAGCTGCAAAATAATATCAATACCACCACTCCGACAACCACGACTACGAATGGCGTGACCACCACGACGCCAACCTCGTCCTCCTCGGGCAACGGCATTAGTCTGAACCAGCTCGGAAATTTGAACGCCACCGATTTCCAGGTGACAATTCCGCAGGCTTCTGCGACTGCTCTCCTAAGCGACACGAATACCAAGATCATGCAGAACCCGCAGATTCGAGCGCTCGACGGGCAGAAAGCCACCTTGAAGATCGGCGATCGCGTGCCGGTAGCGACCGGATCCTTTCAACCGGGTATCGGCGGCGTCGGTATCAACCCACTCGTGAATACTCAGTTTCAGTATCTCGATGTTGGAGTAAACATCGATCTCACGCCTCGAGTCCACGCCGGACGCGAAGTTTCGCTGAAGATGTCGTTGGATGTTTCGGCGGTAACTTCTTACGTCAGCATCGGTGGTATTAACCAGCCCGTGATCGGGCAACGTAAAATCGAGCACGAAATCCGCCTGAAAGATGGCGAAGTCAATCTGCTCGGCGGCATCATGGAAGATCAGCAGACCCGAGCTCTTAGCGGAATTCCGGGCCTCGCCCAGATTCCGATCTTGAAGTATCTCTTCTCGCAAACCAATGCCAATCACCAGCAGAATGAGATCGTTTTTGTCTTGATCCCACACATTATTCGTGGGCAAGAAGGGTCGCACGTTGGCTCCGATATGCTCGATGTGGGCACGGCTAACGCTCTCACGCTGCGGCGGACGAACAATAAGGTAAGCGCGCCCAATGCTGCGCCGGGTGCTCCAACGCCTGCGCCACAACCTCCGCCACCGGGTACCCCCGCGCCGACGGCGACGCCGAATCCGTCTGCGCAGAATCTTCCTCCCGGGCAAGCCGCGCCCCCGGCTGGAGGCGGAACGTTCATGTTCGATCCGCCCACGGTGACGCAGGCGAAAGGCTCGACCTTCACCGTGAATGTGCTGGCATCAGGTGCGCAAAATATTTATTCGGTTCCGGTTCAAATGAACTACGACCCGAATCAATTGCAGGTAATTAACGTCTCAAATGGCGGATTTCTCTCGCAGGATGGTCAAGCGGTCGCGCTCGTCCACCGCGATGATCCGGCGAGCGGCACGTTGCAGATTACCGCAACCCGGCCTCCCGGAGCCGGCGGGGTCTCTGGCCAGGGAGCTGTCGTGACGATAACGTTTATGGCCAAAACCGCAGGTCAATCCGCCCTGAGCATCACTCGCGGAGGAGCGCGCGATCCCGGCATGCAGCCTATTTCCATGAGCGGCGCACAGGCGGCGATCACGATTCAGTGACACTCATTTGTGCAAGTTGGGTGTGCAAGTTAGGTGTGCAGGTTATAGGGTGGCGCTGGTTTAATTTATGAGTTCTGCAACCAGACTTCGCAAATCGCAACCGGGCTTCACGCTCATCGAATTGATGGTTGCGACCGCCATCCTCATCATTCTGGTTGGCGGCGCAGTTCCCATCGCTAAAAACGCTATCTACCGCGAACGCGAGCGTGAACTTCGTTACGACCTGTGGATGCTGCGCGACGCCATTGACCGCTACAAAGATGCAGCCGATCGTGGGGCGTTTCAACTCAAAGTGGGCAGCGAAGGCTATCCTCCGGACTTGGACACGCTGGTGAAGGGCGTGGATGTTGGCGGTAAAAAATTAAAATTCCTCCGCAAAATTCCAGTCGACCCTTTAACCAAACAGGAATGGGGAATGCGTTCCATGCAGGACGATCCCACATCCGATTCCTGGGGCGGGCAGAATGTGTTCGACGTCTACACCAAATCCGACCAGACCGCTTTGGATGGCACCAAGTATAAGGACTGGTAAATGATGTCCCAATCCAGACTCGGCGAGCCCTGTGGCGGCTGCCTTCCGAATAGCATCTGTGGCCGCAGTGCGCGAACTTCTATATTGCGCGGCCGCCGCGGTTTCACCCTGATCGAGATGGTCGTCGTCGTCAGCATGATTCTCATCCTGCTGGCGATTGCGTTGCCCATGTACAACAGGAGCATTGTCCGAGCACGGGAGGCGCGACTTCATCAGGACTTGGCCACCCTCAACAAGCAAATTCAGGAATACTCGCTCGACAAGAAGAAAGCGCCTCAGTCCTTACAAGACCTGGTGCCCGGATACATGAAATTCATTCCCGATGACATCACCGGAAAAAACGATACCTGGGTGACCGATCCAGAGGACCCGGAAAACGCTTGGGACCCGAATCAAACCGGGATAGGCAGCGTTCATAGCGGTTCCGAGGAAATATCAAGCGACGGGACGCCGTATTCGAGTTGGACTCACTAGGCGTTGCAAATGCCCAAAGCAACGATGCGCAAAGAGACGATGCGCAAAGCACCGATGCCCAAAGAGATGATAGCCCCTACGTCAACACCCGACTGCCGCGGCTTCACTCTGATTGAGATGATGGTCGTGATCAGTATCATCCTGATCCTGCTCGGAATCGGCATACCAATTTACAGCCACACCCTGGCACGGGCGCGCGAAGATAATTTGCGCCAGAATCTTGAAACCCTCAATAATGTGATCTATCAGTACACGCAAGACAAACAGAAGCCACCGCAATCGCTCGACGATCTGCGCACCGCCAGCTACATAAAAGAAATTCCTGAAGATATCACCGGCAGCGTCGATACCTGGGAAACCGAGGAGGGCGATGGCACCATCATGACCCTCGACCAAAAAGATACAGGTGGTATCATCGGCGTTCACAGCGGGTCAAGCCAGATTGGCAGCGATGGTAAAGCCTACTCTAGCTGGTAAAGATTCCTCTGCGTTGCTTGATTTGTTTAACTCTTCCCGGAGGTAATGTGGATTTTCTTAATCGCATGCAGCCCCTTGCCCTGCTTGTGCTACGCCTCGTTCTTGGCGCGATCATGATCGCGCACGGTTATCCCAAGATCGCCGGCGGTTTGCACCAGCACATGGATTCAGTCGCCTCCCTCGGCATGCCGTCTTGGATGGGCTACCTCTCCGCCGGAACAGAGTTCTTTGGCGGGATTGCAATCGTGCTGGGACTATTCACGCGCTTCTTCTCGCTCGCGTTTTTTATCGAAATGGCAGTGGCGATTTGGAAGGTGCATTTCAAGCACGGTTTGACGGGGCAGGGAGGCTATCAGTTTCCCTTGGCCTTGATGGCGATCGCTTTCGCCCTAATCTGTTTTGATGGCGGGCCCTGGGGAGTTATGTTTGGAAGACGCGGTGATGGGCGAACGTTGAGGCGATGACTTACATCCCTTACTGAAGGGCTAGCGCTTTTCACCAACCCTCAGAACTCTGCCAACTCTTTCATCGCCCTGAACAAGTCGCTCGCCTGCGGCAGGATGGCGTCCTCAAGTATCGGCTGGTACGCGACAAACGTGTCCGTCGCCGCCACTCGCTTCACCGGAGCGTCAAGATGATGGAAAAGCTGATCAGCGACGCGGGCAGCAATCTCCGCTCCGTAACCCCAACTCAGGCAATCTTCGTAAGCGATTAAGACACGGTTCGTCTTCTTGACCGAGGCGGCAATCGAATCCCAGTCGAACGGGCTTAAAGTTCTTAGATCGACCAATTCGACGCTCACCTGATGCTCGCGTTCTAATTTCTGTGCCGCCTGCAAAGCGCGCGGAACAACGGCTCCATATGTAATGACCGTCAAGTCCGTTCCCGGCTGCACGACTTTCGCCTTGCCGAAGGGAACCATGTAATCGGGGCCGGGATACGCAGCGCGCCCATAGGTTTCACGGTAGAGGCGTTTGTGCTCGAGGAACAAAACAGGGTCGTCGCAACGAATCGCGGTGCGCAGTAATCCCGCGGCGTCGAGCGCGTTCGATGGGAACACGACGCGCATTCCCGGCGTGTGCGTGAAAATGCTCTCGCCGCATTGCGAGTGATAAATAGCGCCGCCCGTAAGGTATCCGCCGATAGCCACACGAACCACCAGCGGCGATGAGAAGGCATTATTCGAGCGCCAGCGGATGGTCGGCAGTTCATCGCGAAGCTGCATCATAGCTGGCCAGATGTAGTCGAAGAACTGAATTTCAACCACCGGCTTCATGCCACGCGTCGCCATTCCCGTAGCTCGGCCAATTATGTTCGCTTCGGCCAAAGGAGAATTGAATACTCGATCAGCGCCAAACTCCATCTGCAGGCCTGAAGTCAGTTTGAAAACGCCACCCTTACCTTTGACAAGCTTGCCGGTGATGTACTCTTCGCGGCTGCAATCGGCAACGTCTTCGCCAAAGATGACGACGCGTTCATCGCGTCGCATCTCATCGAGCAAGGTTAAATTGATGAGGTCTGCCATCGTCTTCGGGGCAAGCGGCTTCTGCCCCTCGATCACGACTTCTGGAGCGGCCGCTGCTGGCTGAGTCGCGAAAGCATCAGAAGTAGGATCGAGGTCGGGCGAGTAAACGAAGTTGTAGATGGTCTCCGGCTGCGGAAGGGCGGCGGCCAGCGTGCGGTCGGTATCGATCTGCATCTGCTCTTCGACTTCTTTTTCGATTTTATTGATACCTTTTTCGTCGAGGATTCCTTCGCGCAACAGGAACATCTGCAGGCGCGGCACCGGATCTCGGGCGGCATCAGCCTGCCGTTCGGCATCCGGACGATAAAGTCGTTCATCATCGGATAACGAATGTGAGTAGGGCCGAATTACGTGGGCGTGAACGAACGCAGGGCCATGGCCGGCGCGGCAGTATTCCGCGGCGCGCTTCAACGCGGCGTAAGCAACAACCGGGTCAGTTCCATCAAACTCTTCGAAGTGAAAATTTGGGAACCCGGAAACCACGCGCGAGATGTTTCCGCCGGAAGTCTGGACTTCAACCGGAACGGAAATGGCATATTCGTTGTCTTGAATGCAGAAGATTACCGGCAGACGCTTGTTGGAGGCGGTATTCATTGCCTCCCAAAACTCGCCCTCGCTCGTCGTCCCATCCCCTAGTGAGACATAGGTGATCTCGTCCCCTTGAAATTGCACGTCTTTAAACTGCCGGTAGTCGCCTTGAATCTTCTTCGCAGAGTTCGGATGCTTCGAGAAATAACGCGCCGCTTCACTGCACCCGACCGCTTGCAGAAGCTGGGTGCCCGTCGCCGAAGACTGGGTGACAACATTGAAAGCCTTGAAGGCCCAATGCGAGGGCATCTGACGTCCGCCCGAAGATGGATCGTCAGCCGCTCCCACCGCCCCAAGCAGCATCTCGTACGGCGTCGCACCCAAGGCAAGACACAGCGCTCGATCGCGATAATAAGGGTAGAACCAGTCGTAGTTCGACTTGAGGGCGAGAGCCGCGGCGACACCCATAGCCTCGTGTCCCGCGCCAGAAATCTGAAAGAACACCTTTTGTTGGCGTTTTAAAAGGATTTCCCGGTCATCCACGCGCCGCGACGTGAACATGATGCGATAAGCATCAATGAGTTGCCGGCTGGTAAGGCCTTGGTAATTCTTGACCTTCTTGAGGGCGTTGCTTTCGTTTAGCTTGGGATCGACTTTTGTGGTAGCCATACTGCGTCCGACACCCCCTGAAGTTTGAACCCCGCCCTATTGTAACTGGGGTGAGGATTTTGGGAATAGGGTTGGCTGGGAAATTGGACGAGTAATTTGGACGAGCTAATTCCGACAGTCAAGCTCCGTAACTTTTCCCAGGGTGACTGCATGCTTCAGATGCGCATGCACGCGAACGCAGTCCATCCTCATCATTTATTCTAATATTCTCAAAACTCATGATTCGTTTCCTGCGGCCGTTTGATCCCACGCGCCTTCGCCTGCTGATTTTCGATTTGGACGGCACCCTGATCGACTCGCGCCTCGATCTGATTCAGTCCGTTAACGCGGCTCTGAGGCACTTAGGCCGCCCAGAATTAGAGGGCGATGTAATCGCGAGCTACGTGGGAGATGGCGCTCCTGCCCTCATGCGTAGAGCTGTGGGCGAAGGCTCGGATGAAAATGTTTTCAACGCCGCGCTCGAATTTTTCCTTGTCTACTACCGCAAACACAAACTCGATCACACCACGCTCTACGATGGCGTCAAAGAAGTTCTCGCAAAGTTGTCGCAGCCGGCAAGCCAGCCTCGGGCAGATGAGGGCCCGGGACGAGCAGATACGGACGCGACACATCGCCAGATGGCGGTTTTGTCGAACAAACCCGTCAATCCTTCACGGGATATTCTTCGCGCACTCGGGCTCAGCGATTATTTTTTTCGAATTTACGGCGGCAACAGCTTTGCCACAAAAAAGCCTGACCCGTTGGGAGTTCACACCCTTCTCGACGAGTCTGGAGTAAGGCCCGACGAAGCCTTGATGATCGGAGATTCGGCGGTCGACGTCATGACCGGACGCAGCGCCGGGCTCTGGACCTGTGGCGTGAGCTATGGTTTTGCTCCGCAAACTTTGACGGAAATCCCTCCCGATGTGCTGATCGAGC
>JAYVCW010000570.1:0-5240 GCA_043749775.1 Acidobacteriaceae bacterium | reverse complement strand
CTTAAGCGCATCGGCTTCGGCGAGATCGACAATGCCCTGCTTTTCTCGGCCTTTGATATTAAGGTAAAGGCCGTTGAGGCCCATGGTGTACGCGCGCGTGCGCGACCAGTCCACGTCTTCAAACCAGTCTCCACTTTCGGTCTTGCCGTCTTTTAAGGTGAGATAGCCGTTCTGGTGCAGCCATGCGTTCAGGTTCATGCAGCGCGAGAAAGACTTGAAACCGTGGTCGGAGATCACCATCAACAAAGTGTCATCATCTATTTTGTCCATAACGCGGCCGATCAATCTGTCCATGCGCTGATAGAGATCCTGAATCACTTGCGGATGCTCGCTGTGCGGAACATCGCGGGCCGCTGGGTGATCTTCATCCAGGTAACGCCAGAACATATGCTGCACGCGATCGGTCGTATCGAAGACGCAGGTGCACAACCCTTGCTTGGTCTTATCGAGCGCATCGAAAAGCATCCGCTCACGATCTTCATGATTACCATAGGCCTGCGCGAGGAATGCATCGTCGTCAAGCACGTGTTCGTTCAGTGCCCATGTATCTTCAGCGAGGCCGAGGGTGGCGTATGGTCCAAATAGCTTCGACAAATAAATGGAATACGTGGCCGGATGCGAGATCGGCAAGTCCGGGTGGCCGGGATCGATGTTGACCGGAGTGACATAGACTTCGACCTCGGGCGAAAGCTCTTTTAAATAAAAGCGGCAGATGCCGTGCGCTGTGAAGCCCATCCCAGCCTTGAATTCCGCTGGAAACCACTCGGAGTATTCCCCAACCTTCAGCGCAAATTTCTCTGAATCCACGGTGAACTTCGCCGACTTTGATTCAGCATCTGGCCGGATTTCGAACCGGAGTCTGAGTTCGGTGCCCGCCTTCTCCGCTAACGGGCTATCTGGACCCGGAATGTACGACCGCAGGAATCCGTTCTTGCGCTCAATCGGTACACGCACTCCGCCTTCGCGAAACTTATCGTCGGACGCTCGAGTGGTGCAGAGGCAGAATGTTCCCTGGCTGCCCTTAAGATCGGGCACGCACATGCCTGAGAGTAGGACACCCTGAAATTTCTCCGGCGGAAAAGTCACCGGAACGCGAATCACTGAACTGAATATTCCGGCGTCTCCAAGCCAGTGCCAGAAAGGAGTGCCCTTGCGCATTGCCTTGATTTCGGTTTTGCCGAAGGGGATGGAATACTTTCCAATCTTGATATGGCGTTTCGGCCCTTTGATTTCGGCGGACGATAGATAGGGCAGATAATTATCGGCGTCACGCGCCAAAAAGTCGTAGATGTTGTGTTTGCCCGGGTTCACCCCAGTCAGGAACGTCGACCACGCCACCGGAGAAATCGCCGGAAAAGTCGTGCGCAGTTTGCTGAACGTTCCGCGATCGCGCAACTTCGATAAGTTCGGAAGCCGCCCTTCCTTCATGAAGCGCTCGGCAAGATCAGGGTCCATTCCATCGAAGCCAATAATTACGGCGCGCTCGAAGGTTGCCTTGCCATAAGCATTACGCCGCCTAATGAAACGGAACAGCTGGCGGAACGGCCACGTCATCAACGCGTAAAACGAATAGAGGAATGCCACGAAAATTGCCCAAAACGATGACAGGACGGCAAAACCTGCGCCAGGCCCAGCATAGGCATGAGCCAACGCCGGCGCGAATATCAGCGCTACCAAAACCAAGGCGCGGGTGCGACTCGAAGACCATTCTCTTCCGATAGCCGACTTTTGCCGGACCGGAGTCTCCGCTCTGCATGGGCTTGTCATATCTGAATTCCTAACAATTCTTTGAAGATAAATCCTGCGACCATTGAGAGGATGAAGAAGAGCCAGATCCAATTCATCCTATAGCCGAACATGTCGATATTGCGATCCGGATAATTTATCGCAATTGACTCAATCAGGCCGCTCTCCGGAAGCGGGGATTCTGCCGAAGAAAATAATCGATCCCAGAAGTGACCTCTTAAACGAATCGTCGAGATACGTGGCAGGCCGCTTCCGATGCAGACTTGTTTATCTACGCTTGAACCGCCCGCGTTTACCTTGACTCTGTACTCTCCGTCTTTCGAACCCGCCAGCCGCCATACAACATCATTTTGCGCGATTGAATGCACCGGCGGCGCGGTCATCGATATTTCTGGCGGCACTTCAATGGATACGTCGTTCAAGCTGCTTTCGACGCTGGATGGTGCCGATGGCAGAGCGAGGTGAACGCTAAATAAAAAGGGCGCATTCAACGCAATCGGCGTGGACCCGAGATAGCGATCAATCTGCACCATCAGCAAAGTGATTGGAATGATTACATAAAGGAGCGGCTTGAATGCCAGCTTTAGATACACGCCGGTGCCGCGCAGAATCTTTCCATATGAGCCCATGACAACTGGAATCTGATCGCGATAGAGGCGGACAGCGAGCAAATGAGCTTTGAGGCGGTCTTTTGCGACGCCAATCGCTTTTTGGTCGGAGGTGTAGCCAAAGAGTACGACCATAAGAAGACCGATCACGACCGATAAGGCAACTACGATTGCCAGCGGCGACGTCCAAACACCTGCAAGCGTGCCCAGCAACGCTTCTCGATAAAACGAAGCCGCCACTAAACCGCTCGACGAGATTGGGTGAGCGGACAAGCTACTCGATATACCCCAATCCCCGCAGTCGGTTCTGAATTTCTTCTTTGGACGCGCTGCTCTCGGTGGGAATAATTTTCTTCGTTTCTTTCTCGAGCATATGAATGACGAATTCGTCGATCGATTCGTAGCCCGCAGCGTCCGAACATTGCTTGACCTTGTCGAGCAGTTCGCCTTCGATTTTTACTTTGTGCGAACCAAACATTATTTCTCCCTTCCCTAACCGCGTGTCAGCACTTTTCAAAGTTTCATTCAAGCTAATGCGATTGAAACACCGATTGCCCACGCATGTCTTTCGTCTTGGCAATCCCAAACTCCGACAAAATTGTGGGCGCGATGTCGGTCAGGGCTGGTGACTTTGCCGCCAGTTTGCGATTACTCAAGATCACGCCCGGAACTTTCGTGAAGTCCATGCAATGGTCACCACTCCATGCGTTCGTGTTGTCTTCAAGCACCTCGGGCGTGAAAGCGCCAAGAATTGTCTTCCATCCGGCGCGATAGCCGCGATTGTAGCCGACCAGTGCGTCTGGCCCGGAACGCGTGTATGGCCCCTGATAAGCTTCGCTCGCAAGGTCGACGCGAGTGATCACTTGCGATTGATCTTTTGGATCGCGCACATCTAAAAGCTTCTGCCGAATCTGACGAAGCAGCGCATCACTCTGATTCGGATCGACAATGCCGTCACGTTCGCGCCCCCGCACATTGAGATAAAGTCCGTTCAATCCCAGTCCGTACGCGCGAGTGCGACTCCAATCCACGTCCGCGAACGGTTCGTTAGGGACACCGGGAGCCCCATCTTTTCGCGCGATGTAGCCATTATTCAACAACCACGTGTTCAGATTAAAAGAATGGCGATAGGGTGCAAACCCATGATCCGAGAGCACCAGCAGCGTGCTGTTTTCGTCGACTCTCGGTAAGGTTTCTCCAAGTACTTGATCGATCTGCTGGTAGAACTCTTCGAGCGCATTTCCATACTGCGCAGCCAGAGCGGCGTCGTACGCCGGGTGCTGCGGATCGGTCAAGCGCCACATCATGTGGGCATTTAAATCGAGACTGGAGAAATAAAAAAAGAAAAGCCCGTCGTGAAACTTCGGAAATTCGATGTCGAAGGCGCGGCGATGCTCCGCAAGAACCGTGTGAGCCTGCTCCAGATATTCCTTATCGTCAAGAACTCCAGCCGTCAGCACCTTAGTATCCTCAGCAATGCCTTGCGTATGGTATTCACCGATCTGCTTCGCCAGGTCTTTGGAGTAACTCGACGGGGTTGAAATCGGCAACGCCGGATTTTCAGGGTCGATATTGATTGGCGACACGTAAAGCTGAAAACGCGGGTGTGTCTGCTTCAAGTAAAAGCGGCAAATTCCCTTGACGTTCCCAATCACCGGCATGAGCTGAAATTCCACCGGAACCCACCCGCTCCATTCCCCTTCTTTCAAAACAAATTGCTGATCTTGAAAACTAATACGCGCGACAGCCTCGAGCGGATCGACGTCGACGGTGAACGGCTCGGTGGCAGGAGGCGAATTTTTTCGAAATGAGTTGTCGGGGCCGATCAGGTTCGCCGCGACTCGATTGTTCTTCACTTCTACCTGTAAGACCTCTCCGCCTTCAACCGCGCCCACTGCGGCAGCGGGATCATCGGTGTAGAAAGTAAAAGTACCGTAGCTGCCGCGCAGATCTGGGGTCCCCATACCAGAGAGAGTCTTGCCCTTGGCGGTGATGGGAGGAAAATTCGCCGGAATCCGATAGACAGAATTCGGTACGTGATGTTCGTCGAGAATCTCCCAGAATGCTTTGCCGTGACGTAATTGTTCGGCTGTTCCGCTGCCTAAAGGTACAACCCAATTGCCGAGATGAAAACTGTGTTTCGGAGGCTCAACCCGCGACGTTGAAAAGTAAAGTTGAAATGTCTTAGGGTCTCGATGGATGAAATCGAATATGCCATGGCCGCCGGCATCCATTCCGGTGATTAAGTTGGACCAGGCGACCGGGCTTTGCGGTGGGATACTCGTCGTTAGCTTCTCAAACGAGCCTTGCGCGGCCAGGCGTGAAAAATTCGGCATCTTGCCCTCGGCCATGTATTTGGTAAGCAGGTCAGGGTCGAGCCCGTCGACGCCGAGAATGATCATTTTGCGATGCGCGGTGGCGCCGCTGCGCGCCTGATTACAGGAAAGCAGCGACATGGTGCCCGCGCAGCAGGCGAGCAGCGAAATCGCAATTCGAAATCGATTTTTTAGATGACCCGTTGTTCTCTGCAATTTATGCAACACGGCTGTGAGATGTGTTAGAAGTTTCGAAACGCAGCTGAGTCGATTGTACTTTACACTTACTTTTATGACGCTGAAAGCTGCTGCTGGCGCGTGGCTAGCCCTGAGTATCGTTATGGCCGCTTCCAACTTTTCAGGCGCGGCTACGAACGCGACTCCCAACATTGTCTTGATTACGCTCGATTCCACTCGCGCCGACAGGATGAGTTTTATCGGCACGAAGCCGTCCCTTACACCGAATTTGGACCGTACCGCCGGCGAGAGTATGGTCTTCGAGCATGCCTACGCACAGTCGCCGGGTAGCGTGGTCTCGCACGCGACGATTCTCACTGGCGCCTATCCGCAG